>CAYMRB010000163.1:0-19446 GCA_964392615.1 uncultured Planctomycetia bacterium | reverse complement strand
CGCGCCGCCCGCCGCACGCGGCGATGCACAGCAGGGCGACCTTGCCCGCCTCGAGGCCGGTGTAGATCCAGTGGAGCCGCTGGAACTCGGCGAGCTCCGGCGGCGGCGGATCGCGCGGGGCGAAGTCGAGCAGCCGCCCCTTCTCGGTGATCTCCGGGGCGAGGTAGAACGTCAGCGCGACGACGATCAGAGCTGCGAGGCCGGCGAGGCCGACCACGCCGATGCGACGGTCGCGCATCGCGACGAGCAAGGTCAGTGCCGCGAAGCCGAGCTGCGACGCGTTCCATCCGAAGAAGTACGTCCGATTGAGCTCCCCGACGAGCACCCAGAGCGTGCTCGACTTCTTCTTCACGTCGTCGTCCGGCGCGAACTCGACGCGCTCCGCGAGCTTGTCGTTGTTGCGCAGCGCCTGTCCGATGCCCGGAAACGAGTACCCGACGACGCCGAGAAACATCACGCTCGCGCCGAGCCACAGTCCGAGCACGAAGACTGACAGAGCTGCCCTCGGGGGCGGTTCGGCTCGTCTCATCTCTTCACTCACCTTCGTCCTGTTCGGGGTCGACCTGGATCAGTCGGCTGTCGAGCGCCGGATGGATGCCCGTCTTGCGCGGGTAGATCGCCGTGATTCTCAGATCGCGCATCATGAACCGCTTGCGTTCGTCGTTGCGACCGCGCGCGAGGCGTTGGGCCAGGCGTCGCAGGAAGATCCGACCGGCCGGAATCTTGAGGTAGGTCAGCTTCTCGGCGCGGGCGTGGGCGATGAGGCGAGCGAGCACGAGGACGCCAGGCAGGAAGACCTCGGCGCGATCGGGCTTCAGCACCGGCGGCGGCCCCTCCGTTCGGATGCGGCGCGCCAGCGCGTCGAGCTCCTCGCCGGTGAACGACGTTTTCTCCAGCACGTCCGCGATGGCCTTCGCCGTGCCGCCGGTCGCGAAGATTTCGTCGGTCGACACGAGGGACGCGTCGTCGAAGCTGCTATCGATGAACGACGTGACGAGATTCTGGTCCCACTGTCCTTCGCTCGCGGGGCCTGCCTCGCCGAGTATCTCGAGCGTGCGGTCGAGGCCGAGGTGATGCAGTCGGATCGCGCCGAGCGGCAAGCTGTCGCGCAGAATCGAGCGGTCCTCTCCGAGGTAGACGAGCTCGAGGCTGCCGCCGCCGATGTCGGCGATCAACGCGGGTAGGGTATCGTGTCGCTCGAGGTATCCGTGCGCAAGAAGCGATGCCTCCTCACGGCCGGAGATCACGCGGACCTCCGTCGCGAGCTTCTCCTCCAAGAGCCGGATGAAGCGATCGCGGTTCTCAGCGTCGCGCAGGGCACCGGTCGCGATCGCCATCAGGTTGCGCGGGTGGATACCCCGCCTGTGGAGTTCCCCGATCGTGTCGATGGCCTGGTGCGCGGTCGTATCGGATACTCGCCCCGTCGAGTACACCTCGTGGCCCAGCTTCCACGCAAACCGCACCTTGCGGAACACGCCGCTCTTGCGGGACTGGTAATGGACCTTCAGCGATTGCGAGCCGAACTCGAGGATGACGGGGGCACCTGTCATGGATTCTCGATCGACGGGACGCGGGGAGCAACGCGGACTGCCATCGGTGCGCTAGTGTCCGAATTCTACAGGCCTCAGTCGCCCTCGCCGGCCTTCTTTTTCATCGGCGCATCGGATCCTCCCGGCAGCCGATGGCCGAGCTTGTCGCGTTTGGTCGCGAGATAGCGCTCGTTGTGCACGTTCGTCGGAACGATCAGCGGCTCCTGCCCGACGACCTCGAGGTCGTAGCCGTAGTAGATGAACGCGTCGAGTTTCTTGGGGTTGTTCGTGAGAAGTCGGATTCGGCTGAGGCCCAGATCCTTGAGGATCTGGATCCCGACGCCGTAGTCGCGCATGTCGGTCGGGAAGCCCAGATCGTGGTTCGCCTCCACGGTGTCGCGCCCGCTGTCCTGCAGGACGTACGCTTCGAGCTTCGCGAGGAGTCCGATGCCGCGCCCCTCCTGCGGCAGGTAGATCACCGCGCCAGCGCCTTCGGCCGTGATGCGGGCGAGCGCCATCTGGAGCTGGTCGCCGCACTCGCAGCGCAGCGACCCGAGCACGTCGCCCGTGAAGCAGGACGAGTGCATTCGCACGAGGGGGTTGTCGATCGAGGTGAGGTCGCCCTTGACGATCGCGAGCGGCTCCTGGCCTTCGTGACGTACGCGGTATCCGATCAGGAGGAGATCGCCGTACGGGGCCGTCGGAACCACGGTCTCGACGGCACGTTCGACCAGCTTCTCGTGTCGACGTCGATACCGCAGGAGGTCCCGGATCGTGACGATCGGGATGTCGTGTCGGCGCGCGAGCGCGACGAGGTGGCAGCGTCGCGCGACGTCGCCGGCGTCGTCGAGGATCTGCGTCAGGACGCCGGCCGGCCTGAGCCCGGCCAGGCGCACGAGGTCGACCGCGGACTCCGTGTGGCGCGCCCGGCGCAGGACGCCGCCTTCGCGCGCGATCAGCGGGTGGATATTGCCCGGCCGACGCAAGTCTGACGGACGGGTCTCCGGGGCCGCCAGGGCACGGATCGTCGCCGCGCGGTCGGTCGCCGACACCCCGGAGGCCGTCGACTCGAGATCGACCGCGATCGTCACATTCGCGCGGCTCGGGGATGACGGCCCCTGCCTCGTCAGCGGCTCGAGGTCGAGGGTGGCAGCGCGATCCGGCAGGAGCGCGACGAAGAGCTGGCCGCAGCCGCCGGAGCTCATCTGGTTGACGATCTCCGGCGTGACCTTTTCCGCCGCGCAGATGAAGTCGCCAGCGTTGTCAGGATCGGAGTCATCGACGACGATGACGGGGCCGCCGGCGGCGATGGCCTCGACCGCTTGGTCGATGCTGCTGAACTCGTTCGGGGATTCGTTCGGGTTTGGCACGGGGTGGAATTCCGAGGATCGAGTCATTATGGTTCGACGGCGGAAGAGTCCAAGCCAAATGCGACCCAGTTTCCGCGAAGAGGGCCTCGCGCCGTGATGGAGCGCCTCCTTCAATTCCTCGCCGAGCGCGTCGTCCGCCATCCGTGGAGGACGATGTTCGTCTACGCAGTGCTCGTCGCGCTGGCGGCGGTGACGACGGTGCGGTCGTGGAATCTCAAGACCGACCAGAACGATCTCGTCGGTGCCGACCTGGAGTACAACCAGCGGTACCTCGCGTTTCTCGAGGAGTTCGCCGACCTCGAGTTTCTCTACGTCGCCATCGAGATCGGTGACGATCCGCAGCGCGCCGCGCGCGTGGCCGCGGCCGTCGCGACCGAGGTCGAAGAGCTCACCGAGCACGTCGAGTGGGTCTTTCACCGCATCGAGCCGAGCGAGGTCGGCTACGGGCTCCTGTACCAGAGCCCGGCGGATCTGCGCGCGCTCGTCGAGAGCCTCACCGCGCGCCGCGACGAGCTGGGCCGCCTCGTGGACCTCGATCGCCTGGATCGCTTGTTCGCGCTGTTCGCGGAGCTGCTAGACGTCGATCGCCTCGCCGAAGCGGCCGGCGATGGCGCGGAAGGCGCGGGCGCGACGGCGCTGGAGGAGCACGCGGGCCGTATGCTCAGGCACACGCTCGAAGCGATGCTCGCGGCGCTCGAGGGACGCTCGCCGCGCGGCCTGGTCGAGCAGCTCGAGGAAGGCGTCGATGGGCCGCTGCGCGAGCTCGGCTACCTGACGACGGGTCGGATCGACAAGGCGACCGGCGGGATCGACGAGAAGTACGTCCTCGTCGAGATCCTGCCGCAGAAGGACACCGGCACCGTCGAGCTCATCCGCGAGCCTCTCCTCGCCGTGCGCGGTGCGCTCGATCGCGTGCGCGAGCGGTTCCCGAGCGTCGAGATGGGACTGACCGGTCGGCCGGTGCTGCAGGCCGACGAGATGATGACGACCGACCGCGACATGCGCCGCGCGACGATCGCCGCTCTCATCGGGGTCTTCGTGCTGTTCGTCGTGTTCTTCCGGCGACTCGTGCGCCCGCTCCTGTCGGTCGTGTGCCTCGGCGTCGCGATCCTGCTGACGTTCGGCGTCACGATGCTGACGATCGGCTATCTGACCCTGCTGTCGATCGTGTTCGCCGCGATGCTCGTCGGCCTCGGGATAGACTTCGGCATCCACTTCGTCGCGCGCTACCAGGAGGAGCTCGACCGCGACGGCTCGGTCGACGGAGCGATCGTCCGCACGCTGCAAACGACCGGCGCGAGCATCGGAACCGGTGCCGTGACCACGGCGGGCGCGTTCTTCATGACGCTGTTCGTCGACTTCCAGGGCCTGCGCGAGCTCGGCTTCATCGCCGGCGCCGGCGTGCTGATCTGCTTCCTGACGATGGTGACGCTACTGCCCGTGCTGATCCTGCAGGCGGATCGCATCGGCATTCTCCGTCACGGCGCGCTGCGCATCCGGCGTGTGCGCGTTCCCGGGCTCGACCGCGTGCCGCGATGGCGATGGCCGATTCTGGTCGTCCTCGGCATCGTCACGGCCGTCGGCGTCACGCGGATCGAGGGGCTGCCGTACAGCGCCAATCTCCTCGATCTGCAGGCGCAGAACCTCGAGTCGGTGCAGTGGGAGATGAGGCTCATCGAGGACACCGACTTCTCGACGTGGTACGCGGCGTTCATCTGCAACGACCTCGAGACCGTGCGCGCGCGCGTCGAGCGTCTCGAGAAGGCCAAGGCCGACGGCATCGTCGGCGCGTACGAGAGCGTGTTGAAGTACCTTCCCGACGAGCAGGACGCGAAGCACGCGATCCTGACGTCGGCGTGGACCGAGCTCGGTCTCGAGCAGCTGGCCCCGGCGGCGCCATCGGCCGACGTCGACCCCGACGCGCTGGTCGATTCCGTCGGCGCGTTGCTCGACTCGCTCGATGCGGCCTCGTCGGCCCTCGTGCGTCGCGGCGACGACGAGAGCCTCGCGATGGCCAAGGAGGTCTTCGCGATGAGCGACGCGGCGAACGCGATCGTCGAGGCGCTTGACGAGGGCGGCGAGGACGCCGCGGCGCGGTTGGCGCCATTCCAGGCGGCGTGGCTCGGCGAGGCGCACGGTCTGCTCACCGGGCTGTGCGAGGCGCTGCGTCCACGGCGAACGGAGCCGAGGGACCTGCCGGAGATCCTGCGGCGGCGGCTCGTCTCGAAGGCCGAGGATCGCTTCATCGTCTACGCGTACGCGCAGGAGGACATCTGGCAGGAAGAGCCGATGGAGCGCTTCATCACCGCGATGCGCGAGATCGACCCCGACGTCACCGGCGCGCCCGTGCAGGTGTACGAGTCCGCGTGGCGCATGCGGCAGGGATTCCTGCTCGCGGCGGCGTATTCGTTCGGCATCGTCTTCCTGTTCCTGCTCCTCGATCTCCGCAGTATTCGCGATTCGCTCCTGGCGATGGTGCCGTTGGCGATCGGCCTGCTGTGGCTGCTCGAGCTTCTGCCTCTGATCGGGCTGACGTTCAACCTGGCCAACTTCTTCGCGCTGCCGATCCTCATCGGCTGCGGGATCGACGGCGGCGTGCACATGCTGCACCGCTTCCGCGAGACGAACTCCGCGCGCGTCGTCGGACGAACGACCGCGGCCGCCGTGACGCTGTCGTTTCTGACGACGATGTGCGGCTTCGGAGCGATGGGCACGGCCAGCCATCGCGGCGTCGCGAGCCTCGGCATGATGATGGTCGTCGGGCTGTTGGTCGTTCTGCTGGCGACCGTGTTGCTGTTGCCGGCGGTGCTGCGGTTCTTCGAGCGGCGAGAGGCGCCCGCGGACGAGCGCTAGCCCCGGAGGTCGGTCCTCTACTTCATGACGCGTGCGCGGAGCAAGACGTAGAGGTCGCTTGCGACCGCGTTCGTCCCCGAGCGGTTCAGACGAGAGAGTCCCCCGATGACGACGATCTTCCCATCCGCGACCGTCATCGAGGAGTTCACGCGAATCCTGACTTTCGCCGGCAGGATATTCGGGGCGGCCGCCTGCCGCGTGAAGTCCGAGATCGTCAGGTTCAGGTCGAGCTGGATCGACTCGCCAGAGGCGCTGATCGTCGGGACGATCGAGAATTCGATCCCGGCGTCCTCGCCCTGCTGGCTAGTCGTTGTCGCCGAGTTCACCGTTGCCGTGTTCGTGACGAAGCGGGTCTCGGTGAGCTCGATGCGAGTCTCGACGTTTTCGTTGGCCTTCGCGAAGGGATAGGCGAGGACCTGCGAGTCCCGGTCCTTCTTCAGGAGCTGAACGAGCGCCTGAAGATCGCTGCGTCGCAGCATCCCGTCGAGCTCTCCGGGTGCGGCGGCTGGATCGGGCTCATCCTCCGATCCGTTCGCCTTCGCATCGATCCCGCTGGCGAGCGCGCCGAGGGTGCGATTGAGGTCGGAGTCCGCCGCGACCTCGACGATCGCCGACTCGAAGTGAACCTGTCGCCGCTTGACGTCGACCATGTCGAGGATGTGCTGGACCTCCTTGTAGTCCTTCGCGCTCGCCTGGATCAGGAGAGTGTTCGTCGCGGCGAGCGAGACGATGCGGAGTGAGCCTCCGACGATTGGCGAGGTCGGCGTCACCCGACGCGAGATGGTCCTGCTCCGCGAGGAAGTTCGCGAGGAGGACGTTCGGGCGAGAGGGCTCGCATGGACGAGGCTTTGCAGCACCGCCGCGACCTCGTGGGCCTTGGCGTGTTGGAGCTGATACGATCGCGTCGTGATGCCATCGTCCTCCTGCGGGGAGGGGGCGACCGGTGCCTCCTGTGCTGCGGCCGGTTGGGCGAGGGCTGGAACGGCTGCGCTGAGAATCCCGACCACGAGAATCACTCGGACGACGGCAGACGTCGCAGAAAGTGCAGATGTCATGGCAGTCACCTGGCCTCCGATCTTGTCGGCTGTACGAAGTCCCCTGGACGCGATCGGTCCTTTCGCAAAGGCCGGGCCACTCGGCCCGGGGCCGCTTGTAGGGGCCATCGCGTCCCGACGCGGTTCGCCCATCGGTCCGTGAACCACGGATTGTGTCGTTTTGTTGTGTCGTCTCGATACACCAGGAGGCCGCGGTGGATCCCGCGGCCGGCCCATGCTCCAATGAACTCGGAGGTGCCCGGATGCAAACCGTCGTTCCCACGCGAGCCTTGGCTCGAGCCTGCGCGCTCGTCCTGGCGCTCGCACCCTTCTCGTCGCGTGCCGACGAACCCGCGGCCGCGGCCGCGGAGCCGGTCGACGTCGCGATCGTCCAGCCGGGCGCGCCGGGTTCGCCGAAGGCCGCGGCCGGCTTCCTCGCCGAGCTGTCGAAATACCTCGAGAAGAAGACGGGGCTCGCGACGGTCACCGCCACCTACCAGAACAGGCCCAAACCGGCGCTCGCGGCCCTGAAGGAGCGCAGCGCCCGCGTCGCGGTCGTCAGTCCGGGCTTCTACCTCGAGCACAGGCGGACGCTCGGCCTCGAGGTCGTGCTCGAGGCGCTGCCGCGACAGCGGTTCTACCTGCTCGTGCCGAAGGGCTCGGGGCGCACGGCCGCCGACCTCGCCGGCCAGGTGGTCGCGGGCGGTGCGCTGTACGAGCCTCGCTACCTCGAGCGCATCGTGTTTCCGGCCGGAAAGGCCGCCAACGGAGCCGATTCCGGGGGGAAGGGGCCCGCGGCGTGGAAGGGCAAACCGACGACCCGCACGTCGACCGCGCTCTACCAGCTCGGCAAGGGCAGGGTCGCTGCCGTCGTCGTCGACGGGCGAGACTACGCCTCGCTGGAGAAGCTCGGGCGCTTGAAAAACCTGGAGATCGCGCGCCAGTCTGACTACTATCCACTCGCTTTCGTCGTTCTCGTCGGTCGGTGCGTCACGGAGAAGAAGGCGAAGGGTGACCCCCCGACGGACGCCGCTCGGGCCACACAGACGGCTGCGGGCGGTCGACCGCCGAGTGACGAGCAGAAACGCATCATCGCTGCATTTGATGAGATGGCCGAGGATCCGGCTGCCCGCACTCTCCTGAAGACGATGGGCTGCGAGGAGTTCGAGCGGATCCGCAAGCCATGGTTGGAAGAGTTGCAGAAGAGGTTCGGTCATGCAGA
This sequence comes from uncultured Planctomycetia bacterium, assembly GCA_964392615.1. GTDB lineage: Bacteria > Planctomycetota > UBA8108 > UBA8108 > UBA8108 > CAYMRB01. Next base: position 11,438 of record CAYMRB010000163.1, on the reverse strand, counting down.
AGAGAAGCAGAAGAAGTAGGCCGCGCCGTGCCATGACCGCGCGCGTGAGCCTGTTGGCAGTGGTCTGCGCGGTCGTGTGGACGGCGGGCTGCTCGGGCCCGGAGTTCATCGACCCCGGGCTCTCGAAGATCCGGGAGTACCCAGAGCTCGACGCGGACGTCCTCGCCGAGCGCATCGCGTCGATCGACGAGCACTACACCGAGCCGCGCCGACCTGGCACGAAGGTCGAGTACTCGCTCGAGACGGCGCTGCTGTCGGTCTCGCCCGTGAACAAGTACGAGGCGCTGTGGCGCGCCGTGCGGGCGTGCGCGTGGTTGGCGCACAACCACACCGATCGCGCCGAGCGGCTCAAGTTCGCGACGCAGGGTCAGCGGCTCGGACGCGAGGCCATCCTGCGCATCGGCTATCGCGTCGAGACGCACTACTACCTGGCCCAGTGCCTCGCCGCACAGGCCAAGGAGGAGGCGCTCCCGTCCAACGATCTGATCGAGGCGATGGCGCTGCGCATCCGGATCGCCTACGCGATGCCCGCGGGCAAGACGTTCGATTCCTGCGGCCCGGCGCGCTTCCTCGGCACGCTGATGGTCGAGACGCAGGACGCCGGCTTCGGCTACACGGTCGGCACGCTCGAGGAGGGGCTGGCGATCCTCCGCGACGCGTGCGAGAAGTGTCCGACGTTCGGCGAGAACTGGCTGCGCCTCGCGCAGGCGCTGAACAAGGCCGAGGAGTTCGGCGAGGCCGGCGATGCGCTGACGCAGGTGCTACGGCTCGAGGCGCCGCCGGATCACTCCTGGGAGCACGGCAGGTGGCTCGAGGAGGCACAGGTGCTCCAGGCCGAGCTCGCGGGAGCGGACGACGGCAGCGTCGAGGCGACGACGTTCCACTTGGACGACGATGCCGGCACGGTGCCCGCCTCCGGGCCCGACGACGACCGCTAGGAATCGCGGTCGGGGCAGGCAGTTCCGGACGGGTCAGCGCGCTGTCACCGGGCGGTCAGCGCGCCGACCTCGCTCCAGATTTCCCGGGCGAGCTCGACGAGCTCCTCGCTGCTCTCGCACGCCGCGACCGGCCCGCGGTAGCGCGTGCGGACTACGCGCAGGAGCGCCATGTCGCGACGCAGGCGGAACTGAGCCCTCAGCGCGGCGAGCGCGATCGGCGTGGCGACTCCGAGGAGGACCGCGCAGACCACTGCTCTCGGTCCGTCGAGGCCCATCCCGGCGCCGAAGCCGATGCCCGCGGCGATGGCCCACACGAGGCACGCCCACGCTTGCCGTCGCCACGCGGCGACGAACGCGGCGAGCACGCGTCGCTCCAGAAGCTCGATTCCCGCCGCGACACGCACGCGCACGGCGTCGGCTTGGTCGGTGACGGCGAGGTCGAGCCCGTGACCGCCGAGAAAGCGCTCGAGCTCGGGCGCAGCGACGAGCTCGCGCAGGTAACGGTAGTGGAGCGGACGGAGCGCCAGTGGGGGGAGGCGGGCATCAGTCATCGCGGTCACTCTCCTCGGGCTGCAGCGCGGTGACGAGCTCCGCCACGCATGCGGCCAACGCGCGCGACGCCGTCTCGACGCGACGCCGCAGGTCCAGCAGCCCCGCCACGGCGCCGGGGTGTCGCAGGAGAGCAGCGGCCATGCGCAGCGGGCGCAATCGGCCGTCGCCGTCGACCACGCGCGAGAAGTCGAGCGGCAGGTCGAGGCCCGCATCGTCGAGAATGGCGCGCAGATAGATCGTCGGGACGTCGCCGACCGCGCGCGCGATGCCGGCGAACTCCATCTCGATCGCCAGCGCGTCGTGTTCCGAGCCGAGGCGGCGCTTCTCGGCGGACGTCCGGATGACGCTCTCCCCGCTCAGAACGCGGCCGCGCCGTACGGCGAGGTTCGAGGCCGCGGCGAGTAGCTGCGCAGCCGCGCGCAACTCGCACGGCGGATCGCCGAGGACCTTGACCGGGTCCGCGACGACGACGTCGCCGGTCGCGAGCGACGGGTCGAGGCCGCCCGCGAACCCGACGGCGATCACCGCCCCGACGTCGTATCGTTCCAGCGCCGCGGCTGTCTCGCGCTCGGCGCGCTTCGCACCGATGCCCGTGCGCACGAAGAGCACGTCGGCGTCACCGTGGGGACCCGCGAGCCGCGCGTCCAAGCAGCGTCGATCTCGGCGTGCGACGTGCCGCGCATCGACGAGCGGCACGAACGCGTGCAGCTCCTCGGCGAGAGCCGCGATCACGGCGATGCGAGGGGACGACGAGCTGGCCAAGCTACCCCAACAGGCCGAACAGCGAGCGCAGCCGTCTGCTGCCGCCGACAGCGGTCGTCCGCCGGCCGTTCGCGCCGTTCGGAACGTCGTTCTGGCGCGGCGCCCGGTCGAGGTCGAGATCGAGCCGCTCGAGGACGCTGCGGGCGTCCGTGCGCGCGTTCTTGTACATGCCGAGCGCGAAGAGCGGGAAGTACAGACGGTACAGGTGGTACTTGAGGTAGAAGACCGACGGGAAGCCAGTGCCCGTCCAGTGCTCCTCTTCCCAATTGCCGTCCGCGCCCTGGTGCGAGAGCAGGTATTTCATGCCGCGCTCGACGACCGGCGATTCGGTCTCGCCCGCCGCGATCATGCCCATCAGCGCCCACGCGGTCTGCGAAGCGGTTGACGGACCGCGCCCGGCGAGCTCTGGATCGTCGTAGGTCGCGCAGGTTTCGCCCCAGCCGCCGTCGGCGTTCTGGCGGCTGACGAGGAACTCGACGGCCTTGCGGATGTACGGCTGGCTCGGAGCCTCGCCGACCTCCATCAGTCCCTTCAGGGCTTGCCAGGTGCCATAGATGTAGTTGACACCCCAGCGGCCGTACCAGGAGCCATTCTCCTCCTGGGCGTCCTTCAGGTACCGGATGCCGTTGCGGATCGCGCGGCGCACCTTGGCGTAGCGCCGCAGCCGCGGCAAGCGGCCGAACATCTCGAGAACCCGCCCCGTGATGTCGGCGCAGGCCGGATCGAGCATGGCGTTGTGGTCCGCGTAGGGGACCTGGTTGAACACCTCGCGCTCGACGTCGGCGTCGAAAGCGGCCCAACCGCCGTTCGAGCACTGCAGGCTGACCATCCAGTTGAGGCCGCGCTCCATCGCTCCGGCGATGCCGGGCACGCGGTCCGGGACGATCCTGCCGAGCGCCATGATGACGGCGGCGGTGTCGTCGATGTCCGGGTAGAAGTCGTTGCGGAACTGGAACGGCCAACCGCTGACCTCGGCGTCGCGTACGCGTTTCTGCCAGTCGCCCGGTCGGCGCACTTCCTTGGAGACGAGCCAGCGGCCCGCCTCGATCATCTGCTCGGAGTCCGCAGCGAATCCGGACTCGCCCAGCGCGTTCATCGCGAGGGCCGTGTCCCAGACCGGGGACAGGCAGGGCTGCAGGCGGATCTCGTCGCCGTCCTCGATCTCGAGCTCGTAGAGCTTCTCGAGGCCTTCGATGATCAGCGGGTGATCGCTCGCGTAGCCGAGGCACTGCATCGCGAGGACGCTGTTGACCATCGACGGGAAGATCGCGCCGAGGCCGTCGGAGTCCTGCAGGCGGTGCACCATCCACTGCTCGGCCTTGCGCAACGCGATCGAGCGCAGCGGCTTGAGGGGCGCCTTCTCGACCAGCTTCAGAATGCCGTTGACGGCCGAGAAGAAGCTGCGCCAGCTGATCAGCTGGCCGTGGCGCGATCCGTTGCCGTTGCGACGGGTGCCGTTGCCGTTGCTGGACCCGTTGCCGTTGCCGTTGCCGTTGCCGTTTGCGGGCGCGCCGCCGTTGCTCTCGAGCGCCGCGAACAGGCCCGACGCGTGAGAGGTTCCGTTGCCGTTGCCGTTGCCGTTGCCGTTGGAGCCGAGCGCCCGCGTCCCGTTTCCGTTGACGGAGCCGTGCGCCGGCGGGTCGACGAACAGCTCGTCGATCGATTTCACGTCGCCGGAGACGACGCGGCCGGATACCGGCCATTTCGCGTACAGGATCGACAACGGGATGAGAATCGCGCGCGACCAGTACGAGATTTCGTAGATGTTGAAGTAGAAGAACCTCGGCAGGAGAACGAGCTCCGGCGGCAGAGCCGGCAAGCGTCCCCACGAGTAGAGGTTCAGCAGGGATAGGTAGATTTTCGTGTAGCTGTTGGCCTTCTCCGCACCGCCCATGCGCAGGATCGCATCGCGTGCGCGCTGCAAGCACGGCTCGTCCGCCGAGTGGCCGGCGAGGCGAAGGGCGACGTAGGCCTTCACGGACGCGCTGATCTCGCCCTGTCCGTCGTAGAAGATATTCCAGCTGCCGTCGTCGAGCTGCTGGCGCAGCACGTAATTCGCGAGCTTGCGGATCTTGTTCCGATAAGCGCGCGGGTCGAGCAGGTAGAGGAACAGGATGTAATCGGACTCGAGCGTCGTGTCGGCTTCGAGCTCACCGCACCAGAAGCCGCCGACTTCGGTCTTACCCGCGCGGTCCGAGCGCCAGACGGACGACGGGTTTGGGAAATCGTCGCCGTCCTCGGCGTGGAACAGGCGCCTGAGGCACTCGTGAGCGGAGTGGATGGCCGCGTCGAGCTCGTCGCTCGGCCGGTCCGCTGTCTCCACACTCCCAGGGAGCCGCTTCTCCAAGGTCACCAGATCCTCGTTCCTTCCAGAAGACTCGAACTTGCGCCAAGGCCAACGCGGTCTTCGCATTGGCCGCGGCTGATCGCGTACACCGGGTTCCGGCCCGCCCCGACCAGCCGGTTGCGGCGAGTCGTCTCTGCTACGTCTTCGTTCGCGTCCGCTTCAGCTGACGGCAGTCCCCGTGAAACATCCGGCTGTGCGCCACGCGCGCCGCGCCGAGCGGACCACTCGGCTCCGCGCCGAGCCAAGGTTCCGCCATTCTCTCCTGTTGGCGAGAATCCGCCATGCTGGATCTCACGATGAAGCGGGAGTTGTACCATTCTGCTGCTAGGGGGGCAACATCTTTCCACCATCCGGAAAGAGGTAACTCGGTCTGCTACAGAGGCTTGGGCGTGCCGCTTGGTGCCGCGATCAACGTACCGGAGCGCCGTCTTCGGCGGCGCAGTCGATCGAACCGGCTGGTGTTTGCAGCGGCCTGCCGCCGTACGTGACACGCCCGTCGGCCATCGCGAGCGGCGCCTTGTCGAACTCGCTCTTCGAGAGCTTCTTCTTCGGCGCCGACTCGACGCCCTCGACCGTCGCTGCAGCGCCGACGTCCGCCGCGCCCGGGTCGACAGGGACGACTCGTCCGTCGCTGAGGTCCGTGGCCAGCACCATGCCGCGGCTGTCGACGCCGCGCATCTTCGCCGGCTTCAGATTCGCCAGCACGAGGACCTTGCGGTCCTGCAGCTCATCCACCGTGAGGAACTCGCGCAGGCCGGCGCAGATGGAGCGGGGCTCGTCCTCGCCGATGTCGACCTCCATCGCGAAGAGCTTGTCGGCGTCCGGGTGTTCGCGAACCGTGCGGATGATGCCGACGCGCAAGTCGAGCTTGGCGAACGGATCCTTCTCGCCACTCTGCGCGCCCTTCTTTGCCTTCGCCGGCTTGGCGGCTGGAGTCTCGCCCGAGGCGGTGTCCTTCTTCGGCTTCTCGCGTCGCGGGAACAGCGCCGGGGCCTTCGCGACGCGATACGTCGCCGTGCACGGCTCGAGGTCGGCGAGCGCGCCGATCGGAAAGCCGAGGCCGGCTGCCGCCTGTTGCGCGACCGCCGGCATGACCGGCTCGACGAGGTGGACAGCGGTCCGCAGGCCGTCGAGCGCGTGATACAGCACGGCGGCGACGGCGTCCGGGTCGGTGAGCTTCCACGGCGCCTGATCGTTGAGATACGCGTTGATCGAGCGGACGAACGACCACAGCCCGTCGAGCCCGCGGTGGTGCTCGCGCGCATCCGCAAAGCGCAGGAACTCCGCGATGACCCCGCTATGGTCGAACGGCGCCGCGACCGTGTTCGTCTCTGCCGGTGGGCCGACCTCGCCGTCGCAGCGCGTCTCGACGAGCTTCGTCACGCGCATCACCAGGTTGCCGAAGTCGTTGGCGAGCTCGCGGTCGTAGCGCTTCTCGAGGTCCTCGACCGAGAACTTGCCGTCCGAGCCGCTCGAGAACGCGCGCAGGCAATAGTAGCGCAGCACGTCGACGGAGTACTCGCGACAGACCTCGAGCGGATCGACGACGTTGCCGAGCTGCTTCGCCATCTTGCGGCCGCCCTTGTCGAGTATGAAGCCGTGGGCGTAGATCTGCTTCGGCAGCTCATGACCCGCCGAGAGCAGCATCGCGGGCCAGATGAACGCGTGGAACCACAGGATGTCCTTGCCGATTACGTGACACTGCGCCGGCCAGTACTCCGCGCTGATGTCGTCCGGCTTGCAGAGCGCCGACATGTAGTTCGACAGGGCGTCGAACCACACGTAGAGCACGTGCTCCGCGTCGTCCGGCAGCGGGATGCCCCAATCGAACGTCGAGCGCGAGATCGACAGGTCGAGCACGTCCTCGCGCAGCCGCGCCAGCACCTCGTTGCGGCGTTCCGTCGGCACGACGAACTCCGGGTGCTTCTCGATGTGCTCGCGCACCACGTCGCGATACTTGCCGAGGCGGAAGAAGTAGCTCTCCTCCTCGATCGGCGTCGTCTCGCGGTCGTGGACGGGGCACTTGCCGTCGACGAGCTCCGACTTCGACAGCGACTTCTCGCACCCGATGCAGTAGTCGCCGACGTAGACGCCCTTGTAGATGTCACCCGCATCGCGAACGCGCTCGTAGAGCCCCCGGACGAACTCGTGGTGCCGCGGCTCGGACGTCCGGATGAAGTCGTCGTTCGTGATCTCGAGGTATTGATACAGCTCGCGAAACACGACGGCCTTGTCGTCGACGAACGCCTGCGGCGAGCTGTCGGCTCCCGCGGCGGCCTCCTGGATCTTCTGGCCGTGCTCGTCGAGACCGACCAGGAATCGCGTGCGCCAGCCGCGCAGCCGGGCGGTGCGCGCGTAGAAGTCGGCGACGACCTTCTCGTACGCATGCCCCATGTGCGGGGCGCTGTTCGGATAGTCGATCGCCGTCGTGATGTAGAACGTCTCGGGAGTGCTCATGGCGACAGTATGTCAGGCGCTTGCGGGGGTGCAAGGGCGTAGGGGCCCCGTCGCCGTGCCGCCTCCGTCGCCGTGCCGCCTCCGTCCGAGGGCACGGACTGCTCAGCCGTGTTCCCCGCTCAGCGAATGAGGCGGGCCTCGATGCTCGCGATCTGGCGGTTGGCGAAAGCGTCCGTGAAGAACCACTGTTGATAGAGGCCTTCGATCTGTCGCAAGCGACCGGTGACCGATGCCTTCGTCAACGTGCGCTTCACACCCTTCGGTCGATCCGCATCGCGGATCGGCGGCCGGACGCGGTCGGTTGGTGGCTGGTAGGCCGGATTGAAGACCAGGACCGGCAGGTCTTCCGCGGGCAGCAGATGGCGCCACAGGAAGGCTTGCATTCTGTCCTCGGCGGGTATGGCGTCGTGGGCGATCTTGCGCTTTCCGACGGTCGCAGTGCCGTTGACGGTGAGGTGGACCGACTCTTCCGTCTCCGCCAGGCTGGTCCTCAGCGCCAGCCTCGCCACCTCCTTGCCCGCCGGCACCGTGGCGCCTCCCGATACGAACCCCTCGGGCAAGTCCTTGAAGCTCAGCTTGATCGGCCCCTTGAACCCGTCCTTGCGGATGGCGAACACGGTCACGTTGGCGGCCGACTTGCCGCGGATGACGATCCGGGACGGGACGACGCGCAGCGCGAAATCGGGCTGCGGGCGGCTGATGCGGAGTCGGTAGGCGTACTCCCTCCCGGCGTGTCGCCTCGTGTCGCCGAGGTGAACGAAGCACTTCCCGTCGGCGGGTAGCTTGAACATGAGGTAGGAGTCAGCGTGATCGGTGTTCAACCCGGACGCAACGTCGTGATGATCGTCGTTCAGCGCGATCACCCTGCCATCCGCACCGGTGATCTTGACGAACGAGTCGAACGGGGAGCCGAGTCGGCGCGCGTTCACCTCCGCGACGATGGTCTCACCGGCCTTTCCCTCCACCGCGAAGACATCCCAGTCGCCCGGGCGATCCGCGCGTCCGTTGACGATCATGGGGAGGGTCACCTTCTGCGCCTTGGACAGCTCGTCGTTGGGCTCCTGGTCCAGGCACTCGGGCAGCGTGTCCAGCGCGAACGGCACATAGTTGGAGACGATCTGGCCGTCGGTGGCGAAGACTTGGTGGCGCCCCGGTTTCGCGTTCTCGGGAGGCAGCGTCAGCGTGGTCTTCTCCAGGTTCCAGCCGTCGACCTCGACCTTGACCGGCTGGCCCGCACGGCCGCCCAACGGGAAGACGTGGGTCACGAACGGCAACTCGCCGATGGTGATGCGGTATGTGAAACTCTCGCGGCCGCGGAAGAGCGCCTCGTTGATGGTGAGCACATACTCACCGTCCGCGGGGACCTCATAGAAGAGCACCGGGTCGGGGTCGAAACGGAAGTCGTCGTTGTAGGCCAGCTCCTTGCCGCCCGAGTCGTGCAGCCTGAGTACGGCTTGGAACCAACCGGGAACACCGTCGGCGACGTAGGGGATCAACTGCCGGGCCTTGGCGGAGATGAGCAGGCGCTGCCCCTTGCTCGCCTGAAAACGGTACCGGTTCACCTCGCCCGCGGCGAGCTGGCCGTTCATCGTGCACGGCACGGTGATGCCCATCTCCTCCTCTTGCGGCGGTCGGTTGCGTCGGGCCGCACGCTCCTTGCCGAGCACCGGTTTGCGACAGGTCTTGATCGGCTTGCGCGCGACCTCGGGAACTTGGCCGACGTAGAAGGGCTGTGCGTTGGAGATGCCGCGTTTGGTGATCACCCGGATTTCTCGTCGGCCCGGCTTGGCGTCGGGCGCGATCGTGACTTCGGCGAAGACGAGCTCGCGGTGGGCCGGGACGGCCGGCGTGCGCTCGTCTTCGTTGAAGACCCTCTGGATCCGTTCGATCAGGTTCGCCTTCGCCTGCTCCTTCTCGGACAGCTCGGGGCCGTCCACGGCGGTGGGATCTGCTTCTGGGCCGATGCGCGCCGGAAACTCGAACCAGGCCATCTTGGCGGCCAGCACGTCGCCCACCGTCGTGTTCTTCTTCCGCAGCTCGGCTTGCTGCTGTCTCAGCATCTGGAGTTCTTGGTTGTTCCAGACCTTGTAGTAGTCGATCAGCCGAACGGAGACCCCTTCTCCGCTCACGACCACGTCGGAAGGATCGAGGAGCACCTGTCCGCCCAGCTTGATCGGAAAGGTCGCGCCCTGCTGGCCGCCGGCGGGATAGACGTAGCCGATGTACTGCCTCTGCGCCCACGCGGAGGTCGTCGTGGCCATGAGGACGGCCACCGCCAAGATCGGAAGCCTGTTGTATCTACTCATCGGGCACCGTTAGCTCTAGCAGCGTCCGGCGCGGGAGGCCGGTAGCCTCCCGCGCGCAGTTCGGCAAATGTCATCGACGACTACATGATCTCTTCCAGGAGTCCGGTCGACCTCATGCCTTCCTTCTCGGTGTCGAGGACATGGGCGTCGAACCCCAGGGGGTGGGGCAGCTTGGCGCTGGCGTCGATGCCGGCCAACAGGTAGAAGCTGCCGAGCAGGTCCGCCGGATAGACGGGCCTTTCCTTGACCTTCTCGCCCTTCTCATCGGACGAGCCGACGACGCGGCCGCCCTTGAACCCGCCACCTGCGACCAGAACGGAGAAGACGGCCCCGAAGTGGTGGCGACCACCGTTCCACGGCGGCTCCCAAGACACCTTCGGCGTCCTGCCGAACTCGCCGGTGCACCAGACCAGAGTATTGTCGAGCAGACCCTTGTCGCTCAGGTCCCCGAGCAGCGTTGCCAGTCCTTGGTCCAACCAGCCGCACTGTCGCTTCATCGTCGCGAAGTGGTTGCCGTGCGTATCCCAGCCGCCGGGGAAGCTGATCGTGATGTAGGGCACACCCGCTTCGACCATCCGCCGCGCCGCCAGGCACTCCTGCCCGAACGTGTGCCGGCCGTAGCGATCTCTGAGCTCCGTGGGCTCGTTCGAGAGGTTGAACACCTCCTTCCCCTTGCCCAGGATCAGCCCGTAGGCCCTCTGCTTGGCTTCCTCGGCCTCGGCCATCTCCGGGACGTCCGCGAGGCCGTAGCCCATGACGTTCATCTTGTCGACGAGCTCGCGGCGGGCCGCCTGTCGGGCGTCGTTGACTCCCCGGTTGACGATTCCCTGCACCTCGAAGCGCGCCGCGTTCGGATCTCCGCCCGTGGCGAAGGGCTTGTACGCCGGGCCCAAGAAGCCCTCTTCGGAGAATCGTCCGGCTGCTCGCAGCATCACGACGTATGGCGGCAGCAGCCCCTTGTACTCCTCTCTCTTGGAGTAGGCGAAGATCGCGCCCACGCTTGGGTAGGCCAGCCGCCCGCCGGGCTTGTGGCCGGTCTGCATCAGGTAGGCCGCGGTCTCGTGGCCGTTGATGCCATGGGTCATGCTGCGGATCAGGGAGTACTTGTCGGCCTGCTTCGCCAGGTGGGGGAAGAGCGCGCCGAGCTGGATCCCCTTCACGTTGGTGGGGATGACCTTGTCGAACTGGCCCAGGTAGTCGTAGCCCGAACCGGGCTTCGGGTCCCAGGTGTCGTTGTGCGACATCCCGCCCCACAGGAAGATCTGGATGACCGACTTGACCTTGCCCTTCTTCTTGGCCTTCTCCTTGGCCGCCGCGTCTCGGGTCGCCTTCAGCTCGGCGGCTGTCGGCTTGGGCGTCTCCTCGGCCGGAGTCGCGAAGACGCGGGGGCCCAAGCTGCCGGCCGCGGTCATGCTCGCCGCGCCCAACGCTCCACGTCGGATGGCCTCGCGCCGTGAGAGAGAGTCTCGGTTGTCCGGGTCTTGGCTTGAAGTCACGATTTCGATTCTCCCTTGATTGTCCAGGAAGACGACTCGTTGTTTCTTCACATCATTCGCGTCGACGGCTATCAATGCCGCAGCAGAAACTCGGGGCTGTTGATCAACGCCCAGGCGACATCGATCCACACATCGCGCCCCTTCGACACTCCGGCCTTGGCGTGCTCCTGTGCAGCCTGAACGTCGGCAGCCGTCGGAAACCGCGAGAGAATCGTCAGGTAGAGCCTCTCGGCAATCTCATGCGGTTTGCCGCCTGCCTTGATCATCGCTGCGAGCCTCGGGCCAGTCTGGAGCTTGCTCTGTATTGTGGCCGAATTCAGCATGTGTAACCACTGGGGTGATGCAAGATCATTGGCTCGTTCGGTCTCCATCCCCGTGGCTCGCGCGGAACGTCCGAACAACGTCAAGAAGGAGCTGGTGACGCTACCATCGGCCAGCTCCACGGCAGACATGCTGTTGGGAATATACGTGAAAGGCTCCGGAACCGCGCTGGTGTATAGGTCCGAACCTCCGGTGATCTGGTTTAGCGCGTCGATCAACACCTCGGCCTCCACTCGCCGCATCAGGTAGCTGGCGAAGT
>CAYMRB010000162.1:0-19509 GCA_964392615.1 uncultured Planctomycetia bacterium | reverse complement strand
GGGCGCGCTCTGCGGGGTCGTGGTGGCGGTGTGAGCGTAGGCGACGAAGGTCGGGCGATCGACGACTCGCACGGTCGTCGTGACGGTAACCGCCCTCTCCAACACGCCGGAGAATGCCGTGGCGACGACCTCGATCGTGTTCTCGACCGTTCCGTCCGGGCTCGCCGTCCCCACGAACGCGACGGGAACCTGCTGCGAGAAGAAGCCGCCGGGCGCCAGGTCGGCGCTGACGTAGTCGCTTCCGATCGTCGTGTTGCGAATCTTCACCGCGAGAACGGAGTCGAGCGAATCGCCGCACAGCGTGGCCGAAAGCTGCTCGACGTCGAGCACGTTGACGTGCTTGCCGCCGCCGCATGCCGACACGCAATGCGGCAATGTCGTCCTCGTACGGTTGGTGTCCTCGCTCGAGATGATCGAGAAGGCCACGAGCTTCGCGCCGGTCTCTTCGGCCAATGTCGCGGCGGCCTCGATCGAGCGCCTGCGATCCTCGAAGCTCTGCGTCAGGTTCGAGTCCGCCTGGTTGCGGGGCACGCCGTGCGACGTCGGTACGCCGTCGGTCAAGAACACGACGAGCCGCTCCGGCGTGCTCATCGACTCGATGTCCTCTTCGCCCCCACCGTTGTCGACGAAGTCTTGTGCGTCAGCGGCGCCGAGCGCCACGAAGCGGTCGCGACACGCCAGGAGCGCGGCCTCGTAGTTCGTGCCACCATCCGCTCCGCCGACTCCATCGAGAGCGTCCAGGAGCGCGTCCCTGTCGCGACCGAAGTCCGCGACCACGTCGGCCGAGTCGTTGAACTGCAGGACGCTGATGCGAGTCCGGTCGACATCGAGACTGCCGAGGAAGCAGCGCACGGCCGCGATCTCCGCATCGAGCACGCTATCGTCCACCTCGTCGCCGTCGACATCGAACGCTAGCTTCGACGTGCTGCCAGAGCGATCGACGACCACGATCACGTCCAGAAGGTGGTTGTCCCGCGTTCCGAGGTTGACGAACCCCTCGACGAGCACGCGTGGATCCGAGCAGTTCTCCGGAATCACGAACAGCTTCTGTCCGGTCGGACTCGTGACGGTGGCTCTAGGCTCGAGCAGGTTCCGCACGAGTTGGATCGCGACCACGGAGCCCTTCGAAGCGTTCAGCGTGCTCACATGGGCCGCGTATCCGGGAATCAGCACGGAGATCTCCAGCGGTGAGGATCCGAAGGCGACGCCGGCTCCGGCGTGCGCGCTCGCGACCGCCAGGCTCGCGTCCGACACGACGAAGCTACCGTCGGCTCCGGTCACGGCGCTTGCCTCGATTCCCTCGACGGACACCTGCGCGCCGACGACGGGCTTGCCGTCCTGATCCTGCACCACGCCGGCATAGACCCCCGCGGCCGGGTCGGACACGACACCCGCGCTTCCACCGCCCCCGCCGCCACTGCAGCCGACGAGACCGATCGCGAACACGACCGACACGCCGACGAGGAGGAACGACCGCTGCATGACCCTACTCCATACCGATTACCTGGTGAAGAGTAGGATGCCGGTTATCACCCGGCAACGCGGCGCACCCTCTCAAAAATCGTGCCGGAACGGGCGGTTAACGCGAACGCCCCTTGCCGATGACGAATCGCTTCCATCGCGCCAGCATTCCCTGCGTCGCCCGCAGCCGTTTGAGCAGCCAACCGCCCTTCTGGCGCTGATTGAGCTTCTGCAGCTCGACTGCGGCGCGCTCCTGGCTGATGCGCTCGGCGATGAGGTCGCGGTAGATCCGATTCGCCTGCTTGCGACGACGGACGGAGTCGCCGGAGTCCAGGAGGTTCTCCAACACGCTGACGACGCGCTCGAACCAGCGGCTTCCGCCTACGGTCGAAGCGTTGAGCTCCTCGCGCACTCGCGCCATGGCGCCGTCGAGGTTCGTGCTGATCACGTTCAGCTCCGCCTGGACGCTCTCTCGCTGCAGCCCCGGCGCCTGACGGGCGCGCTCGATCGCCTCGCGCACGTACTCCTCTTCGACCACACCGAAATCGCGAATCGCCGCGAGATCCTTGAGGCCCTGCTCGGCCTCGGTCGGATCGGGACTCAAGAGGCATTCGCACGCGCGATAGCTCGCGTCCCACGCTTGCCACCGGTACACGAAGCCGAGGCCCGTGCCCTTGATGTTCTGCATCCCCAGCGCGCGACAGCGAAGCCCCGGCGGCGTCTCGTCGCAGATCCGCTGGATCACCTGATTCCCCGTGGCGTAGTAGTCCTCGATGACGACGACGCGGCGCCAGAACCACTTCTCCAGGAATACCCGGAACTTCGCATCGAGCTCGGGGCGCGGCTTGGCTCCCGCGTTGCGGATTTCGTGGAGCAGCTGCTCCATCTCCTCGAACGCATCGAGCTTCTCGCGCAGCGCCTCGAGCACCCCGTCGACTCGATCGCCGAGCCCCCGGACCATGAGCTCGGAACGCAACGCCGCCGGATCCCGCCACGATCCGACCAGTCGATCGACGTCGAGCCCCTTGTCCTGACCGATCAGCATCGCGCGAAGAAACTCGCTTACCTGGTTCTCGTTGGCCGGCAAGCGGAACCTCGCGAGCATCTCTCGGAACGTGTCGACCGGGTCGTCGAACGTCCCGTCGTCCCGCTCGCGCCAGAGCGACAACCCGACTACGTGTTCCTCCCACGCCTCGCGGATGTAGCCCTGCAAGCCGTCGAGGTTGTTGCCGATCAGCACGTGACGGTCGACCGCGATATCCCTGACGAGGATGCTCGCGAAGACCCGCGATCTCGGGACGCGATCGGCCCGGTTGTTCACCACCGTGGTGATCCACACTCCCGAGTCGGTCTCGAGATCGTGCTGGTCGAAGCCGAGGCGAGTCCAATTGCCGAGGCAGCCACGGCGTTCGTTCGCCGACATGCCGTTCGTGAACTCGACGCGACGCGAACGCATCGTTGCCGGAGGATACGTCTTCAACACGCCGATGTCGGGAACGACCCGATCGGCCATCTCCTTGAGGCTGAAGTCCCGATCGATTCCGATCCCCTCCGCCATCACCGCGACCAACGCGATGTTCGCGGGGTGCTCCTCATACGGAAACCGCTCGAGGATATCCGGGGTCAGGAGGCCGATCTCGAGCCACCCGACCTGGCGCGTGGCCGTATCGAGCGAATCCGCGGCGGATTTCAAGATCGGCGCCATCTGGTCTTCGCTCGTGTACAGCCGACTGCCTTGCGGGATGAAGTTGCACATCACGCGCGGAATGTCGATGCCCGCCGGACCCTGGAGATCCTCGTGGTCGGGATAGGTATTCGTAATCGTGCAGATGTCGTCGCGCATCCAGTTACGCTGGAGGATCTTCACGTACGACGGCGTCAATCCCATGCACTCCCAGAGGAACACGTCGGTACCGAGCTTGTCGGCCAACCGCACCACAGCGCGCTGCTCCCAGATCGTCGCCTTGTCGTACGGACGGAAGAGGAACATCTCCCGCGTCTTGCCGTACGAATGGCCGTAGAGGAACATCGCCTCGCAGCCCGTCGTCTTCGACACGAAGCCGTAGCCCAGCGCGTTGATCAGCGCGGCCTTGATCCGCTCCGTACCCGACTTGCCACGCGTACCCCAACCGCCGATCACGAGCGGAATTCGGTTGCGCGACGCCTGCATCGTCCAGTTCGACAGCCAGTGCCGCGCGACGAACAGGCCGCTCACCGCGAGGGAGTACAGCGCCAGGTCCCAGAGAGAGTTGTCGTAGACCGAGAAGAAGTACTTGCGGATCGGCTCCCACACATCGTCCAGCGTCAATGGCAGCACGGCCGGGAAGAACCGCAGAACCGACGGATCGAGCAGCGCCTCCTCGTCGTCAAGCTCCTCCGGCGGACTCTCGCCGTCGCGGTACGGACGAATGCGCAGCTCGAACCCGAGTCGGGTCAGAGCCTCGGCAAACACTCGCGGACTGCCGTCATCTCGGCCGCTCCAATTGCGCAGTCGGGCATACTCTCGAAACCGCCACGTCAAGCTGCGGTACGCTCGAAGCCGTCCGACGAGCGTCTTCGGCGGTGTCAGCTCGGTGACGCCTTCGCTCGTGTACAATCGCACGGTTCGCGACCGCACGTGCTGGTCGAGACTCGAGAGCGCGTCGTCGACGAGCGGCAGCCACGGCCGCCACCCGTCCTCCGCATCGATCCACAGCGGCTCGCCCGGCACCTTGGTCTCCGCGAGTTCGCAGAGGATGGTCGACGGAACGCGCAGGTCGCCGCGGAAGACTCGTCCGGTCGTGTGATCGTGCGCCTGCCGCTTGTCCGGCGACGGCGTGCGCAGCTCGTGCAGAAAACGCCATAGCCGAAATCCGAAGCGGTGCCCCTTGAAGAAGGTCGAACGGCGCGGTCCCCGGCGCACCTCGCATCCGTAGTCGTCCTGCGACAGGACCGACAGGACGCGACCGACGGTCTCCTCGTCCGTCGAGTCGAGGACCTCGGTATCGAAGCGCGTCGCGCTCTCCGCCGCGGAATCTCGGTGAAGCGCCTCGAAGTGCTCGCGAACTGTCGCCGCGTCGGGGGCCACCTCGAACCAGACCCGCTCGCGCGCCATAGCCGCCCAACGCCGCACGCGCACGCTGTCAGCTTCGCGATGCAGCTCGTCCAGGGCGACGCGCACGCGCTCGGCCCATGCATCGATGCCGTTCGGATAGTCGACACACAACGCGAGCACGCCCTCGTGGGCAACGTGCGTGGCGACTCGTAGAACGAACTCGTCCTCCTCCTGCAATAGCGCGTCCGTCAACACTCTGAGCACGGACTCGAACACGCCGCTGTCGCCCCGCGACAGAAGCTGCATCGACGCGAGAAGCGCCGCGGCTCTCACCTGCGGCTGCCCATCGTCGAGAGCCAGGAGACGCAGCCACTTCGTTGCCTCCGCCGCAGGAGCTTCCACCAGTGCCTCGGCGA
Organism: uncultured Planctomycetia bacterium; assembly: GCA_964392615.1. Classification (GTDB taxonomy): domain Bacteria; phylum Planctomycetota; class UBA8108; order UBA8108; family UBA8108; genus CAYMRB01. Next base: position 14,598 of record CAYMRB010000162.1, on the reverse strand, counting down.
GGCCCTGGCGAACGAACGGGCTGGGGTCGCGCGCGACGACCGCGACGAGGTCCGTCAGCTTCGGAAGTCGATCGAAGTTCCTCCCCATGAGGCGCACAGCGCGCCGGCGCACGAACAAGTCGGCGCCTTTGCCGGGGCTTACCAGCCGTCGCCCTAGGACCTGAGCGAGCGACGGTGGCGACAGACTCTCGAGAAGCTGCAACGCTTCGCACTGGATCCAGACATCCTGCCGCGCGTGCATCGCCGACCGGTAGATGAACTGTAGGGTCGTCTCCTGCACACACGTTTCTTGAAGGTCCACCGGCAGCTCTTGGAGAGCGCGGGACAACCCTCGAAACGCAGCGCTGACGACGCGTGCGTCACCGTCGTAGGCCAGCGCCCCTTTGACCGACTCCTCCAGATCGATACGCTGCCAGAGCTCTTCTTCGGTCCACTGCGGATTGCCATCGCGCAGCACCTTCGCCGCGACGACCCCGAGCCGCCCGAGCGCAAAGGACAGTCGCCTCTCGAGCGCGTTGTGACGCCGCAGGAAGCGGTCCGTGACCGCGTCGTGGCCGAACCAGCGCATGAACGCACGCCAGTCGGCGCGAAGCTGCCTCCGACTCGCGCCGAGGGCCGCGGCGTAGCGCATGATCTGCTGCCGTCGCTGATCCTCCGTGACGGATTTCCCGTACTCGACGTTGAACTCGGAGTTCCTCTTGCGGAGATCGAAGATCGCCTCGAGTCCCGATTCGACCTCGTAGCGCAGCCACGAGAGCACGTGAATAGAGATGGCCCGCTCGTCGCCGGAATCGGCGCTCGAGTACGACTCATGCTGACGGCAATCGCGCTCGAGATCATCGAGGAGCTTCCTGTCGAGCTTGCGCTCGTAGGAGTTCAACTCGAGTTCGAGATACTGTCGAATGCCGACTGATTCCATCGTGCGTCAGTCGTCCAGAGAGAAGCTGCGACTGCGAAGGTCGCGAAACGAAAGCTCGTGAAGCGCGAAGTCCCCGTAGCCTCTTCCACCGCCACCGAAGTGCCAGATGATGCCGACGACGAAGCTGCTATCGACCCGCCGGAAGTCGTGCCGGTAGTCGACCGCGATCTCGACCCGGTCGCGTCGACTCACCCAGACGTCATAGGTGCCGCGAAGTGAAATCGAGTTCCGATACAGCGACTCGCGACGATCGTCGTCGTCGAGAAACGCCTTGAGCCCCCAATCGCACGCCAGTCCGAACTCGCCGATCTGTTGGCGGTATCCGAGGCGCAACGCGATGTTGTCAGGAGATCCCGGGTCGAAGTCCTCGTTCGATGTCAGCGAGAGGCTGCCGACGAAACCCGCATCACGCCACGGCGACCAAACGAGCCTCTCCGCCAGCGTCCAACCTGCGCGGTGCGTTTCCTTGTATCGCGTGTAGACGTCTTGGTCGAGGCCGTCGAGTTGCCGGCTCGCCGCACGGTCCAAGCTCAGGGCGCGACCGAACACCGTCAGCGCTGGACGGTGGTACCACTCGGGATGGAGCTCGCGAGGCTGACTCACGCGCAGCGCTGCCTTGCCGCCGTACTCGACGTCGCCGCCAGCGTCGAGATAGCCGGAGCCTGGCCACTGAAGCAAACCGTCGAGACGCGCGTCGAGTCGCAACGCGTGCCAGCCCTCCGGTTTCCAGGCGAGCCAGCTCTGGACGCCGAGAGTCGGACCACCGTCGTCCCGAACGCGCGACACGCCGCGCAGGCCGAGCCACGCGCTGCGGTCTGCGAGTCGCTGCCGCCACACGAGCCCCACCTCGGTGAACGCGTCGGGCGACAGCTCGCCGTTGCGATCCTCTTCGATCGCCATGCGGCGCTCGAAGCCGAACTCGGCCGACACCGTGCCGTCGACTCCTTCGATGGCGAGCCAATCGACGAGCGCGCCGAGCCCTCCCTCGAGCGGTATTCGCCGTGAAGTCACGGCCGAACCACCGTCGTCGTCGAGGAGTCCGGCCCGCCGGAGCACCTCCCACCCACTCGGCGGCACGAGAGGATCTCCGGGAGGCAGATCGTTCACTCCCGGGCTCCGGTCGACGGAATCGACCTGCTCGAAAACCCGCAGTAGCACCTCGCTCTCGCCGTCTCGCGGTCGCAGCTCCACGCCGTTCTCATCCTGACGCACGAACACGTGCTCGGAGCGCGTACTCGTTCCGACGCGCCTCTCGACACGCAAGAGCGCGGGGCCGTCGCATGCCGCAAACACCGGCTCGTCTCGCGTCGCGACGTGCCAGTGGCGATCGACTCGGCGCACGATCGGAACGCGCCCGCTCTCGCTCTCCTCCGACAGGCCGACACGTACATACCGGTTCTGCACCGAATCGACGGCTCGCACCTCGAGGCGATGCGGCCCCGGAGAGACGTCGATGGTCACCTCGCGGCGACGGCCGTCGTCCTCGACGACGACGTCACGCGACGCTTCTCCATCCAGCTGGACGCGCACGAGAGCCGGCGCGGCAGGAGAGAAAGCGATGCGCTCGACCGCCATCTCGATGACGACTCGCTTGAATCGCTCGCTGTCGAGGCCGACGACGAGCGACACACCGTCGTGCAGCCGCTGCTCGTGAGACAGCTGCGCGCCGAGGTACGCGGCGCGGGCCTTTTGACTCGCGCTCTCCGGAGACTGCCCCTCCACCGCAACGCGACGGATGCCCGCGCCCCCCTCGAGGGCTCCCAGGGTCTGCCAGGCGACGCTGCGCTCGAGTCGCCGCACCACAGCCGCAGCTCGCGGGTCGAGAACGGAGGCGGCGCTGGACTGGCCAACGACACGGGCATGACGTGACACCGCCGAGTCGCCACTCTCCGCGATCCACGCCAGAGCTTCGAGCTCCTCGAGCGACGGCGCCGAATCGCTGTCCGCGACGCGCTCCACGATCTCGTCCAGTTCCTCGAGAGCGAGGAGAATGCGCGTTACCGGAAGGTGCGACGAATCCAGGAAGTAGGCCCGCGGTCGATCGATCGCATTGCGCAGCTCACCGAGCCGGGACAGTGCGAGGAGCGTCTCTCGATCGTCGACCCCTTGATCTGTGCTGACGACACTCCAGAGCCCATCGGTACGGTCGACTGGCTCGCTCGACCGCAACGACCGCAGGTCGATTCGCGCGGCCACGAGTCGGTCCGCGAGGCCGTCCACGATGGCGCCACGACCGGGGGCGCCACGACCGGGCCGGCTCGCGACGCGATTCGTGGCAGCGGCGCGTCGAACCGACTGCTGAGAGACGTGGAGGAGGTCCGGGTTCGTGCGATCACGAGTAATCTCGATCGTCGACCGACCGTCGCGGTGGCATGCCGAGGGCCCGAAGAGCGATCCCTCGACCGCGAGCCCGATGCCCTCCTCGGTCACCGTCGGGAGGATCGTCAGCGGAAGCTCCGGACGACGCGCCGACACGCGGAACAGCAGATCGTGTCGCGATGCGCGCAACGCGATGCGATGCAGACCGGGTCCCAGGTCGAGGTCGAGGTGCACTCCGCGCCCGGGAGCGCCGCTCTGCGGGTCGACCAGATAGGTATCGATCGGTCGATCGCGGTTCACCGGTACGCAGCGCTTCCAGCCCTCGCCCGTGATGACGATCCAGTCGTCGACCGCATCGGCCGCTCCAGCAGCGTGAGCGATCCGCGCGTTACAACGAACGATGACCGGTCCAGCCACGACTGCGACGGCTGGTTGCTCCGGACGCGCGAGAAGAAAGTCGATCGCCGTGCTCGCGTCACGGCGTCGGACCAGACGCCGCACGCCGCAGTGCTCGCGGACGAGCTCCGGCTCGTGACGCCATACGGACGGCCCTGGATGCTCGGCCTGCCATCGCTCCCATGCGAACACCGCCGCGCAGCGTTCCTGCGGATCATCGCCTCCGAGCCGCGCGCGAATTCGATGCCCCGCCGCGAGCGCCATCGAGAAAAGCCGACCGCGTTCGCCGCTCGCATCGAAGAGGCGCTGCGCCTCGCCGAAGCGGCGCTCCGACACGGCCGCGTGCGCGCGCCAGAAGTCTCGCTCCGCACCTGAGGGCAGCCGGTCTATATGGCGGGCCAGTCCCTCGGCGTCGCCCGCGCGCAGCATCGCCCGCGCGACCAGCTCGTCTCGCTCCGACGCGGACGGTGCCATGAGAGCGCAGTTGAGCGCACGCCGTGGCGAGTCCGCGTCGAGATACAAACGCGCGAGTGGCACGAGCACGCTCGTGTCGCGGTCTCGAACGAAACGTGTCGCCCACAGGCTCTGCAGCGATGTCGCGTCGCGCTCGCGGATCCAACGCGCCTCCAGTTCGCGCGCGGCGAACTCGCGCACCTCGCCATCGCCGTGCACAACCAGGCCCCGCCAGAGGTTCTCCGCGAGCCAGTGCTCCCCGAGCGCATCGAGCGAACGCGCGACACCCTCGGCAGCCACGGTCGTCTCGCCCGCGCTCGAGCGGCGCAGAATCTCGCTCCACGCGCGCAGCGCCTCGAACCACCGGCTGTCGCGCTCGAGCTGCTGCGCCTTTCGCAATGCCCCGAGGAGGTCGTAGGTGCTCGTCACCTCGGAAGCGAGCGACGCGGGCGGATCGAGCCCGCGCACGAATGAGCGCGCGCTGCTGCGCAAGGAACGCCGCAGATCGGTCCAGTGGTTCGTCAGCGCATCCCGGGCTCGAGCGAGCTCGCCGTCGTCAGCCCTCCTGGCATCCGCGCGCGGTGCGTCGTCGTGAGCGACCGAGACCACGGCGCCTTCCGACTCGGCGAGGAACAAGTCCCGGCGCGCAGTCTCGTCGCCGATCGCCGACGACGCGCGCGCGAGCTCTCGCGCCGACAGCCGAAACGCCCGCGCGCAGCGCACCTGGACCGCGACGAAGGCCGGCACGCGCGTCGTCCACACGCGGATTTGCTCGATATCCGTGTCGAGTACGAGCTCGACGGTTGCCACGTCGCGCAAAGGAACCGGCACCTCCGTTCGCGGCGCGGCTCCTCCGAGCGTTCCCCCGAGCGCCTCACCCGCGAGCCATTCGGCAGCCGCCAACGCGATGCCGTCGGTCGACGCGACGGTCGCCGCCGGCGCATCGGCTTCGCGCGACACGACGCGCACGTGCCGCACATCGCCGTCGATCTCCACACGCAGATCGACCGCCTCCGCGGGGCGCACGACGGCCAATCGCAGCAGTGTCGGCGCCTCGCGCGACGCGGGGAGATATGCGCAGGCCACTTCGCGCCCCGGAGTCAGCTGGACGAAGGTCGCACGATCGATGCCTCGAAGCAACTCGTCGACGCGCGGGACTCGAACCAGGCGTCGTTCGTCTCGCACGCCTCCACGAAGCAAGCGAGGCAGTGCGAACGCGTACACTCGTTGCCGATAGCCGTCGGGCGACAGCTCGGGGAGCACATCGACGTACGTCGTGCGCCGCATCAGAAGCCGTCGCGCCAGGTCGCGATATCGATCGCTCGTCCCGTCGTCCACCGGGGCACGATGCAGCGCGGCGGACGCGACGATTGCGCCGTCGCGCACGCGATTGTCGATCGCCAGTCGCTGGGCGGTCGCGACGAGGTCCCGGTCGCGGGGAGTCGCGACACCGCGTGACGATTCGAACGCGGTGGCATTCGCTGCGGGGAAGAGAAGCTCGCGACCGCCAACCAAGAACGCACGCAACAGCACATCGTCGCTCGCCCGCAGCAGGAGCCGCCGTTCTCCCGCGGCGATCTCGATCGTCGCCGTCACGATCTCTCCGAGCAGGGCGGACCGGCCGTCAACCTCGAGCGTTTCGTACGCCTCGAATCGTGTCTCGAACTCCAACGTGCCGCGCCGTCCCCGGTCGGTGCGATAGTCGACGACGAAACGCTGTAGCGAACCGGCGAGTCGATCGTACGCCAGATGCACCTCGAGACGACACTGCCGCGGCCCGTCGCCGTCGAGGTCGATGCCGACCTCGCTTCCGCCCTCGAGGACAGCGAACCGACGACCACTCCCCTCGCTCGTTCGGCGCACCCGAGCTGCCGTTCCGGGAATCGCGAGCAGCTTGCCGTTCGCATCGTCGCCACGCGGCGAGCCCTCTCCTACGAACACGGCGAACGTGATCGCGACGTCTCGACGCGACGCGCGACGAAGGGTCAACAGGCTGCGCACCTCCAGCCCGTCGATCCACAGCCCGCCGGTGGGGTCGACGCCGGTCCACGCGATCCGCAGCCAACCTCCCGAGCCGTTCGATCGCCACAGCTCGACCTCGTCAGGGTCGGGGTGACCCCGAACCGGAACGAGTCGCAACGGCGCTCGCGCCTCGAGCGCGATCGTCATCTCCTCGCCCGGAGCGAGTCGGAAGGTGTCGACGCCGCGCGTCCACGACCGGTGCGCGTCCGGGCCAGCGACGACGTGCGGCGGTCCGGCCACGGTCGACCACCGCCAGCGCTGCGCGTCGTTGCGCGGCTCCCGCTCCCCGGGAAGCTGTGCAGCAACGAGAGACGGGACGATCACCACGACCGCGAGCGAGAATGTGTGAATCAGGCGCGACCAGTGCAAACCCGTTTCCCTGCCAGGCGACGACGGTTCCCTTCATCTATCGACAGGAGGGCGCCGGACTCGTTGCCCCGCCGAGGTTATCGCTGCCGGGTCTCGCGAGGGCTACTTCGTCGTGCCCGACTCCAGAGCCACCGCCGTGCTCTCCGCGGCGCCGAGCACGACCTCTTGGAGAAGCGCGTAGGCCTCGGCGGAGTCCTCCAGACGCAGCTCGATCTCGTACTCGCCTGCGGGGAGATCGGACGACAGCGGGATCGCAAACCGCCGCGCCTCCCGAAGAAGGCAGCCGGAATCTCCGGTAACGAGGACTGTCGGCGCTGCGTCCGCTCGCAGCTCGTAGCGCCGCCGGAGAAACGTCCAACCCGTCATCAGCCCGTCGCACTCCGGTTCCGGGCCGCGGATCCGAACGCAGACGGAGCACATCCCGTCGGCCGCTGCCGGCAGGAACACTTTCGCGAGCAAGGAAACAGGCTCGGCGCTCGACTTCCGATAGCGATAGGCGACGACGCCGTCGCGAGTGCGGGTGGCGAAGCGACGCCGCCAGACCGGCGCTTCCGAGACGATCGCCCCCTCGAGAAAGACACGCGCCGAGCCGTCCATGTCGATCTCGACGGCGTGCGCCCCCGGCGCGATCGTCCCGATCGTCACCGCAGCGGAATCGCCCCGAAGGCGCAGCTGGCTAGCGACCTCACCGTCGACGATCAGGCGACCCACGATGACCGCGTCCGAGCCCCCTTGCCGCACGAGAACGACCCGCGGAGGTCGTTCCGGCTCTCGAGCGAAGACCTCGACGTCGACGACGCGGTTTGTCGGCAGCTCGACGAACTCGCGCCCCGTCGGCTCTCCCGCGCCGAGCTCTTGCGCGCGGGGAACGAGCAGGTAGCGACCTACAGCGTCGCCCACGGCCTCCACCTGCAGCACGCGATAGTCACCGCTGACGATGCGCGGGTCTCGCTCGGTTGGTGCGCGCTGCGTCAAGACGAGCAGCGAACGACCGGTCTCGAAGAGCTCGTGGCGATTCGCCGGCCACACGGGCAACCACCACCTGCTTCCGAGGTCGCCGGGGTGGGGCCGGTAGTGGTCATCCGGCACCCGGGTCACCACCTCGTCGGCCGGAAGCCCGGTGGTTGCGGCCACCACGACCGCCCCTCGAGCGCTCCACAGCCGCGCCTCTACGGCGTTCTCCGGCACGGCGAGATACCTGTCAACCGGCTTGCTGATACCCGTTCGACCGCTGACGCCAGCGGCGAAGTCCTGGCGCGACCGTCGCTCGCGAAGCTCGAACGAACCCTGGCCGACGACTTGCCCCTCCGCGTCGACGAGCTCGTACTCGACTGCCGCGTCCAGCTCCTCACCGTGCCCCGAGACCTCGGTCGAGTCGACGAGGATCCGCAATCGCCATCGCATTCCGACCCTGCGCGAAGCGGTCGCGCTCTTCGGCTGCGGTCCGTAGCGCAACGCGTATCGAATCGCATCATCCCGATCGAGTACGTAGGTCCGTCCCCGGGCGGGCTCGTTCTCGACGTTTTCCCACCGACCGTCGGACCAGATCGACCAATGAACGAGAACTCTCTCTACGCACCGCACGCGCAACGTCCCCCCGGGCAGTTGGCGCACGACTGCGCCGCCGGACGGCGCGATCGACGTCTCGAACCGACCGTCTTCGCTCGCGCGTCGGCCCCACCACGACAGCTCGAGGGCGATCGGCTCGCGCCGCGAAGCAACCACGGTCGGAGTCACGTCGAGACGGACGCGCGCTCCGCCCTCGGGGACGGTCATCGTGGCGTCGAGATCCGCGTCCACCCACACGCCCTGCCGCTCGATCTCCGTTGCGACGACCTCGCCCTCCCGCTGCCGGACGACGTAGAGACGACGAGCGGTGTAGTCCTCGCCTTTGACCCCGATCGGCCCGATCGCCGCCCATTGGCGACCGGCGATCCTGCTCTTCTCCTCGTCGGTAAGCAGATCGAGAGAGTAGACGGAGGTCCGCTCGACGCGTTCTCTCGCGTCACGACTCATCCGTTCCCAGCGAACGGCCCGCTTCGCCTCCGGCAGGATCTCCTCGCAGAACACCCGGCAGCCCACATCCACGACGCCGCTGTCTCGCGCCCCCATCCGGACGTGAAGCTCGACGGCTTCGGACGGCGTCTCCGACAGATCGAGAACGGCGATGCGGCCGGCCGTTGGCACAACGTTCCGATCTAGAAAGAACCCGCCGAGCATCATCTCCTCGCCGCCGTGCAGCTTGACCTGCTTCACACGGCTGCGAAACCAGTATTCCTTGACCTCCGTCGCCTCTCCGTCCGCGTCGACGGCGAAGTACTCGATCGAGTAGGGAATATCTACACGTGTCAGCAGGGATTCGCTGCGCTGACACGCCGCGTTCGTCACGATCTTCACGTGACCGTGGCGCGACGAGAGCTTGAAGACGGTCCACCGGCTGTCGTCGAGGACGAAGAGCAACCTTCCCTGAGCGCGACCGATGTTCCCGACTCGCGCCTCGCCGACGATCTCTCGCTTCACGAACAGCCGATCGATCACGTCGGAGAGCCACCAGCCCACCGGGAAGAACACGAGCAGGACCAGAAGAGCTTGCCGCTTCGACACGTCAGTCCCCGATCCACAGAAATGGAGTCCGCGCGCGACGGAAGCGCTCGACGACGGACCGAGGCTCCTCCCAACGGGCGGCCTCGACCACATCACCCGCGAACGAGCCCGCCAACTTGAATACCAGCATCGACGCGCCGCGTCCCGCGCTGATCACGCCGTATGCGTCCGCCGTCGCGTTGTCGACGACGCGCGTCAGCTCCAGGTCGCCGCGACACTCCTCGCGTAGCGCGTCGAGAGCGAGCACGTCTCGCGTGCGAAGGAACGCGGCGACGGCGTCTAGCGGGAAACCCCCGACACCGACTTCTTCCGCCTTGTCCTGGGTCGTAGCGATGATGGCGGCCAGGCTCGTCTCGAGCGTCCGGATGCCGACCCGCTCGAACAGGATGCTCTGAAGTGCCGAGTTGCTCGCCGCACCGAGGTCGGCCCGCACGAACGGTGAGAGCCAGACGGCGCAGAATTCCTTGTTCGGCGCGTAGTGCAGGTATCGCGCTTGCGGCGCGCTGTGCGCCTCGTAGCCGGCGCCGTGCAGCCGTCCATCGACGAGTCGCACCGTGAGACCCCGCCTCTGCAGCACGTCGAGCACCTCGCTGCCGAGGACGCCGAGGTCGCCCCGTCGAGTACGGCCGTCTCCGAATGCGAGCAGGGCGTCGCCGGGAACCGGCTCGGTGCCGTTGCGGTAGCCGAACGCACGAGCCTGCACGACCAGCCGCGGCTCGGTCCCGGCCTCTCGCGCCAAGACCTGATTGACGCAGTTGAACAGGTTCACCCGGTTGTCGTTGCGGATCATGTCGGCGCTTCCGTCGAAGTTCGTCCACGGATGCGCACCGGCTACCATCAGTGCTTTCGCGTTCAGTTCCTCGAGAAGCTGCAATCCGAACTCGATACTGTTGCGCTCGAGAATCGGCCGAGGCACTTGAACGATGAACGGCCCTCCCCCGTGCGCACGGAAGACGTACGTGCCCCACCCGCGCCGCGGCGTGGCTTCCTCCATCTCGGCCAGTACGATGTATCCCTCGTCGCGTGGTCCCGAACAGTACTTCACCTGATAGCCGACGGGCCTGGCCGCCGTCTCGATCACTCGCAACGCCCGCTGCCAACGCTCAGCGGAGGGCGCCGGCCTCGCCTCGTCATCGCCCGCCACATCTCGAGTCCAGCCGACCAGACCGAGGATCGGCCCGATGACCTCGGCATCCAAGAAGAGGAGCTCCTCTTCCTGCGGCTGACGGTAGACGTTCGATCCCGCGCGTGGAACATGCTCCTTGGCGCGGCGCACGAACTCCCGCAAGCTCTCGACACCTACGCTCGAGTGTTCCTTGCCCCCGGCGCCCGCCCCGCCGACGACAGCGGCTGCCAGCAGCTTCTTGCGCTCCTCGCGACTCAGGACCAACTCGCAGAACCCCGCCAAACTCTCGTCGCGTTGCAGGTTGTGATGGGGCGTGGCACCCCACTCGACTCGGTAGGGCCCGAGGATCTCCTGCAGCTTGCGGTAGCCGATTCCCTTCGGGAACTCACCCGTCACCCACAGCCCGCTGCTCCTCTCACCGTCCGTCGCAGCGCTGTCGTCTGCGATCAGCAGGGCGTTCAGGCTACGCTCCGCATAGCCTCTGACCTGCAGCACGCCCTCCGTCGCCATCTCGCGATGGAACACGTGGTACATCGTCCTGCCATTCGCCAGCACGTCGGAGGCCGCATCGCCCGCCGCTCGTCGGCCGCTGCCGGCGACGGCCAGCGCGCGAGCCTCGAAGACCTCGAACAGATGGGCACCCGACTCCAACACGGCCCATTCGTCCAGCGGCGCCGGAATCTCCACGACGATGTCGCTCTGCGGCCGCAAGTGCAAGACGAAGACACCCCAGCCTCGCCCTTCGTGCAACTCGGCGATGTACAGGTACCGACCGTCGATGGGCCACACGCCGAATCCGATACGTTCCAGCTCCTTCTCGCCGGCGCGCAACTCGACGCGGGATCGTGACTCTGCGTAGCGCCGCAGATGCCCGATGCCCTCCACGAACACGTCGATCTCCTGCGGCAGCGGCAACGAGAACTTGCTTCCGGACCGCCGCAGGTACATGTGCACCTTGTCCGAACGCAGCTGTTCCACCAGCGATCCGTCGACGGCGCGCTCTTCCCGCACTCCCTCCGCCCGCACTTCCGGCAGATTCCAGCTCCACAGGGCCGGGCTGAACGTCAACAAGAAGCCGACGACATTCGCCGCAACCGCACCGATCAACGACATCTGCGTGGTGGAGCGCACGAACCGAGCCACGCTGTGAAGGTGGTGCATCTTCAGCGCGATGAGCGTCGACAGCAGGTAGCCGAAGCCGTAGAAGTCCGTGACGGGCGTCTCGACGTAGAACGCGTTGCACGAGTACGCGACGACCAGCTTGAACGCGAACGAGATGTTGAAGAACAGAACGAGCTTGCGAGCGCCTTCGATGGTGCGGCCACGGAACCCGGGCGCGCGCAGCACGAGACACGCGACTCCCAGGATGATGCCGGCCTCGAAGAACGACGTCAGGATCTTCGCCGGCTGATACCACTGCAGCGCGAGCAACGAGGGGATCAGGATGCCGTTGAAGTCCCAACCGTAGATGAGGTTGATTCGCGACGCGAGAAACGCTGTCGTGATCAGAATCACGTAGGCCTTCGGGCTCGCCATGAGCGATGACGAGATGTTCTCGTACATGAACTCGAGGCTCCCGATGTTGAAGTTGGTCCACGCGATCAGGCCGTACCGAACGACCACGTACGTGCAGCCGATCGTGACGCAGAACGGCACGAGCCCGCGAATGAGGCCGGTCTTCCAGAACTGGTTCGCGATCAGGGCGACGATGATCAACCCGAAGCTGCAAAGGTTGTTGCGGTAGTCGAACTCGACGCTGAAGCTCCGATTGATGAACTCGCCGAGAACGGGAAGCAGCCACCCGTCCAAAGTGATCCGGACGAGCAGGCTGCAGATGACGAGCGCGAGGAAGCGATCGCGTCCGAAGAAGGCCGACCACGCACGACTCCGGTGCGCCAGGCGATCGGACACGAGCTTCACGATCGCGTAGGTCAAGAATCCTTCGCAGCACACCACGATCGCGGCAAGCGGCTTCGCGATCATGATGGGCACGAGGTACCCCGGTACGACCAGGCCCGAGAACGGCCAGCCCAGACGCATGCTGAAGAAGGCAACCACGAGCACGCCGATCCACACCGTCGTGATGACGGATTCGGCGAGGCTGCCTTCCGGGAATATGTCCAGGCTGAACATGCGCCGCGTCTCAGCTACTGAAGAGATTCTCCAGCTTCTGCGCCAGTCCGGGCAGGCTGACCGGCTTCGCCACGACGTCCGTCGCCCCTGCGACCATCGCCTCTACGGACAGGTCCCGATTGTCCACGCTGGTCAACACGAGAATCGGCGCCCCGGATTTCTCCTCCTTGCGCATCCAGTGGATGAACCGCAGCCCGTCCATGAGCGGCATGAGCATGTCGACCAACACGACATCGACCGCTTCCGACTGGACCAGCGACTTGCCTTCGACGCCGTTCTCCGCGAGCAGAACGTCGTAGCCTTGGCTCGACAGTCCGATCGTCAATAGCTCGCGATAGACCGGGTCGTCATCTACCACGAGAACCGTTCGCTTCTCTTCGCCAGTTGCCATTCGTCGCCTCCTACATGAACTTCACCAGCCTGAGGGTGATTTCAATCCCTCGCCCCACCTGGCTCTCTGCCTCGAGCACTCCACCCCATGCCGATGTCCAACGAATCGCCTCGCGAAGGGTCTTGAGCTCCTCGGTCGCAAGCGTCTTGTCGCCGAAGATGTACTCCTGGAAGCGATCGTTCGGGATGCCGAACCCCGTATTGCGGAACTGGTATGTCACCATGTCCGCATCCTCGATGACTTGAACTATCAGCGAGCTGTTGTCGAGCGCGTCCGACAGAATCACCCGCAAGATCGTCGAGAAGACCGTCCGGATGCTCTCGCTCGACGCGAGAACGTAGCTCATGACGTTCGGGCGCTCGACCTCGATCTCGATGCCGCGGTGCGCCATGACCGATCGGAGGTCGTCGACCGCACCCTCGAAGTACTCGACCGAATCGACCGGAAACCGCTCGACGTGGCTGACCGAGCCCTCGAGCGTCAAGTACTGGTGGCACTCGACGAGCACGTCCATCATCTTCGCGACCTTGTCGTGGATGATCTGCGAGATGTTCTCGCGTTGGCTGTCGGTCAGGCCCTCGCTCCCCAGAATCGACGACGACAGCTCGATCGAAGCCAGGTCATTGCGCAGCTGCAGACCCAGCCGCTGCGTCAGCTTCTCCTTCATCTCGAACAGCCCGACGAACGGCGTCGTGTCGACCAACTCGCACAGGACGCACTTCGCTCCGATCGCGACGGTGTCCGCCACCGTCGCGTCCACATCACGGGACGACAGGGGTTTCAGATGGAGGAGAAACCGTCGTTTGCCGTGACCGGCGAGCGTCACCGGAAGCGTCATGGTCTGCTGCTCGATGATGACGTGACGCAGGATCCGCCGGGAGCGGCTCAGATCGTACTCGCTCACCGACGAGACCAAGTCCAGGGCGGTCATGCGCTGGCAATCGAGGTTCTCGCGTGCGAGCAGATCGACCATGCTCTTGTTCACGGTGATCACGCGGCCAAACAAGTCGTACACGACCGTCGCCGTATTGAATCCGCTGAGCAGGGCCTCCGTTTGCGCCAATCGGGTACCGAGCACCTTCACCGTGCCGCCGAGCTCGCGGTACAGCCTTTCGACCCGCCCGACGCGCATCGAACGGTCGAGGCGCGCATTCGTCAACTCTCGCGATTGCACCTGCTTGCGCTGGTACAGAAGCTCGCTGACGAGCTGGCCGTATTCCCCCAATAGCGACTGGAAGGACGGAATCGCTGCGGCCCGCTCCGGATCGACGCCGAACGCCCAGAACCCGAGAACCTCCTCGTTGAAGACGAGAGGTACGAGATACTGCTCTTCGTCCTGAAACGACTTCTTCAGGAATTGCTCGACCTGCATCGGAGCGCGCGCCTCGAGGGCCGTCAGGAATGGCGCCCGGTCGTAGTCCCTGCGCTTCTCGCTGATGTCGGAAACGGAGCAGTTGAGCGAGATAATCTCCCGCAGCGTCCTCCTTCCGGGGACGGCCTCCATGAAGATCACCCGGTTCAAGTCGAGCGTCTGATTCACCATATTGACGATCAGCGCCCAGTGCTGCGACGACTCGTGGAAACTCCCTTGGCTGTCCCGATCCTTCAGGGCCGCGGCGGAGCTCAGCGTCAATCGCGCCATCGCCTCCGTCGCGACCGAGGCTCGACTCTTCAGTCCATAGACGAACGTGCCGCATTGAACGACCAGGACGTCGGCCACCGGCGTCCAGACGTTCGCCCAGTCGAGGAGCAGCCACGTCAGCACCAGATAGAAGAGACAAGCGGACGCGGTGATCCAGGTCGCGAAGCGAACATCGACCCATTGGAAGATGAGCCAGCTGCAGAAAGCGATCGCGACCACAAGCG
>CAYMRB010000161.1:0-19554 GCA_964392615.1 uncultured Planctomycetia bacterium | reverse complement strand
GGGGGGTGTTTTTTTTTTTTTTGTTTTGGGGGGGGGGGGGGGGGGGCGGGGGGTGCCCCGAAACTCGATTGGGGTGGGCGGCGTCGCTCGGGGATTCGGGGGCTGATCTTTGTGGACGCGGGGCGCTTTGCGCCCGGAGGCGTGGGGACGGCTCTTGTGGTTCGATCGTTCGCTCACGCGGACGCATGGGCGGAGACGGTTTATCTGGGGTGCTGCTCTTGTTCGGCGATGGCGTCCGAGGATCGCAGTCTGCCGCTCAGCTCTCGAGCCGTGCGAGTGCCGTCTGTGCTCGCGATCGCACGGCGGCGTCTTCGGCGGCGTTATCGGCTGCACGCTTCAGCGCCGGGATCGCGGCTCGCGCGGCTGGTCCGAGCTTGCCGAGTGCCTCGACGGCGCGGCGGCGGACGATGAGGTCGGCGTCGTCCGTGGCGGCGGTCAGTTTCGCGACGACGCCACCGACATCGGCCGCGTCCGGACCGATCTTGCCGAGTGCGTGCGCCGCCGCTCGACGCACGCGCGGGTAGGTGTCGGCGAGGCGCTCGACGAGTCGTTCGACGGTTCCGCCTTCCGGCGAACCGATGCGCCCGAGCGCTTCGGCCGCCGCCTGTCGCACGCGCGGGTCGGGATCGTCGAGGCGTTCGACGAGGGGACGCACCGCGGCGTTGGCTCTGCGACCGAACGCACCGAGCGACTCGGCTGCCGCTTGTCGTCGTCGTCGCACGTTGCTGTCGAGCTCGTCGATGAGCAGAGCGACGCTGCGCGAGGGATCGGCCCGTAGGCGTCCGAGGAGACGGATCGCGTCGAGGTCGGTCTCGGGGGTGTAGTGCTCGGCGTTTGCGAGCACTTCCGCGAGGACGTCGACGGCCTTCGATGCGTCCGGCTGTTCGGCCGCGGTCTCGACGAGGGCGCGCAGGTAGCGGCGGGTCGAGGTCACGAGTTCAGTGCGCCAGCCTTCGTGTTCGTCGAGATCGATCGTCGATCGACAGGCGCGGAGAACCGCCTCGAACGCGTCGGGTGCCGCGGGGCCGATCTCGCCCAGCGTCTCGACGAGGTGCCCCACGTCCCATACGTCGCGAGCCTGATCGAGAGCCTGGAGCAGGGTCTCGGACACTACGGGAGCGACGGCAGCCGCGCGAACACCGGCGCTGCGAAAGGCGGTGGTGAGTCCGATCTCGGGACCATCGAACTCGTGGTACCAGGAGTCGAGGAGGTGGACGAGGGTCCTCGACGTGTCGGGCTCGTCGAGGAGGACCGGATCGAAGCGCGTCGCGATGGGGCGGACCATCGCTGGCGAGTCATCGACGATGCGGGAGATCGCGGTCAGCACGTGGAGGTAGAGGCTCGCGTCGATACTGCGGCGTTGCGTCGCGGCAGGAGGCTCCGTCGTGGCCTGCTTCGACGCGTCGGCGGCGTCCTCGAGAACGCACTCGAGGGACGGCATCGCGCGTCGAGCGCTCGGCCCGAAGCGGCCGAGTGCGAAGACCGCGAGGTCGCGCATCACCGGCGCGTCGTCGAGCTGTGCGACGAACGCGTCGATCAGCTCGTCGGTCGGCGTGGGCTCGACCGCGACCAGCGCGGCGAGCGCGAGCTCTCGCTCGTCGAGGTCCTCGACACTCATTCGACGAGCGATAGCCGGAGCCGCGGAGCGCGCTGCCGTCCCGAGCTCGCCGATCGTGCGCATCGCCGCTAGCCTGACCGGGGCGTCCGTGTCGTCGACGAGGCGCGTGAGCTCGGGGAGCGCTGTGGCTATCGTGCCGTCATCGAGCTTGCGAAACGCGGCCACGGCGCGCCCCCGCACGACCGCGTCGGGATCGCGGAGACACTCGCGAAGGGTCGGCAGGACCTGCCGGATAGCCCGCTCTCCGGAGCCGACGAACGACCGGACCGCCTCCCGCCGCACGAGGGCGGAGGGGTCGCGAAGGCACGGGGCCAGAGCCTGGTGAACGAATCCGTGAGCGGAGTAGATGTTCGAGCTCAACAAGCACACGGCGCCGAGTCGTGCGTGCTCATCCTCGCTCGCGGTGAGAACAGCGAGCTGGTCGAGGAGTCGGCGCGATGCGTCGTCGAGTACGTCGAGTTCGAGCCCGTCTGTCGCCGATCGGTCCAGCTCAAGGCGAACGCACGCACCTAGCGTGCGAAATGCAGCGGTCCGATATCGCAGGTCTCGAGGTACGGCATCGATCAACTCCGAGACCTTGCAGTTCGTGCGACTGGGAAGGCACGCGAAGAGGAGGCGTCCAAGTCGTGTCCGGCTGAGCCTCCGCAGTTCCCGCTGCTGCGAGGACCCCCGTGCCCGAGCGACGCGCATGTCGACTGCGTCGAGTGCCCGGAGTAGATCCGGCCACGCTGCGCGCGGCGGCGGGTCGATCGCGGCGATGGCATCGCATGCGACAAGGCTGACGATCGGGTTCTCATGGCGCAGCCCGACGAGGAGTGCAGGCAGCGCTTCATGTCCCTGCGGGCCCAGGGCGCGCACGATCGCCGTCGCCTCGAGGCCGCGACCGCTGTTCTCGGCGCTCCACGCGTGGATGGCCTCGACCACCAACTCGGTCGCGGCGCACCTGCGAGCGAACTCCTCGTCCTCCGCGAGCCCTTCGAGAAGCGCCGGAATCGCGCGCAGCGATCGCATCTCGACGAGCGCGGCGGCAGCCGTGCGTCGCGCGTTCGGGTCGTCCGACGAGAGTCGCCACAGATGCCACGACTCGACCAGCGTGGCGCAGTTCAGCGCGACGACGAAGACCGCCGCGGCGACTGCGGTCACGCCAGCGAGGATAGCGATTCGACGTCGATGTTGTTGGGTCATCGCTCGCGCCCTCCGAGCCTGCGCAGCGCCTTGCGTGCGGCGGCTTGCAGCGGTGGATCGTCGAGCAGCTTCTCGAGACGCGGTATCGCCAGGCGCGCCACCGGCCCGAGCAGGCCGAGCGCCTCGATCGCGCGCTCGCGTACGAGCAAGTCGTCGTCATCGAGCGAGTCGATGAGCGACGGCACCGCGGCACTCGCATCGGGGCCGATCTCGCTGAGCGCTTCGGCCGCGGCGCGCCGGACGCGCACGGACTCGTCACCCAACGCCGTGCGCAGCGTGCCGACGACGTTCGCTTCCGCTCCGTCGTTCACGGCGATCGAGCCGATCGCGCCGATCGCTTCGGCCGCGGCGCGGCGCACGCGAGGATCGATGTCGGCGACGGCGCGCACGAGATCGGGCACGGCCTCGACGGCGTCGTCGGCAAAGGCGGCGAGCGCGAGCGCCGCCTCCTGTCGCGCGCGTCGATCGGTGCCGACAAGTGCACGCCGCAGCGTCGGGATGCTCTCGATCGCGCGCAGCTCGCCGAGGAGCTCGATGACGACGGGGCGCATCGGTCCGGGATCGGCGGGCCGCTCGAGGACGGCGCGGAGAAAGGCGGCGACCTCTGGGGCGCGAGGGTGATCGACGCCGACGTCGACGAGCGCTGCGAGGAAGCCCGCAGCCAGCTCGGGACCGTCTTCCTCGTCGAAGGCGTCGAACGAGATCGGCGCCCCGCCGTCCAGCTCGTCGGGATCGCGACGGTACAGCGGCCACAGGCCGAGGAGTTGCGGGATCGTCTCGGTCGCCGCGGGATCGACCTCGCCGAGCGCTTCGACGACGGGCGTGATGTCGCCATGGTTGAACTCGGGGGCGCGCGCGCGAGTCGCCAGCGCCTCGCGCAACGCCGGAGCGAACGCGCGCGCGGCGACGCCGTGGCGAGTCAGTGGCTCGATGAGAGTCCAACCGCCGGGTTCGTCGAGGTTCAGCTTCCTGGCGATCTCGGCGAGCGGCGCGGCGGCGTCGCCGGAAGGTCGTGCGATCGAGAGGTACGCGTCGACCGCGAGGCCGGGCTCTGTCTCGGCCGCGATTCGCAGGCGGACTTCAGCGGCGATTTCCGGCAGGGCCGCGCGGGCCGCCGGGCCGATAGCGGTCAGCGTCGCGAGGACCGACATGCCGAGTTCCATCGACTCGTCCGGCAGGAGCTTCGCGAGCGCCGGAACCGCCGGAGCCGCTGCTTCGCCGAACGCGGCCAACGCGTCGATCACCTCCAGGTCGATGTCGCCGGGACGCGCGTCGACGAGGCGCAGGAGCACGCGCAGGAAGCGCTCGTCTCGCACATCGAGACGCGAGAGCGCTTCGACCAGCGCGGCCTCGTGACGTCGCGAGCCGACGCCTCTCTCGAGACGATCGAGGAGGGGCGGTACAGCCGGCGCCGCGTGTTCACCGAGTCGTCCGAGCGACAGGACGGCGGTCGTGCGGAGATTCGGATCGCCGTCGTCGAGAAGCGCGATCAGCTCGGGCGCACTCGTCGCCCCGGCCGATGGCACGCCGCCGAGCGCGATGGTCGCGTCGCGGCGCACGGTCGCGTCGTCGTCGCGCAGAGCGCGAACGAGCTCGGGCACCGCGTGCATCGCGAGATCCTCGTCTTGCGCGAAGGCCTGCGCGGCGCTCTCGCGCACGCGGACAGCAGCATCGCCGACGAGCTTCTCGGCGAGGACGCGCGCGGCTTCCTCTCCTCGGGAGTACGACGCGACGAGACAGACTCCGTCGCGGCGATCGGTCGCGTCGGGTGAGAAGAGCAGGTCGCGAAACATCGCGACAGGAGTTGGTCTCCGCGGGCTCCAGCGGCCACGAGAGTACGCGGGGGTGTGTTCGAAGAGGCGCTTGACGAAGCGCTCGCGTGCGAACAGACGACGAGGCACTGCGCGAACCGCGAGAGCGGTCGACGCGGCGTCGGGAGCGAGCGACCCACGCACGGTCTCGAGCGCGATTTCGCTGAGCGCGCCGACCAGGCGGTCCTTCATGTAGTGATGCTGCTCTCGTGGCACGGGAAGCGACTCGCGAGCCACTCGGCGCACGAGGACGGGAACCGCGGCGGACGCATCGGGCGGGCCGGTCTCCCGCACCGCGTCGCAGGCGGCGAAGATCGCCGCGGGGCTGTCGCTCTCAAGAGCGCGGACGAGCTCGGGTACGACGTCGGACGCGATCGACTCGGGAGCCTCCTCTCCGAGGACACGGACGAGGTCGGTCGTCCAGAGGCCGAAGCCGTGGTCCTGCTCCCGCCAGCCGCGAGCTCCGTGCATCGCCGGGGAGTTCTCGTTGTGCGTACCGAGGTATCCGAGGAACTCGGGGCGGCGTTCGAGCGTGCGCAGGAGCCGCGGCACCGCCTCGACCGCGCGCAACTCGACCAGACGTTCGGCGGCGGCGCGCACCGCGTCGCGGTCGTCCGATTCCAGGGCGGCGAGCAGCTCGTCGGTCGTGGCGCGGTCGCTCTCCGACTCGCGCTGCGCCGCGATCCACGCGAACGCCGCGACGCAGGCGGCGGCTGCGATGCCTAGGACGACGAGCAGGGGCATCCTTCTCGCGCGTGGCATGACGTCAGAGTAACCGACGATGTCACGACGTTTGCGGTCGTTCTTGGCAGTCGAGTCCGATAAGAGACCGCAGCTCGACGATCCCGTGTCGGAGATGGTTCTCTTCGATACGGGGTACAGGGTGTAGGTGGACCTTGGTTGGCAAGCGTCTGCACAGGAGTCGGCATCGCGATGCAAGTCCTCCGCTCGTTTCACATCGCCCTCGTCGTGACGTTCGCCTCGTCTCTCGTCGTTCTGCAGCTCGGCTGCGGTGGCAGCAGCAGTTCGGGGAGCGGCACGATCACCGGGCTCAGCGTCGCAGAGCAGGTCTCCGTCGTCACGCCGCAGGAGGAGTCCGGCGGCGCGCAACTCGAGGCGATCGCTTACGGTGTCGCCGACTTCGCGAGCGATGCGCAGTACCGCACCGACGACGTCGACACGTGGGTGTACGACTCGTCGATGGAAGCGGTGAACATCGTCAACGAGATCCTCTGCTACATGAGTCAGGCCGGCTACGCGGAGATGGTCAACCTGGGAGACTACTCCGCACAGGTCGACGAGGCGAGCTGCCGGCAGGGGAGCGACCAGAGCTCGGAGTCGTCCGACCGCGGTCAGTCGAGTGCGGGCGACGCCGAGCAGCCGGCGCTTTGGGTCATCCAGAGCGCTCGAGCCACGCCGACGTCCGATCAGATCGTCCAGCTCTGGGTGCCGCAGACCGGAGACAACGGCCCGGGCGGACAGAGCGGCTTCATCCACGTGCGCACCGTAATCTCCGAAAGCGTCTCCGACGAGAATCCGTTCGGATCCTTCGTGATGAACTTCGCGGGCGTCGCTGAAGGCGGGTCGGTGAGCGATCCTTACTTCCTCGGCACACTGGGAACGCAGGACCCGTCCGTCGGTCTCGGCTTCACGTTCTTCGAGCGCCAGGGCGACGTCAGCGTCGCGCCGGATCCCGGCACGGACGTCAATCGAATCCAGGCGAGCATCCTGATGTCGAGCGATCAGACGACCGGCGCGGCGATCATCGACCAGGCCTACCGCGAGAACTACGGCGGCGACTCCGGGCTTCAGGAGCAGACGCACCGCATCGCGTTCGACGAGACACACCTCTTGCGTCAGACCGACGGCGGACAGGCGGTGTGCCTGAGTCGGACGAACTTCACGACGCGGATCTGGCGCTACAACCTGTATTACTCGACCGGCGCCAACGCCGGTGCGCGTGTCACGCGAACGAGCGGCTTCCCGATTCGCACGGCGGACGGCGACTACGGCTGGGTCGGCTATTGGGGGCTCTGGGTTCCGGACGGCGTGACGGTCGCGCACGGCGACACGGTGACGCGCGACGATTGGGGAAGCTCGGATGAGACGCCCTACACCGTCGTGCGTTCGGGGGGACGTTTGATTCGCAATACGCGCGTGCAGCTCGCGCTCACCGAGATCCAGGGCGAGATGCTGCAGTGGTGGGAGTTCGCCGGCGAAGGGCAGGAGCCGACGAACTACCGTGTACGCTGGACGGGCACGGAGTTCGAGAAGGTCGCGACCCGCAATCACGGCACCAACAAGTGGGACGACATGCAGGCGCCCGAGGCGATCGTCGTCGAGGCCGGCGCGTGGATGGGGATGTGGTCGGACAGCCTCGGCGGTCAGGTCAACTGGATCGGCGGCGAGAACACGGTGACGCTCTACCGCGAGACGAACGTCAACGGAGGAGACGCGCTATTCGCCGGCGGCTCCGAGGTCGCTCTCTACGGCTACTGGGATTGCTTGCGTAGCGGTATCACGGCGGAGCAGGTCAACGCGGGCGAGGTGTATCGGGACGCGGTCGGTGACGTGCAGAATCCCTACGCGTACGTCTTCAGGCGGGCCGATCTCAGCCTGTACGACGAGACGGAAACGGCGGTCGGACTCGCGAGCGGCGTGACGCCGTCGAGCGGGCCGTTCACGTGGGGCATGCGCAGCGGGCCGCTCGTCGCGGACACGTCGGCACTGACGTCGGCCGGCGACATCTTCGATCTCGACGAGTACTACACGTACGAGACCGGCCACAACAACTGGAACCGTCAGACGAGCCTCGTCGATGGGGAGGGCGCGTTCGTGTCGTTCGATCCGCCGATTCACTTCACCTACACGCACACCCAGGCGAACGATGTGAACGACGACGACACCTGGGCGGGGCAGCTGTTCGTCCTCGAGTACCACGGCCCCGGCGATCTGCACGGCATTCCGCACGAAGGCGTCGATTTCGACGGCGACACCAATGAGGATCGGTGGTACCCGGTCTTCGGCATGCGGGACGGTACGACGTTGACCGACTCGAACGGCGTCGAATACGTCGTCAAGGCGGTCGAGAAGGAGCAAGTTCTGACCGTCGTCGGCGCCGGCGAGTGCGCGGGGCTCGAGCTGCCGGCCGATGGCGAGCTCACGCTGCCGACCGAGGACGGCTACACGACGCCGGACATCGGCACACGACCGACCGTCACCGATCCGCCGGCGGTCATCGAGGGCGAGGTGCAGTCGTGACGGGCTGATCCAGGGCCGCTACTCGTCGGTGAGATCTCCCAGCGCGGACAGCGGCAACACGACGACGTTGTCGAACGACGCGTCGACGCGATGCGTTCGCAGGCCGATCGCTCCTGTGAGAATCGGGTTCTTGTCGTCGGTGATGTCGAACCGCAGGCCGTCGTCGTGGTGCATGCGGTTGAACCAGACGCGGATCCGCGGTCCCTTCACGATGACGCGGATCTGATTCCACACGCCGGGCACGACGCGACATTCGATCTGAGACAGATCGAACGCGGCGAGCGGCCGCCACGCACCGTCCATCTTGCCGAGATAGAGCTTCTCGGTGTCGAAGCCGATGTAGTAGCCGTGCAGCTGATCGTGTCCGGGGCCCGGATCGTTGGCGCGGAACACCAGGCCGGCATTGCCTCCCGTGCCATCCAGCATGACGCGGGCCTCGAGAGCGTAGTCGGACCAAGCCGTATCGCCGGCGATCAGCTTCATGCTGCCGCGGAGCTTCTGCACTCCGCTGTCTCTTTGGCGCGGATCACCGTACGCGGTCCAGCCAGGTCGCGGAGGCAGCGGCGGCACGGTCTGAAAGTCGTCGAAGAACAGAGCGCGTCGTTTGCCGGTGACGTAGCGGCGGACCGACTCGGCCTCGGCGAACGACACCGGCGTCGCGTCGGGCCACATGAGACCGCACCACGGCACCGTCGGCTCCGGCGTGTTGGGCTCCGTGCCCCAATACCAGCGGCAGTTCGAGTTCCCGACCATGAGCTCCCAGCACAGATAGACCCCGGGGACGTACTTGCCGGCTTCCTTTCGCGTCGTCAACCAGTGCACGACCTCGCACGGCTCGCCGTTCGACGGTCGCGGCGCGTACCACCGCGCGCCGGCCTCGGTGAACACGGCGCCTTTCGCGGGGTTCAAGTCCGCCTGCCGGTCCCATCGGGAGAAGATAGCCGCATAGTTGTGCGCGTCGACGATGTCCGTCGCCGGGTTGTCGTCCCAGCACGACAGCACCGGTTGGATCGGCGCGACCTCCTTCGCCCAGCCGTATGCGGCGAGGCGCAGATCGGCCGAGAACTTCGATCGCAGGTGCGGCTCGTTGAAGATTTCCCACCACAGCACGCGGCGATCGTCGGCGTGTGCGCGAATGACGTCCTGGACGTACGACTTGAAGCGCGGCATGTTCTCCGGCTTGCGGTCACGATCCTGCGGGCACGCCGCCCAGCGGCCGTTGTGCCAGCCCTTCACCGGCGGCAGCGATTCCAGCGTGATGCCGTCGTGGCGGTGACAGTCGTCGAAGAACACGAAACCGGGCCGGATGTCGTGGCGTGCGCAGATTCGCAGGAAGTTCTCGATATTGGCGAGAAACACGTCTTTCTCGGCGACGTACGGGATGTCGTGCAGATACACGCGCAGCGTCGTGATGCCGAACCAGCGCTTCGCCGCGGCCAGTTCTCGATCGATGACCTCCGGTCGGAACTCGTGCCACATCTGCACTTGGTTGACGCAATAGGCCGGCGTGTAGTTGGAGCCGACCCAGCCGGCGGTCTTGTAAGGCCCCGCCCGGTCGGGATCCTCGACGAGCCAGACCGCCATGTCGCCCGCCGCGCGATTGTCCCAGACGTAGTACGGGATCGCGACCAGGTCGACGTTCTTCGCCTCGCCGTCGTCCGTCGTGACGCGACCGGTCCCTTCGAGCACGGTGACGCCGCCGAGGACGTCGCCGCGGTGCGAGGCCTTCAGCTTGGCATCGGGCGGCAGCACGACGCGATCGAGCGGTGCGTCGTGGTCCGCTCCTTCGAGGCAGTACACGATGGGCCCGCGTTGCAGCGCAACGCGTCCGCGGTCCTGCGAGATGCGCGGATGGGCACGGACGCGACGGATCGGCATCGGGAGGTCGAGCTCGACGACATCGCCCGCCTTCCACGTCCTGGCGATCTTGAGGTACCCGTTCGCGAGCCTCGCGGCGTCGATAGGCTCGCCGTTGACCTTCACCGTCCACGGTCGCGGTGGTGCGCCCGTCGCGTCGAGGACGTACAGGCCTCCCGGCGTCTGTTGCTCGCGGCACCAGCCCGGGATGCGCAGGCAGAGGCCGAAGCGGCTCGCGCGCTGCGGCGTCACGGTCATCGACACCGAGCCGTTCCAGGGATACCCGGTTCGCTGGCGCACAGTGACGACCGTGCTCGCCGTCTTCAAGCGCGCGGTGCCGCCGACGTAGAGGTGGGCCCAGATCGCATCGTCCTCCGACGACCACGCGAGCTCCCCGATGCGCGGGTAGACGCGGACGACGTTGCTCGGGCAGCACGCGCAGCCGTACCAAGGCTGACGGCGATAGTCGCCGCGACTGGCCAGTCGATTCTGGTAGAAGAAGCGATCGCCGGAGAGGCTCAAGCCCGACAGGAAGCTGTTGTAGAGCACGCGTTCGAGTACGTCGGCGTACTCCGCACGCGGCTCGATCAGAAGCATGCGGTGAGCGAACAGCGCGAGGCCGATCTGCGCGCACGTCTCCGAGTAGGCGGTCGCGTTGGGAAGGTGATAGTCGTGCGAGAAGGCCTCGCCGTGCCGCGTGGCGCCGACGCCGCCGGTGACGTACATCTTGCGCCAGGTCGTGCTCTTCCACAGGCGCCGCAGCGCTGCGAGCAGTTCGGGATCGCCCGACTCGGCATAGAGATCGGCGACGCCACAGCAGTTGTACATCGCGCGGACCGCGTGCCCGACGATCTCGGACTGCTCGCGGATCGGCAGGTGATCCTGACTGTAGGCGCCGTACAAGTCGTGCCCCGCTGCATTACCGCGTTCCTCGATGAAGAACCGCGCCAGATCGAGGTAGCGCTTCTCGCCGGTGACGCGGTAGAGCTTGATCAGCGCGAGCTCGAGCTCCTGATGCTCCGGCACCTCGCCTCGTTTTCCCGGGCCGAAGACCGAGCCGATGTGATCGGCCAATCGCCGTGCGACCTCGAGGAAGTCGCGCTCGCCGCGCAGCTCGAATCGCGTGGCCCCCGCCTCGATCGCGTGACCCATGCAGTAGAGCTCGTGGCGCGCGTTACGAGAGATGTGTCGGAATCGCTCGGCGCGGCGGTCGATCGTGAAGAACGTGTCGAGGTAACCGTCGGGCTGCTGAGCGGCCGCGAACTCGGCGACGATCGCGTCGACCGCCTTCTGGCGCTCGGCGTCCGGATAGACGGCGAGCATCCGATCCGCCCCTTCGACGATCTTGTACACGTCCGAGTCGTTGAAGTGCGCGCCCTCGAACGCACCCGCTGCCTTGCCCGACGCCTTGAGGAAGTTCGCGATGCGTCCGGTCGTCTTGCAGGTTTCGATGCAGTACGGCACGGTGACGTCGCGGCACGTGCGAATTCGCGGCCCCCAGAACTCGCCGTCGACGATGACGTCCTGCGGAGCCGGTGTGGCGAGGCGCTGGTGCGGCGGTGTCCTGGCCGGCGAGTCCGCTCGCGAGATCGTTGCGGCAAGAAGTACGCAGAACAGCCACACAGCCCGACGGTCGGCAGCGGAGAACGGTCGCAGTGTCATGGTGGGGTACCGATTTCGGAAACGTGAGAGCCCGCGAGACCCGTATCCGGCAGTATCGATACTCGGCGTTCGCCGCGTCAACAGCGTCCCGGATGACGAGCTCTCGCGCAGCCCTCCGGCTGTGTTACGCTGACGCCCCTTTCTCGATCTGGAAGCACTGCGAGTGTACGACGCCATCACCACCGGTCTCCTGTTCGGTCTGACCGCGGGGCTCGCTCCCGGGCCTTTGCTCGCGGTGGTCGTGACCGAGACGCTACGGCACGGTACGGCCGGCGGGATCAAGGTTGCGCTCGCGCCCTTGCTGACGGATCTACCGATCGTCGTGCTGTCGTGTTGGGTCGTTGCGAACGTCACGGAGATGGACAGCGCTCTCGGCATCGTCGGGCTCTTCGGTTGCGCGTTCGTGCTCTACCTCGGTGTCGATTGTCTGCGATCGAAAGGGCTCTCGATCGACGACGCGCCGGTCGCGAGCCGTTCCTTGCTGCGTGGCGTGATCACGAACGCGCTGAGCCCGCATCCGTACCTGTTCTGGTTCGCGATCGGTGCTCCGAAGTTTCACGCGGCGCGCGACGAGAGCGGGCTCGCCGCGGCGGCGTTCATCGTGTGCTTCTACCTCTGTCTCGTCGGCTCGAAGCTCGTGTTCGCCATCGTCGCCGGGCGATCGCGCGCGGTGTTGACCGGACGGGCGTACAAGTACACGCTGCACGCTCTGGGGCTCTGCTTGATCGTGTTCGCCTTATTGCTGTTTCGCGATGCTGGACGCCTTCTCGGGTGGCTGTGAGCGTGAATACGGTGGTCTGCAAACGGTCTCAGATGGCGGCTCAGGAGGCCGTCAGGCGATGTCACCACGCGCGAACCACACCGTCACACCGTATCGCGGATTCGGTAGACGACACGTGGGGCTGTGCGGGATGTTCGTCGTTGCAGTGCTGCTCGCGAACGGCTGCGCGTTGCCGGTCCACACGGACGTTGACGATGAGCCGTCGCAGGCGCACGAACGCGCGTCGCTTCCCGCCAACGTCGTGCTCGTGCCGTGGACCGCGATCGACGACGCCGTCGTTCCGGGCGTGGGCGAGTCGTTGGAACTCGCGGTAGCGCGCAAGTCGTTCGAGGCCGTCGTCGCGTCGCTGATCGACGCGCGGCTGTTCGGTGGGGGAGTGCTCACGTCGACCGAAGCCGTGCCGCGTGACGTGTCGTTGCGCGCCGCGATGGTCGAGATTGCGCAAAACGAGAAGGCCGACTACTCGGCGTTGCTCGAGGTGCGATACGGGCCGGTCGAGGTGGACAGGAACCTGCTCCTGCCGCTGTCCTGGGTGCCCGGAGTCGTCGTGTGGGCACACGCGTGGGCGCCCGTGTACACGGTGCGATCCGACGTGTCTCTGACGGTGCGGTTCTTCTCGCGACTCGAAGCGCGGCAGACGCACACGGTGACGGTGACCGATCGCGTCCACACGCTCGTTCACGACCTGTTAACCGCGGAGGATCACATCGTCGACCGAACGATCCGCCACGCGGTGCCGCAGCTGCTCGACGAGGTCCTGTCGCGACCGCAGCTGTTCGCGAGCCATCGCGATCGGAGTCGCGTCGGACGCGCCGCCTCCCGGATCTGTCTCGGCTCGTTTGGCGTCGTCGGCGGCGACGATGACCTCGGTCGCGGCGGCGACCTCGGATCGCGCCGTCTCACCTCCATCGAGCGTGCGTTTCCGGCGCTCCTGCGCGGTTCGCTCGTGCAGCGCGGGTACACGCTCGCCGCGCGCCGCGATCTCGACGAGGTCCTGTCCGAGCTGCGCATCCAGCGCACCGAGATGTTCGATCTCGACAAGCTCGGCCAGATCGGTAAGCTCGCCGGTGCTGAGCTGGTCATCACCGGGACGCTCGTCGAGGTCGACGACGCGGTCCGTCTCGAGATCGTCGGCTACGACATCGAGACGGGGCTGAGCGCGATCGCCGGCAGCGCGCGGATCGGAGCGAGCGACGATCTGAAGACCATCGCCGACGATCTGGCCGCGCGCCTCGCGGTCAGCGCTCCGGCAGAACGGCTCGCTACCGTCGCGTCGAACGATTGACTTCTTCAACGGGCTGGTGAGCCGGAGCCGGTGCGGATGGGCAGGTCTCGAGGTCGGCGAGTCGCTCTGTGGTCGATGCTGGTCGCGCTCGTCGTGCTGGCGGGCGCCGCGTTCGTCTGTCGCGATGCGATCGTCGATGAGTGGCAGATCCGACAGCTGCGCTCCGACGAGTCCGAGACGCGACGGGCGGCGGCGCTGACGCTCGGCGAGCGGCGTTCGGAGCGCGCGGTCCCCGCGTTGATCGACCTCCTGCGCGGGGATCCGTCAGCGAGGGACGCAGCCCAGGAGGCGCTCGTGGCGATCTTTCCTCACGCGTCGCCGGAGCGCGCGCGGGAGGTGGTCGCGGCGTTTCTCGGCGTGTTGCGGCAGGACGATGAGCTCCGTCGTCTGGCGGACGTAATCGAGCGGCCCTGGGCGGACTCATCGAACGTCCAGCTCGCGCGAGCCGTACGCGGCCTGGGATCGACTCGGGATGCCGTCCTGCCGCTGTTCGCCGACGAGCTATCCCGGAAGGAGAGCCGGCTCTTCGGGATCGCGGCGCGCACCCTCGTCGATGGGTGGCCACGCTCGCAATCAGCGATCGAGCGGTTTCTGTCGGCTGAGTCCGCTTCGAGTGCCGTGCGCTTCTTCGAGGCGATCGGGCTGCGCTGGGAGGTGGATTTCTTCCTTGCGGGCGAGTGGAGGTTCGGGCCGTCGACAGACCCCCCGCCGTGCGAGCACAGCGGCGCGGTCGCGCGCTACTTCGCGAGAAACGGCGGCAACCCGGCATTGCGAGCTGTCGCGCTTTCGTTTGCGCTCTTTGGGTCTGTGAAGAATGAGGTCGACTTCGCGCCCCTCGCCGCAGCGCTGGCGACGGACGGCGACCGCGACGTGCGCATCGCCGCGATCCGCATGGTGGGGTTCCTCGGGCCGCACAACGAATCCGCGCCGAGCGAGTCGATCGGTGTCGACCTGACGAAGCTACTGGTCGAGAAGAGCGATGTCGTCCCACTGCACGAGCTGATCGAGGCGCGCGACGTCTGGAGTCGCTACCCGCCGTACGCGATCGGCGTCGATCTGGGATTCGACGTGCAGTGCGATTGGCTGCCGGGGGCCGAGCGCATCGCACTGCGCCCCTGGGCGCTGGAGGAACTCAGGCGCCTCGAGGAGGTCCTCGCGACCTCGGATGACGTCCGCGCGCGCGACGCGGCGTCGGCCGCGCTCGCGGGACGTCACCGCGACGCCGGGAAGCCCTCGTCGCTGCCGCCTCCCGACTTCGAGGTCCACGAATGGGGCGTGTGGCGCGATGGCGGCGACCATCTCGCGGTCGCACTGGACGCGACAGGCGAGCTGCCGGACTTCGTCCATCGCTTGACCGCGGCCACACGCAGGATGCGCAAGGATGCAGCGGCGTACGCAGCGGAGTATGAGAACTACCGGGATCCGGCCATCTGGTTCTACGCGGATAGACCGGTGTCGATCCGCTTTCAGGTGCGCTTCTTCGAGGGCTCACCGTGGGGCGTCTACCCGCGCCTGACAGACTACGTGTTGGGCGGTGGCCAACTGGTGGCCAGGCCCGGAGAACCGTCGTGCGCGAGCAGCCCGCCGGAGCGCTCAACCGTGACCGTGCGCTCCGTCGCGCCGTGGCTCGTGCCGGATCTTCCGCAGGTGTCCGCGGAGGCCTGGCGTCACCTCGGGGTGGAGTGGAATGGCCTGCGCATCGGCTACGACGCCGCGCTCGAGGCCCCGCTGTCCGCCGTCGACGATGTATACTGGTGGCGCGCGTTGCGCAGCGTGGCCGCATCGCCGGTTTCGATACGCGGCGAAACCGAGGGCTTCCTGTTCTACGGCGGCGCCGTGAAGGTGCCGTCGCCCGTCGTCGTCGAGTGGACGGACGCGACCGAGTCCGCGCTGTCGATTCGTGTGCGCTCCTACGGCGAGTATCCGACGGTCGCCGATTGGGGCGAGCGGTATCGCGCGCGGCGCGAGTCGCGTTGGAGCCGCGATCCTCGCCCGCGCTGGGATCCCGTCCCGTGGGTTTTCGTCATCTGCGTCGACGCCGATGGGACGCTGCGAGGCGCGCTCCTCGACAGGCTCGGCCCCGCGGAGTCGTCCCGCGAAGTCGCGCTCGGCGCGTTGTCCCTCGACCGCGCGGCTCTCGTCGAGAGCTTCGTCACACGGCTCGGTCGTCGAGGGTTGACTCCGGCCGAGACGCGCGCGTTCGTCGAGGTTTGGAGCTCGGAGC
This sequence comes from uncultured Planctomycetia bacterium, assembly GCA_964392615.1. Classification (GTDB taxonomy): domain Bacteria; phylum Planctomycetota; class UBA8108; order UBA8108; family UBA8108; genus CAYMRB01. The sequence continues at coordinate 3,870 of CAYMRB010000161.1, read as the reverse complement.
TCTTCGAGACGCCGGGTCTGCGCACGCTCGCGATCCTGCCGCGCTGGATCCTCGACCTCGCGATGCCGTGGCGCATCGAGCCGAGCCCGAAGCGATCCGTGCGCGTCGCGTGTGTGTGGAAGGAGTGCGACGAGCTTGCGGTGCGCGCGTCCGCGAACATGCACCGACGCCGGCTGGTCAATGCGGCGCGATTGGGAGTGTCCAGGCAATACAACACCATTACGCCGCATGTCGGTCCTTATCGGCCCGGACCGACGAGCGAGGTGTGGACCTCCAGAGCGCGTCGGCTCGTCGGAATCGATGTCCCGTGCGAACGCGCTGAGATCTCCGGTGACGGACGCTTCGTGGCGGTTCAGACGCGCTACGGCATCGACCACGCCGTGTTTCGCGTCGATCTCGTCACCGGCCGCGCGGTTCGTCTTGCGGTGTGGAAGGCAAAGCTGAGAGGCCGGGGCTGCAGCGTGTCGATCTCCGAGGACGGCGCGCGGATCGGTATCTCCGGGCCTTTCGGCGACGGCTGGCGTAACTTGGTGATCGAAGCCGCCGAGGGTCGAATGATCGAGCTGCTCGATCTGTCCGGCTCCTGGACGGGGCATATCGTGGCGGACGGCAAACGGTTAATCAGCTCTGGCGGCGACGTCATCGACCTCGCGACGGGTGAACGCGTCGATTGGTCTTGCGGCGGTTCTCGCGGCGTGGCGGCATCGGCAGCGGCCGAACGCATCGTCGTCACGGGAAGGAACGGCGTTCACCTCGTCGACACCGCGGCGCAGACCCTGCGCGAGCTCTGCGGCTCGAAGGGCGACCCCGACCACCCGACGATCTCACGCGACGGCTCCGTCGCCGCATGGGAGACATCGATCGATCGCGACCGCGAGATCTACCTCGCCGACCTCGACGCGCAGACCATCGAGAACCTGTCGCGCCATCCGGGCTACGACGCCGCACCGCATCTGTCGGGCGACGGCCGTCTCGTCGCCTTCGTCCGCGACGGGCGCCTGCGCGTGCTCGATCGCGTCACGGGTCGCATGGTCGGTCTCGACGAGCCGCGCGAGGTGAAGGAGCCGCGTCTGTCGGGCGATGGTCGTCGCGTGATCTGGCTAGCGCCCGGCCCGCGCGGCAAGCAGCGGCTCTTCACCGCGTTGGTCGAGGAGCTGGACGAGACGGTCGATCCGTGATCGCCGCCTGCGTCACTTGCCTCTCTTGGGGCGCGGCTTGACCTCCCACACCGGACACTCGCGCTGCACCTCGGTGTAGACCTCGACGAGCCGTCGCGACATCGCCCGCGTGCGCTCCGGCTCCTTCTTGGCGAGGTCGGTCGTCTCGCCGATGTCCTGGCGCATGTCATAGAGCTCGAACGCGACGAGCTTCGCGGTCTTGATCGTCTCCATGTCGCCCGGCTGCAGGCTGCTGCCGGGCCGTCCCGCCGGGCCGTCCCACAGGCCGACGATCTTCCAGTCGCCGTCACGCATAGCGACCTTGGTGAGGTCGAACGCTTTGAAGTAGTGCCAGAAGAGCGGCGTTGCGCGCTGCACTTTCTTGCCGTCGAAGATCGCGGCGAAGCTCGCGCCGTCGATCCGGCGATCCTTCGGCGCGTCGACACCCGCGAGCGCGCACAGGGTCGGCAGCACGTCGACGCCCGAGATCGGCTCGCCGCAGACCGTTCCCGGCTTCGTCTTGCCCGGCCAGCGCAGAATGCCCGGCACGCGGATGCCGCCGTCGCGAATGTGCAGCTTCATGCCGCGCAGCGGCCCGGGCGAGCCGTGCGAGCGCCACGCGCCGCCGTAGCGATTGAGCGTCTCCGGCCCGTTGTCGGACGTGAAGAACACCATGGTGTCGTCGCGCAGGCCGAGCCGATCGACGGCGGCCATCAACTTGCCGACGGCGCGGTCCATGTTCGCGACGTTCGCGTAGTAGAGCGCCTCGCCGCGCTTCTTGGCTTCGGGGTACTGAGCGACGAGATCGGGCGGTGACGCGACCGGCTCGTGCGGCTCGTGGAAGCAGACGAACTGGAAGAACGGTCGCTTGTCGTCTCGCTTGCGGCGCTTCTCGAGCCAGTCGATCGCCTCGTCGACGACGATGCCGCACGAGTAGCCCGAGATCTTGCCGACGCCGTCGCCGTTGCGCACGAAGTTGCGCGGGTCGCGGTGTGTCGGTGACGCGTTGTTCTGCGTCGAGAACCAATGGTCGAAGCCCTGATCGCCGGGTTGCGGCTGGGCCTTCGAGTTGAACTTGCCGTTGAGGTGCCACTTGCCGACGTGGCACGTCGCGTAGCCACCGCGCTGCAGCAGCGTCGCGACGGTGACCTCCTCGCGTCGCAGGTGCATCGGGTGATTCCCGGGAATCCAATCGTAGATGCCAACCCGCGTCGGCGTGCGGCCCGTCATCATGCCGGCGCGCGACGGCGAGCATACCGGCGCGGACGAGTAGCAGTCGGTCAGTCGCATGCCCTCCGCGGCGAGGCGGTCGAGGTGCGGCGTGCGAATCGTCGCGCTGCCGAAGCAACCGACATCGCCGTAGCCGAGATCATCGCACAGGATGACGAGGAAGTTCGGCCGCTCGGCCGCATCGGAGTCGCGCGTGCAGACCGTGGCGGACGCCGTGATGAGGAACAGAGTGATGAGCGCGTGTCGGATCATGGTTTCCATCTCGATGTCGAAGGGGTATCTCATCCTACATGAAGAGATACGATCCGGGATCGATTCTGCCGGGTGGCTACCGCGTGGTCGATGTCCTCGCTGGCGGCATGGGCGTCGTCTACATCTGCCACCAAGCATCGACGCGACAGCTGTGGGCGCTGAAGACCGTACGCTTTGACGGCGAGGATCACGAGGTCGCCGCACGCCTGCAGCGCTTCATGAAGGAGGTCGACAATTGGATCCGCGTCTCCGCGACGTGTCGATCCGACCGCATCGTCCGCGCCCTCGCGTTCAACGAAGACGAGCGCCTTCTGATTCTCGAGTTCATCGATGGGCTCTCGATCGACGAGCTGATCGTCGACGGCCGTCCGATCGAGCCACGCCAGGGCCTCGAGTGGGCGCGGCACATCGCGGAGGGCATGAAGGTCCTGCACGACGACTACGAGCTGCTCCACCGCGATCTCAAGCCGCAGAACGTGCTCGTGTCGCGTACCGACCTCGTCGCGAAGATCACCGACCTCGGCATCGGCAAGGCGCTTCAGGACGCGGCGTCGACCGCGACCATCGCCGGTTCGCCAGCGTTCATGCCGCCCGAGGCGTTCGAAGGGCATGTCGACGTGCGCTCCGACGTGTACTCGTTCGGCGCGACGCTCGAGGTGATGTGGACCGGCAGCCGCCCGACGCGTGGCCCGAAGCCGGCGGACGAGCTGCCCACCGCGACGCGCGCGTTTCTCGATCGTTGCACCGCGTTCGACGCCGACAAGCGCTTCGCGAGCTTCGACGATGTGCTGCACGCGCTCGCCGAGCTCGACGCCGACAATCTGTACGAGTGGCGCGACGACGGATACTGCCACTGCGATCGATGCGGGGTCTGGACTCCCTTCTCGGCGGACGCCGACGCACCGACCGGTGACGGGCCCGATGCCGCTGACGCCTGCGGCTTCTGCGCGCGCCGGCGTCGCCTCGACGCGCTGATCGACGCCGATTCGCCACAGGAGACACGAACGGCCATCGTCCGCGACGACCTGTGCCGACCCAACCGCGACGGCGCGACGGCGACGGCCGCGAGCCTCCCCGCCCGACAGGCGCCCCGATCTAGAGGCCTCGGCCTCGTGGTGATCGCGGCCATCGCGCTGGTGGTGGGTGCGGGGGTGTTCGCATGGTTTCAGATGCAGAGGGACGACCCGACCGGCGACGAGCGGGGCCCCCGCCGGGCGATCGCTCCCGTCGG
>CAYMRB010000160.1:0-19562 GCA_964392615.1 uncultured Planctomycetia bacterium | reverse complement strand
CACCGCCGCCCTTGCCGTATCGCCACACCGCGCCGTCCGCCTTCGCGATGACGTAGATCTCGCCGGCTGCTCCGACGGAGAGCCCGCGGGGATGCAGCCCCCCCGTCGAGGCCGTGAAGGCGCTGCCGTTGAAGCCGTACAGCGTCTCACCTTTGATGACGAGCGGGTTGCCTGCGGGGTCGGAGGCGATGTCGGTGACGCCCCTGATCTTGCCGAGCGGACCGACCCCGTGGCGGTGAGCTCCTCCGCCGCCGCCGATGAACAGCAGCCCGCCACGGAGATCACCGGCGATGCCGTTGACCGACGTGCCGATGCCCTTCCACTGGCCGTTCTCGAAGCGATAGAGGTTCTTGTAGCCGTCGAGTCCGTAGACGACGCCCTTGCCGTCCACGGCGATCTGCCCGAGCCCGCTGCGGCACGCAGGCAGAGCGGTCCAACCTGCTCCCGTGCCGCGACGGCCGATCCAGTCGACACCCACGGCGTACGGCACGCCGTTTCGGTCGACGTCGATCGACCTTGCCTTCAGGCCGCCCGGATAAGGCAGCCACCGTCCGCCCGAGAAGTAGGTCACCGTCTGGTCGCTCTGGATCGCGAACACCGAGCCACCGCCGGAGTCGACGTCGATCGCCTTGCCGCCGAGCTTCGTCCACTGCTGCGCGTCGAGAATCGGCGTGGCGACTACCGCGAGGAAGACAGCGAGAGCGTTGGAGAGCTGCATCGTTCGTTCTCCTGGTCGGGTTCCTGAGTTTCCGAGCCGACTGCGACTCGTGATCCGCCGCTATCCAGGCCATTGCCGTTACCGACGCGAACCGGACAGGAAACCCGAGAAGTACGGCTGCCACTCACACGCGCCGCGAGACATTTCACTCGAGATCAGGACACCGAAGTGGAGACAATGAGCGGGCTTTCGAGTCGCGACGCCGAAGAGATCGAACCCGTGTCGTCCATCACGCTCAACCATCTCGCCAAGGTCTACCCCGGTGACGTCGAGGCCGTTCGCGACGTCGATCTCGAGATCGACGACGGCGAGTTCATCGTGCTCGTCGGCCCGTCCGGCTGCGGCAAGTCGACGATTCTGCGCATGATCGCGGGGCTCGAAGAGGTGTCGCGCGGTGAGGTCCGCATCGGCGACCGAGTCGTCAACGACGTGGCGCCCGGCGATCGCGACATCGCGATGGTCTTCCAGAACTACGCGCTCTATCCGCACATGTCCGTGCGGAAGAACCTGTCGTTCGGGCTGCGCATGCGCAAGGCGCCGCGCGACGAGATCGACGCGCGCGTCGAGAAGGCGGCCAAGGTGCTCTCGATCGAGTCGCTTCTGGACCGCCGACCGCGCGAGCTCTCGGGCGGCCAGCGGCAACGCGTCGCGCTCGGCAGAGCGATCGTGCGTGATCCGCAGGCGTTCCTCTTCGACGAGCCGCTGTCGAACCTCGACGCGAAGCTGCGCGGGCAGATGCGCGCCGAGATCGCCCGCCTGCACCGACGCCTCGAGACGACGGTCGTCTACGTCACGCACGATCAGGTCGAGGCGATGACGCTCGGCGATCGCATCGTGATCGTCGACGGCGGCGAGGTGCAGCAGGTCGACACGCCGATGGAGATCTACGCGCGCCCGGCGAATCGCTTCGTCGCGGGCTTCGTCGGCAGCCCGACGATGAACTTCGTCGACGGACGCGTCGAGCGTGGACAGTTCCGCGCGGGAGACATCGCCATCGACGTCGGCGCGAGCATTCCCGACGGCGAGGTCGCGCTCGGCATCCGGCCGGAGGACATCGTCGTCGATCCGACGGCGCCGCTCCTGGCCGAAGCGTCGCTCGACGTCGTCGAGCACATGGGGCACGAGACGATCGTCCACTTCGAGGTCGACGGCGCGACGACGGTGGCTCGCCTGGCGCCGGAGACCGCGGTTCGTCCGGGCGAACGCTTGCGACTCGGCGTGCGGCCGGGAAGCTGGCACGTATTCGCGCCGGGGCCCCACGGGCGGAGGCTGGGAGCCGGAGCATGAGTGCGTGCAGGTGTTGGTTGTCGGCCGACTCGCGAGGAGCTCATCGCCTTCTGGATCGCCGAGATCGCTCCGCGGATGACGACGGCGAAACCGCTCGATAGGGCGACGCGCTGAGCGTCGACTCGCCTCCCGCAATTCACGCGTGCCGATCGCGCCGCGGGTTTACACTGAGCGCTGACCGCCAGCCAGGAGGCCGCGATGAAACAGCCCGCGTCCGTACGCTCTCTTCTCGACGTTGTCGCCATCGCCGCGTGGGTCACGTGCATCCTCGCGTGTCGCGCCGCGTGGAGTCCCGACAGCTCGCAGGTCATCTTTCCATTTGCGCAAGAGGGCGCCGAGCGCATGCAATTCGCGATCTGGAATCGCGACACCGGCAAGACGCGCGTGCTGCCACCGCTCTGGCAGAAGCCCGACCCCGACTTCGCGCCGTTCTCGGCGACATGGCATCCGGACGGCGAGCGGATCCTGCTGCTCGGGAAGTACGAGCAGCCGAAGAAGACCGCAGCAGTGCACGCGATCGCCGCGGACGGCACGCGGCACCTGCGCCGCTACGACCTCGGCGAGGTCAACGTGGATGGCACGATCGCTCTGCCGCTGGTGATCGTCGACAAGCGATACATGATTCTCAGCGGCAAGGCGATCATCGGGCTCGACCTCGAGACCGGCAAGGTCACGGTCGAGAAACCGCCGTCGAAAGACGGCAAGGTGGTCGCCGGTGACGGCACGCACGCGTACGCGCTTTCCGTAGAGAAGGCGAAGAAGCCGCCCGGCGAGATCGAGAAAGAGACCTTCCGATTCGGTCGTATCGATCCCGCGACGCTCGAGATCCGACCGCTGTTCGAGATCGCCGGCGACAAGCACGGTCGGCTGTCGCCGTTCTTCGCGGTGCACGCAGGACCACCGCTGCGGATCGCGTTGACTCCTGGCAACGACTTCCGCCCCGAGGTCATCGTGTTCGAGAATGGCAAGCACCTGAAGACGATCGATCTCGCACCGCTGCTTCGCACGGCCGAGAAGGGCAAAGTGGAGATCGGCTGCGTCGCGTGGTCTCCCGACGGCAAGATGCTGTACGCCTCCTGCGCTCGCGGCGACACCGGAATCGACGAGTTCGGCGTCTGCGAGATCGCCGTGGCCACGGGCAAGGTGCGCTTCACCAGGGTATTCGACGCCGGAACCAAGGAAGCGGGCGACGGCGACGCGTTCCTGACCTCACTCGCACCCGACGGCTCGATGGTCGCCGCGCCCACGACGCTGATGGACGAGAAGCACACCCAGCAGAAAGACCGGGCGCTATGGGTCGTGGACCTGCGCTCTCCGCAACGCACGGTGACGAAGATCGTGCCGCCCGGACTCGCGCAGTCGAAATCCGAGCGCAAGCCGAGCTCGGACAAGACCGCTGCAGAGCCGGCCGGGGAGAAGTGACCGAGCTCCTCGACGGCGCCTTCGATCTCGTCTGCGGCCGCGACCCCGCGCACTGCTCGCGGGTCGACGGCGAGCTGTTGCCGCTGTGTCAGCGCTGCGTGGGCATCTACGTCGGCGTGACGCTGGCGATCCTGTGGCACGCGGCGATACGTCCTCGCGCGACGCGCGGCTCGCTGTGGATTCACGCGCTATTGCTCGCGCAGATCGTGCCGCAAGGCCTGTATCTCATCCCGCAGAATCCGTTGCTTCGCGGCGCATCCGGCGTGTTGTTCGCCTGCGGTCTCGTTCGATTCCTGTGGCTCGTGCCGCCGCTGTCCCGGTCGTCCGACGACCTCCGGGAGCCCCGAGTCCGGTGGCGGACGACGGCGTATTGGATCGCCGTCGCGACGAGCGCCGTCGCGGTCCCGCTGCTCGCGTCGAGCGACGTGCGCGCCGCCGTTCCGGTCCTTCTGACGAGCGCCGTGCTGGGCGTACTCGGCGCGAGTACGCTCGCGCTGCTGAACGCGATCGTTGCCGGCAGGCGGCTTTTTCATGGCAACTGACGAAAAGACGGTTCTATACTTTCGGAACCCTTCCGCCGCCGTACCCACCGGCGCGGAATCGCCGCTGGCGTCCACACGGCAGCGGGCCCTACACTGGATTGGGTATGCCCAAGCTGATCCTCCAAAACACAGAAACCAAAGAGAGCCGGGCGCTCGAGGTCGACACCGATTCGATCCTCGTCGGGCGCAACCGGGAAGCCGAAGTCAGCATCCGCGACCGCAGCGTGTCGAAGAACCACCTGCGGATCGAGAAGCGCGAGCGCGGCTACCGTTTCCGCGACCTCGGTAGTCGGAACGGTACTTACATCAACGAGTTGCGCTGTGAGCGGGGGCCGCTCGAGGACGGCGATCGGCTGCGGGTCGGCTGCTGGGAGATTACGTTCTTCCGCGACGCGACCTCCGCGCCGGATGCGTTCTTCGACACGGCGGTTCCGATCGCGCCGGGCGAGCCGCTGGCCCCGACGGCTCAGGCCGCTCTACCCGCCGGCGCGCAGCCAGCGGCACCGCGGACGGATCCGACGGCCGCACAGGTCGCCGCCGAGCTCGAGGAGACGCTCGGGGTCGGTGACGATATCGTCGAGCAACTCATCTCGGAGTTCGAAGCGAGGACCGCGCCGACCGCCGAGGCGCCTCCTCCTCCGCAGGCTGTCCCGCCGCAACCGCTGGCCGTGCCGCCGCAACCGCAGGCTGTCCCGCCGCAACCGCTGGCTGTCCCGCCGCAACCGCAGGCTGTTCCGCCGCAACCGCAGGCTGTCCCGCCGCAACCGCAGGCCGTGCCGCCGCAACCGCAGGCCGTGCCGCCGCGGGTTGCCGCGCGGGCCGCGCCGCAGGCTGCGCCGACCGCCAGGCCCACCCCCCAAGCGGCGCCTTCCGGGTACGCGGTGCCGGCGGGTCGGCGTCACCACCATCTCTCCCATCACCACGCGCACAATCATCCGCCGCCTCCTGCTCCGACGGGGGCGCGCTGGACGACCGCCAATCTGCTCGTGTTCACGCTGACCGCGTGCCTGGTCGGCGTGGGTGCCGGGCTCGCACTCGGCATCGCCATGTCCGGGTCGGACGATATCGTCCAGGACTCGGAGGGCCGAGAACCGAAGACTCCCGCACCCTCGACAACGGCCGATGCGTCCGGACCCGGTTCATCGAACGGTCCGGACGAAGACTTCTCGGACCCCGATCCGGATCCGCCCGGCACGACGCCCTCGAACCCCGCGAGCGACGCCGTGGCCGCTCTCCTGGCGGGGAAGGCCGACCGCAACGATCGCGAGGTGTCGACCCGCTCGCTCTTCCGGCTCTTCCTCGATCTGGCCGATCGCACGCCGACGCGCGCCGAGGTCGCCGCCTTGATACCGCTGTCCCACGACGAACGCTGGTTGCGCGTCGTCGAGCTCGCCGACCGCGAGGGCGCGACGCTCGACTCCTCGGCGCTGCGCGGGAACTTCGAACGCCTCACCGGCCGCGTGCCCAGCGCTGCGGAGCTGGACGCGTTGATGGCCCGCGGCCGTGGCAGCGCGGAACGCGCCGCGCTCGAGATCGTCGGCAGCGGCCTGTACGGCAGCAAGCGGCACCGACGCGCGCGGACGATCCGGCAGCGCGCGCGCAGTATCTGGGTCGATCTGCTCGACACCATCCCGGAGGACAAGGACGCTGCCCTCATCACCGAAGCGCTCGAGGACGAGAAGACCGCGCTCGACGACGTCGTGCGTCTGTTCGCCTACTCGGACAAATCCAAGAGCGGACCGGGCAACGCGGAGCTCGATCCATGGATCGACGCAGTCTGGCTGCGCATGAAGTTGCGCATGCCGACGGACGCCGAGAAGGCGAAGGCCCGCGAGCAGATCGGGCGATCGCCCGACGGCTGGCGTCACCTGATGAAGGACCTGGCGGTCTCCTCGGACTACGCGTTGTACTGAGTGCTACCGTCCAAGAGCACGAAGCGGCCGTAATCGAAACGATGCCATGCGAATGAACGTCCTCGCACTGACGCTGTGTGCGTCGCTCGCATCGAGCGCCCTCGCCGCGGACGAGCCCGTGTCGCGAGTGTTCGTCTGGGTGCGCGAGGCGAGCGACGTCGAGATGCGCCTGACGGCGTCGGACGTGCCGTCGCTGCGCTATCTCGCGCGTTCGGGCACGTCCTTCCCCGAGGTCGGCCGGACGTCGCTCGATGAGGTTGCCGCGGCGGTGCGCAAAGCGGCGGCCGGCGCGCGCGCCCCGTGTCGCGAGATCACGGACGATGGCAGCGGCACAGCGGTCATCGGCGAAGGCGACGACAACGACGGCGGGAAGCCGAGCGCTCTGGATGAGCTGCAGCGGCGTCTCGGTAAGCCGCCGCCGAAGCAGCGCACGAGCGACGCCGAGAGCCCGCCGGTCGAAAAGCCTGACCGCGTCGATGGCGGCGGTTCCACGCTCGATAGGCTGCGCAAGCGAGCCGGCGGCAAGTCGACGGCAGGTTCATCTCCGCCTGCGAAGTCGCGACGCGGTGATTTCGCGCAACGAGCCGTCGCGACATTCGACGCCGGCGCCCGATTCGTCCTGCGCGTCGATCGACGCAGCGCGACATCGAGCGACATCACGCGACGCGACAACGATCTCGGCCGCCTGATGCGAACGTGCCGCGTCGACGCGAAGGCGGCAAACGACGCGCGACGTGGCATCGTCGCCGTCGTCCTGATCGCGGACGACGGCACCGGCGCTGTCGTCATGGCAGGACGCGGTGTGGGACGCGCGCTCGTCTGCCGCCGAACGCTCAACGCGGAGGACATCGGACGCGGGCTGGCCAGCCTCCTCCGCGGCAGCGCGACGAAGCAGCCGGCTTGGATCGACGAAGCGCTCAAGGCGGGAGGGAAGCGATGAGAGCTGCTGGCGCCAACTCGCATCGCGCGGTCCTCGCGGCCGTTCTGGCGGTGTGGATACCGCTGGCGACGCCGACGAGAAGCCTGTCCGCGGACGACTTCACCTCGCGCGTCAACCGGGCGATCGCCAAGGGGCGCGACTATCTGCTGCCGCAGATCGAGCCCCTCACGGCGAAGCCACCGGGGGACTACCCGATGGGTCGACTCGCGATCACCGTCGCCGCCGCTCTCAAGGCCGGCGCGTCGGCGGAGGACGCGCGCATCCGCAAAGCGTTTGCCAAGCTGCGCGGACTGCCGCTCCGCAAGACGTACGGCGTCGCGTGCTATCTGTTCGCGCTCGACGGCCTCGCGAAGCGCCAATACAAGGAGAGGCTCGCGAAAAAGAGTCGCACGAGCGTCGCCCCATCGGGAACCGCAAGAGGCCCGGTCCGCGACGAGATCGTGCGCTGCGTCAGGTGGCTCGTCGAGGCTCGCGCGAGCAGTCAGGGGTATTGGTCGTATCCGTCGCTGTCGAAGCCGGGGCCGCAGCGCCACGACTTCTCGAACTCGCAGTTCGCGATCCTCGGCCTGCAGATCGGACTCGAGCACGGCGTGCGGGTGCCGACGGAGGTCTTCCGCGAAATCGCCCATCAGTTCCTACGCACGCAGAGCGAGTCGAAAGACAAGCGAGCGCTGTCACTCACCTACGCGTTGACGCTCGAGCAGCTCCTCGAGCGAAAGTCGAGCCGCACGTCGACCAGCGGGCCGCACTCCGCCGGCAAGGAGCTACGATACTCGGTCGCGCCGGGCGGCTGGGGCTACACGGCGAGCACGCGGCAGCCCACCGCCTCGATGACCGCAGCGGGCACGTCGAGCCTGATCGTCGCACGCAATGGCCTCGGGCGCTCGGACGCGAAGCTCCGCCGGTCGATCGACCTCGCCATCCTGCGGGCGCTCGCGTGGATCGACGCGAACTTCAATCAGTACATCGGCGGCGGACGCAGGAACCACTACACGCTGTACTCGCTCGAGAAGGTCGGCGACCTCGGCGATCTCGAGAAGATCGGCTCGCACGATTGGTACAGGGAGGGCGCCGAATACCTCATACGCACGCAGGAGGGTAACGGCTCCTGGCGCGGCGGGCGGAGGGTATACGTCGAGACGTCGCTGGCCTTGCTGTTCCTGACCCGCGCGACGCGACTGAAGCCGTTCACCGCGCCGCGCATCTTGACCGGTCCCGGCGCGAAGGACGGGAACCGCGACCTGGTCTACCTGAGCCGATTGAACGGTTTCATCTCGGCGCGCGCCGTCCTCGCGCTGCTCGGGGAGTCGCGCAACTCCCGTCTCGCGTCCGTCGGTGCCGAGGTCGTCGAGAACTACGACCCGGCACACCGCGGCGAGCTCGTGCCCGCGCTCGTCGCCATGTGGCGCGATCACCACGACCGCATCGGTCGCTTCGCGCGCACGACCCTGAAGGCGATCACCGGCATCGACGCGTCGAGCGGCGACGACTACCTCGCCTGGTACCGCGAGTACGAATCGCTCGGCGCCCTGCGAAAAGACAAGGCCGTCACCGCAGCGATGATCACGAAGCTCCTCGACGGCACGAAGAGCTCGGCGCTGAAGAGCGCCTACATCGACATCGCGAATCGCCACCGTCTCTACGAGCTCGCGCCGCGGCTCGTCGACGAGCTCTCGGACCGCAACGTCGAGTATCGACGCAAGGTCTGCGGCATGCTCGATCTCTGGTGCGATCGCACGACAGCGCTGCCGCCGGGGAGTAGCTCCGCGGAGTGGGAGCGCATTCGCGAGGACTGGGAGGATTGGATCCACAGGCGCGGCACCTCGTTCCTGGCGGAGCGCCGCGTCTCGGCGCTCGTCGGGCGTCTGGCCGCGGAGACGTCGGATGCGGCGGCCGCCGAGATCGTCGCGCAGATCGTCGCGCTCGGCCAGCAGGCCGTGCCGTTCGTGCGACGTGAGCTCCAACGTCCCCGCCATAGCTTCTATCTGATCGAAGCGCTCGAGGGGCTGACGGGCCGCGCGGTCGGCCTGCGCGGACCGTAACGTCGACGAAACGCGAGTTGACGTCACTGTCCCGCCGGGTATCGTGCCTCGGATGACCGTCGAAGGCCGACTCGAGACACTCGACGCCGAAATCGCTCGGCTCACGGATCGCTCGCGCAGGTTCACAGCGCTCCGGCTGATCGCATTCCTCGTGTTCATCGCCGGGCTGTTCGGTGCGTTCGAGTCGCCGTGGTCCCCGGTCTTCATCGCGCTGCCGGCGCTCGTCGTGTTCGTCGTCGCGCTCTTTCGACACGGCGCGGTCCTCGATCGCCAGCGCATCGCGGAGAACCGCCGCCTGCTGCTTACGGAGCAGCTGGGTCGACAGACGAACCGCCGCCGCGGCCGCGCCGCGCCGGACGTGCCATCCGACCCGACGCCGCTCGAAGCCGGGTTGAGCGTCTTCGCACCGGAAGGCGAGTCGTTCCCGATCGACGCCGGCGTGACCGACGACCTCGAGATCCTGTCCGGACCGCGCAATCTGTTTTCGTTCCTCGACGTTTCGAGCACGATCTTCGGCGCACGCCGACTGCGCTATCTGTTGACGCATCCGCTGCGACGCGCGACGGACATCCGCCGCCGCCAGGAAGCCGTGACCGAGGTCGCGCAGGCGAACGAACACCGCGAGCGCGTTCTCGAATCCCTGGTAACGCTGCGCGGTACACCGCTCGACGACCTGCCGCGTTCGCTGTACGAGCCCGCCACGTTCGCGAATCGGCGCTGGCTCCTCGTCACGGCCCACGTGCTGGGCACGGCCGCGCCGGCGCTGCTCATCGCGTCGGTGTTTTGGCCGTGGTTGATCGGCATCGCGTTCCTGATCATCGTCGTCAATCTCGGCATCGTCGGCGCCAACGTGCGGCACTCGAATCCGGCACGAGATCGCCTGCTCGCGTTCGGTCCGCTGCTGCGCGGCCTGGTCGACCTCGAGGTCGCACTCGAAGCCGCCGAACCGCGCTCGGACGCGTGGAAGGACGCGCTGACAGAGCTCCGATCGATGCGCCCGGCGGCGGCTCGGCTCGGACGCTACGTCACCTTGCTCCAGCTGCACTCGTTCGGAATCGTCTTCGAGATCCTCAACATCGCGCTCCTGTGGGAGCTCCGCCTGCTGCCGCCCGCGGAGAAGCTGTTCGCCACCCACCGCGACGTGATCGAGCGCTCGACCGGAGCGCTGGGCGAGACCGAAGCGCTGCTGTCGCTCGCTTGTCCGCTCGCCGAGCAGGAGGGCTTCTCGCTGCCCGAGGCCGTGTCGGCAGACCGCCCGATCATCGAGGCGCGCGCCATGGCTCACCCGTTGCTCGAAAGCACGACGGTCGTCCGCAACGACCTCGAGATGCGCTCCGGTGGCGACGACGTGAACGTCATCGTGCTGACGGGCTCGAACATGGCCGGGAAGTCGACGTGGCTCAAGGCGACCGGAGTCAACGCGCTTCTCGCCGGAGCCGGCGGTCCCGTCTGCGCCGCGTCGTTCCGCTGGACTCCGGTGGCACTCTTCACCGACATCAACGTTCGCGACTCCCTCGACGACGGCAAGAGCTACTTCCAGGTCGAGGTCGAGAGGGTCCGCGAGACGATCCGCGCGGCGGGCGAGTCTCCGTTGTGCCTCGCGATCTTCGACGAGCTCTTCCGCGGCACGAACGCGGACGAGCGGCTGGCGCTGGCACGGTCGATCCTCCGCTTCCTGCGCGACCACGGCATCCTGCTCCTCGTCGCGACACACGACAACGCGCTGACGCGGTTGGTGACGGACGACGCCGAAGCCGGCATGGCGAATTTCCACCTCCGCGAAGCGGTGCGCGGCAAGGAGATGACGTTCGACTACCGCGTCCGCCCGGGCCCGGCGACGACTCGCAACGCGATCAAGGTGCTCGAGGTCAGCGGCTATCCCGAGGAGATCACCGCGGGCGCGCGTCAGGAGATGGGGCCGGACGGCGGTCCGTCGAGCGCATGACGCCGTCGCGCCACGAACTCGGCAACCGGCGAAGCTCGGCAACTCGCGCCGGCTGTCGGGCCGCGACGTCGATGCCGACGCGCGCACCTCGATCAATCGAACATCGTCGCGAGCATCAGATCCGCGACGTCGCACATCTCGAACCGTTCCGCTTGCTGCGCGCGCGAGCTCGAGATCAACACCGGCCCTTCCTCGGGTCGCTCCGGCAGCCGGCCGTGGCTGCCGCGGACTAGGCTCGAGTCGAGCGGGATCACGTTCATCAGCGTGCGGAGGCCGAGCTTCTTGCCGAGCAGCTTGCCGGCGATGCGCGCCTTCACGAGCGGCTTCTGCGGATCGAGGAAGAGCTCGACCGGGTCGTAGCCCGGCTTGCGGTGGATATCGACCGTGCGAGCGAAGTCCGGCGCCGCGCTCTCGTCGAGCCAGTAGTAGTAGTCGAACCAACGGTCGGCCGCCGCGACCGCGACGAGCTCGCCGGACCGCGGATGGTCGAGGCCGACGTCCGCCTTGCCGTCGCGGCCGAGGACGACGTCGACGCCGTCCAGCCCCTCGACCAGGCGGCGGACCGCGTCGACGTCCGCCTCATCGCGCACATAGACGTGCGCGATCTGATGGTCGGCGAGCGCGAACGCGCGCGACGCGCCGGGGTCGAGCAGCTCGCCGTTACGAGCGCGGTGGACGCGCAGGAAGCCCGCCTCGCGCAGCGCGCGGTTGATCGACACGCTCGACGTGACGTTCGTGATGCCGTACTCGCTCAGCACGATGACTTCCGTATCGTGCTCGCGCGCCGCCGCGATGACGCCGCCCGCGACCGCGTCGACCTCGCGCAGCGACTGCGGCAGTCCGGGGAAATCGGCGCCGTGGCGCTGCAGGTCGTAGTCGAGGTGCGGCAGGTAGACGAGGGTCAGGTCAGGCCGCTCGGTGCGAAGGACGCTCTCGGCGCAGCGACCGATCCACGCGCTCGAGCGGATGTCGGACCCCGGCCCCCAGAAGTGGAATAGCGGAAACTCGCCGAGCTCGGCGTCGAGCCGATCGTGCAGATCGGGTGGATCCGTGTAGACGTCCGGCCCCTTGCGTCCGTCGGCCCAATAGGTCGGCCGAGGCGTCACGCTCCAGTCGGCGCTGGAGTACATGCAGTACCACCAGAACAGCTTCGCGCAGGTGAAGCCGGGATGCCGCTCGCGAGCGCGCTCCCAGACCTTCGCGCCGCCGGTCAATCGGTTGCTCTGCCGCCAGAGCCAGACCTCGGCCTGATCGCGGAAGTACCAACCATTGCCGACGATGCCGTGCTCTCTCGGGAGGGTGCCGGTGAGCATCGTCGTCTGGGCGGAACAAGTCACCGCTGGCAGCACGGCACCCAGGCTCGCTTGAAATCCTGCAGCGGCCAACTCGCGGAGCGCCGGTGTGTGCGGCCCGATGTGGGCGGGGGTCAGCCCGACGACGTCGATGACGACCAGACGTCTCATAACTGATTACAGACCAGCAACTTCCGGCCGCCCCCCGCTGCGCGAAGGACGCCGGCCGGGCATTAAAACGGGCGCTTCCGAAATGGGGATCTCAGAAGCGCCCTGGGGCAGTTGTGGGGACTATTTTTATATCGGACCGCGGGGGGGTTCGCAACCCCTATCGCGAGAGAAATCCCGCGGTTCCGGACGCTCGCACGGACGACGGCGAGGGGGCCCCGGATCCCGCCGCGGCGTCACCCGCTCGTCGTGAGTACTTGCCGAATCCGTCGGCCGACGCTCTGGATCGACTGGTCCGCATCGACTCGTCGCAATAGACCGCGCTGCTCGTAGTACTCGATCAGCGGCTGCGTCACCCGCGAGTACGTCGCGAGTCGCCGCCGCTGCACGTCCGGCGCGTCATCGGGCCGGCGCGCGAGCCTCGCGCCGCATCGATCGCAGATCCCCCCATGCCGCGGTCGCCGCCACGCGACGTGGTACGTCGCCGAGCACTGCGAGCACACGCGGCGGCCCTCGAGCCGCGCCAGCGCGACGCGCTCCGGGATGTCGAGCAGGATAGCGGCCTCGAGGCGGGCTCCGACGTCGTCGACGAGCCGCTCGAGCTCGGCCGCCTGCGGCAAACTCCGCGGAAACCCGTCGAGCACGAATCCGCGCCGCAGCCTCTGCGCGAGACGACCGCGAACGAGATCGACCACCGCCTCGTCGTCCGCAAAGCAGCCGGCGTCGAGCGCCGCACGAATCCGGCTGCCGAGCGGCGTGTCGCGCGCGATCTCGTCGCGCAACGCGTCGCCCATCGACAGGTGGGCCAATCCGTCGCGGGCCGCGAGCAGCCGCGCCTGAGCTCCCTTTCCGACGCCCGGCGGGCCGATCAAGACGACGACCCGTGCTGCATAGTCGACGGACTTCACCACGAGCCGACTCCCTTCACCACGTCACCGACGGCCGCGCATTCTACACGCTCGCCGCCGTCGCGCCACGCGCCGATCCGCCCTCGTCGCTCCGCGGTGCCAGCGGACGCAGGTAGTAGAACCACAGCGCCGCGACCTCGCGCACGACCGACCACGGCGTCTTGCGGATCCAGCGCGATTGCGCTGC
Organism: uncultured Planctomycetia bacterium; assembly: GCA_964392615.1. Classification (GTDB taxonomy): domain Bacteria; phylum Planctomycetota; class UBA8108; order UBA8108; family UBA8108; genus CAYMRB01. The sequence continues at coordinate 6,198 of CAYMRB010000160.1, read as the reverse complement.
GGGCACGGTGTACACGTCGAGGCCGGCGCGCTGATACGTCATCTTGATCCGCGGCAGGTGGTAGAAGTGGCTGACGGCGAGGACGCGTCGCGCACCGAGATCGGCAAGGACGGAGTGCGTGTTCTCGACCGTCGACTGCGTGTCGAGGCCTCCGCGGTCGACGTGGATCGCCGCGGGCGGGATGTCTCGCTCGATCGCCAGGCGCCGCATCACGTCCGTCTCGTGCACGCCGCCGCGCGCGGGCCCGCCGGAAAACACGAGGCGGTCGGCGTAGCCCTCGAGGTAGAGGTCGCAGCCGGTCATGACGCGATCGTAGAGCGATGTCGACGGCTGACCGTTCGCGTACGCGAGGCATCCGAACACGACGATCGCGTCGGCGCGTCGGCGGTAGTCGGTCGTCCCGAAGCACAGGATCTGCACGAGCGGGAAGGCTACGAGGCACGCGGCGACCCCGATCGCCATCACGAGGCCACGTCGGCAGGACGCCAGGGCCGAAGAGGACACCGGCCGCCACCGGCGAGCGACGAGCCACGTGCCGATCCACGCCAACGCGGCGGCGACGAGAAGCGACAGCGGCAGCGGAAAGACGCTGCGGACCTCACCGCGAGCGAGGACGGCCCAGAACGTCACCGCATTGAGGAGAGCCTGCACCAGAAGCGCGGCGAGGATCCCCGCCGTCGCGAGACGGCGCCACGTTCTCGCCTGCGGCCACAGACCGATCGCGACGAGGAGAACGCCGCCGGACCACAGCAGTGCGTGCCGCAGCCACGAAGGCAAGTAGCGGCAGTCGATCCACCAGAGGTTCGCGTCGAAGCCGGGCCGCAAGAACTCCCCGACGAGGTTCGCGAGCGCGAACCCGCCGACGGCCAGCGCGAGAATGCGCGCGACGAGGACGCGATCGGGAACCAGCGCGAACAGCAGAACGAGCGCCCGCGCGCCCCATCGCCGCGCGGCGGCGCAGCCGGTGGCAAGGCCCGCGCGCCCCGAGCGAAGACCGACGCCGAAACACTCGGCGGTCGACGACACGAACCGAGTCGCGAACCGCCGCAGCCGCCCCGTTCTCTGTCTCTTCACCGTTTCTCTCCACCGCGATTGGCGGGGCCGTTTTCCGTCGAGGCCTCCTCCGCCTCGATTCTGCCGACGAGAACACCGAGCATCGTACGAGGCCTTCGACGCCGGGTCAATCGACGCATGGGGCTGACCGCGACGGGCTCACCGCTATCTTCCAGAACGACCCGCGGTAGCGGCAACTCCCTCTGGCGACGTACGACCGGCGTCGGATAGGATGCCTCCCCGACCATTCAACGGACACCTCAATCGGAGACAAGCTGTGAAACTGGCAGCGCTCGTCGTGCTCTCGGTGCTTCTCGTTCTTCCCTCGTGCAAGCCGACCTCGCCGGGTGACGATGGCGCCAGCGTCGATCTGGTTCTCCCCGCGGAGCTACCTGTCGCGAAGGACGCGCTGACCCCGTTGCGCCGCGAAGGGGACCCGGCCGTCGTCCCCGATCCGGTGCGAACCGCGTCCGGCCTCACGTACGCCGTCGCCCAGAAGGGAAGAGGCTCGCCGCCATTCGCTGGCACCGAGGTGCGAATCCACTACACCGCTTGGGTGCGGCAGGGCGACAAGCTCGGGCGATCGTTCACCGACTCGCGCGCCACCGGCCACCCCGAGGCGTTCGTCCTCGCCAGCTCGGGAGTCGGCTCGTCCGACCTCGACGGCGGGGGCTTCCAGCTCGACAAGCCGCCGCAGCCCCTTGCGCTGCCGGGGCTGGTCGAGTGCGTCCGCACCATGAAGCAGGGCGAACGGCGCTGGGTGCTGTTGCCGGCCGCGCTCGCGTACGGCGAGAAGGGGCTCGACGGGGTCGTCAAGCCGAACGCGGACGTCGTGTTCGATATCGAGCTCATCAGCTACGGCCCCCGCTGAGCTCGATCCGGAGTTTCTCCGAGATTCACCGTCCGGACGACGGCCCGCACCGCGTTGATAGGTTGTTCGCGCCACGAAGGCCGACACGCCCCGCAGCGCGAACACCGAACCACCTCGCTCCGGTCAGGCGGGTCGGGTCAGCGGACGTCATTCACCTGCGTGTTCAAGCCCGAGGACACCGTCCGACCGACCGAAGCCGATCGTTCCCGTCTGCCGGGCGTGGTGATTCGAAACCGACCCTCCCTGTTCCCGCAAGCGGTGGCGAGGTGTCGCCGGAGAGCCGGGCGATGTGTTTCGTGTTCAAGCCCGAGGACACCGTCCGATTTCTGCTCGGCTCGATGGCGCCCTCGCCACCGTTTTTTCACGGACGCCCCGCCGATCCGTCGTGGCCGGCGACCTCTCGCCGCAGGATCTCGACGATCGCGGCGTTGTCCTCATCGCCGAGCCCGGCCGCGATCCCTTTCTCGAGGAGGTCGCGGTGAAGCCCGCTGACCGGAAGCGCGGCGTCGAGCTCCGCCGCCAGATCGAGCATCAGCCTCACGTCCTTCAGGTGCTGGCGCAACCGCGCCTGCGGCGGCTGAAACTCGCCCCGCACCATCTTGCGCCCCTTCGCCTCGAGCGCGCGGGAGTGCGCCGGCCCCGCCCTCAGCACCTCGGCGAGCACGCCGGCGTCGACGCCGAGCTTGTCCGCGAACGCGAAGCCCTCGGCGAGCGCCAGTCGCTGCAGCCCGAGGACGAGGTTCGTCAGCAGCTTGACCCGCGCCCCGGCGCCGACCGGTCCGAGGCAGAAGACGACCGGCGCCAGCGCGTCGAGCAGATCCCGCACGCGCTCGATCGCGGCATCACCGGTCGTCCCGCTCGGCGCGGCGCCGACGAGCAGCACGCCGTCGCCGGCGCGCATCTGCGCGGACGAGCCGCTGACGGCAGCCTCGACGTAGTCGATGCCGCGCGCGGCGAGCTCCCGGTCGCGTCGCTCGTTGCCCGCCGGATCGCTCGTCGTCGCGTCGACGATGCACCGCACGGCGAGCTCGTCGCCAGCGACAAGGCCGTCCGCGCCGAACAACACGTCGTCGACGACCGCCCCGTCCGGAAGGCAGAGAACGATCCGCCCGCACGCGCGCGCGACGGCGAGCGGTGACGCGGCGGCCTCGATGCCGAGCTCGGCGGCTCGCGACGCGTCGATGTCGTAGCCGACCAGCTCGTACCCGGCGGCTCGCAACCGCTCGACGATCGCACCGCCAAGCAAGCCGAGCCCGATCGCACCGATCCGTTCCGCGCCTGACGTCGTCACGCCACGATCGCTCCCTTCGGCTAGTCCGCCCCGCTGCCGGCACCCTCGGCCGCTTCGAGCGCGCTCTTCGTGACTCCCTCGTGGCTGTCGTTCCACTCCGCGGCGCCACCGCGGATCAGGATCGCCTGCGGCGATTGGTGCCGCACGCCGAGACGGTCCGCGATCTCGAGCGACACCGGGCGATGCTCGACGACGAGGACCATCGCGCACTCGACGTCGCGCTCGACGGCATCCGTCACGTACTCGACGAACTCGCGGTGCGCCCAGGTGCTGACCGGACACCGCGTGCTGTGCTTCAGCAACATCACGGGGCGCTCGGCGGAGAGCGCGAGGAGGTCGTCGAGATCGGCCGTCGTCTCGACGCGGCGCAAGGTGTTCGGCTCCGACATGGGAAGACGCGCTCGAATCGCGTAACGAGAAACTGTACAAGAAGTTGCGGACGCGGCGAGGATTCTATCGAGGCGCTGACAAGCGGTCCACCGAAATTGGGCGTGGGCAGCCTATATGGCGGGGTTGCGGCCGGCCGGTAGGATGCGTAGCGGCTCGCCGACTCAATGCCCTCGCCTGCCGTGCCGAAGTAAGACCCGTAGACGAAGATTACCCGACACACCATGGCACGTCCGCGAACTCTCGTCATCGCCTTCACCCTCGCGGTCCTGCCGTGCCTGCGTGCGCCGCGCGCCGCGGGGCCGGCCATGCCACCCGACACGCCCGTTGCGCGCGCTTTGCGCTCGGTGCGGGGCCGCCCCATCGAGCGCGTGTGGGACGCCGTGCACCAGCTGCGACCTCGTACGCGCGACCAGTTCGCGGCCGACCTCGCGGAGTTCGTGACCGCGGCCGAGTTCCGCGATCTCGACGACGACGTGCGCTTCGCGACGGCAGCCCTCGCCCGCCTGACGCCAGCCGAGCGGACGATCCGGGAGCTCGCGCTGACGACGCTCGCCGAGCTCGCCAAGGACGGCAGCGACGACGACGTGCGCATCGCCGCCCTCCGCATGCTCGGTGTGGCTCGCGAACCGTGGGCCCGTAAGGTCGTCGAGAGCGTCCTGGCCCGAGCCGTCGCGGAAGACGAACCGCACGTCCTGATCGCCGCGAGCGTCGCGATCGATCGGCTCGACAACACGTTCTCGCAGCAGAAGCTCATCGAGCTGATCTCCGACCATCAACGGAGCTTCGACGTCCGCGCCGCCGCCGCGCTCGCGTTCGCGCAGACCTCCCGCGGCGACGCGCTCGACCGACGCGTGCGGCCGTACCTCCAGAGCCTGCGTCTCGAGCCCAGCGACCGCGGCCGGTTGGCGCGGCTGCTGCTCGATCGCGCGCGCGTCGAGAACGGCGACCTGCGCGCGGTCGAGGAGCGCATCGACGTACTCGAGGCGGAGAACGACCGACTCCGCGCGCGAGTCGGCGAGCTCGAAGCCGATCGCGCCAACGGCACCGGCGGCGCGCCGTCCGATGCGGTGAGCGAGCTCATCGATCTCGTCCGGCGCAATTACGTCAATCCCGGTCGCGTCGACGACGAGAAGCTGGCCATCGCGGCGTTCGAGGGAATCGTCAATCAGCTCGACCACGCCGACCTCATCCTCGACAACGAGGGCTCTCCCGACATCGGCGAAACCCTGCGTCTCGGCGCCGAGTTCTACAAGCTCGACCGCCTCGCCCCGCTGGTCGTGACCAAGGTGACGACGCACGAGGTGCGCACGCGCACGGACGACGAGCGACTGCGACCCGCTGACCGCGTCAGCGCGATCTTCGGCGTGCCGACGCGCGGCCTGTCGGCGCAGGAGATCCGCTCGTTCCTCGATCAGCTCCCTCCGAAAGCCGCGACCGCGTGGCTCGAGGTCGAACGCTGGGGCTGGGAGACGCCGCGCCTTCTGTCGATCCGCAAGGTCGAAGCTCGCCCCCCCGAGCTCACGAGCGAGCTGCTACCCGCCGGCGTAGCGTACCTGCGCTTGCGGTCGTTCTCCAAGGGCACGTCGCAGCGCGTCGGAGCGGCGCTCGACGAGCTCAAGACCCGTGCCGGCGAGGTTCACCGCTGCATCCTCGACCTGCGTCAGAACCGCGGCGGCGTCCTCGATGAGGCGGTCGGGGTCGTCGACCTCTTCGTCCTCAACCGCGGCATCCCGGTCGTGACCCAGGTGCGCGCCAACGGCGAGACGGGCCACGAGCTGTTCGCGACCGACGCGCGCCGGATCGCGTGCAAGATGGCGGTGCTTGTCGACGGCGGCACGGCGAGCTCGGCCGAGGTCGCGGCGGGCGCGCTGCAGGACCTCGAACGCGCGATCGTCATCGGAACGCGCACGTACGGCAAGGGCGTGTCGCAGAGCGACATCCCCGTGCCGCAGAGCGTCAAGCAGCTCGTCGGCCGTCGGGCCTGGGCCCGATTGCCGAGCTACTACCTGCGCCGGCCGAATGGCCACCTCTTCCACGGCCCGCGCGACCGCGACGGGCAGCCGCGCGGCGGCATCCTCCCGGACATCTCGGTCGACGAGCTCGAGGCGAGCTTCACCCCCGCGCAACTCGACGAATTCCGGGGCATCCAGCATTCCGACGCGCTGTTTCGCTACGTCCAGGAGCGCTACCAGTTCTTCCGCGACCTCTGGGCGGAAGATCCACAGGACCTCCAGCGCGTCGCGAGTTACCCGGAACTCGAAGCTCTCCACGCGGCGCTCGACACGTCTCTCGACGCGAAACTCGTGCACACCGCGATCGCCCGCGTGCTGCAGCGCCACTTCGCGGACTCTGCCGAGACGCCATCCGCTTGCGACGTGCGCGGCGACCGCCAGCTGCAGCGCGCACTGGCGGCGCTCGACATCACGGCCGACTCCGACCCGTTCTACCTCGAGAACCTGCCGACGGAACTCGGCGGTTAGCAGTCCGTCGAAGAGCGGCAGTCAGTCGCCGCGATCAGAAATCGTCGTCGTCGTCCAGATCGGGGAGATCCTCGCCGTCGTCCGACAGATCGTCGTCGTCGTCGCGCCCATCG
>CAYMRB010000159.1:0-19755 GCA_964392615.1 uncultured Planctomycetia bacterium | reverse complement strand
GTTTTCTAAGCGATGACGACGATGAGACTTGTGACTAACCGATCACGCATGGGCTTCTCCGTTCCGCGTCGGCGCTCGATGGCTGCCGGCGCGAAAGGGCGATGTTCGGCGCTACCTGACGCGACGCTGCGCGTCATCGATGCGCCGGCGCAGGTGAAACGGGTTGGCGTGTCGCGCAGGCTCACGGCCTTCGACCGCATCGAGGTACTCGAGAGCCGCGCCAATCAGCTCGTACGACCACACCTCGTCGGACCAGGGGCCGACCAGGATGTTGCGTCCCAGCATCTCGACGACGACGCGGCGGTGATCCTCGCCGGCCACCTTCCACAGCGCGTGCGCCGCGGCGACGACGAGTCGATCGTCGTCGCTGTCGAGCGCATCGCGCAGGAGCGGCACGAGCGACGCAGCGCGCGGACCGAGCGACGCGGCCGTTTGCGCGGCGACGACGCCGACGGAAACGGCGAACGACTCGAAAACATAACGCCCGGAGTCGGTCTGGACTAAGGAGGAGCCGGCGTGCAGGCTGCCGGCGAGGAGCCCACCTACGTCGTCGACCAGCTCGGGCGATCGATCGGGTATCCGACACAGCAGCCGGATCGCGTATGCGCGGCACCTGCCGCAGCCCCTTCGGCGAAGGCGCTCGAGGAGCGCCGTCACACGCGCAGAAAGAGCGGGCAGGTCGAACAGCGCGTCCGCGTACAGATAGAAGTGGACGGGATCCACTGCTTCCGAAGGCTCGAGAAACGCCTCGAGCGGCCGGCAGCAGGCGCGATCGGCCACGTCAGATTCCGGAGCGATCGCGACGAGGGCAGCCGTCAGCTGCACCGAGATCCGTGGTGGCCCCCGGAGCAGCTCGACGAGATCGGGAACCGCCGCGCGAGCCGCCGATCCGAGACGAGCGAGCTCGGCGATCGCGCGACGCCGCATCTCGTCCTCCGGATCGTTGCGGGCGAGGTCGACGAGCCGCTGGACCAGAGCCGCCGACGGGCCGCGATATCGCGCGAGTGCGAGCTCGGCCTCGAGGCGCAGGTCGGCGTCGGTGCTCGCCGCCGCTTCTTCGAGCGCTGGAATCACGCGCTGTGCGATGCCATCGACGTCAGCCAGCCGCCCGACGATCTTCGCCGCGACCGGACCGCGAGCACTGTCGTCAGCCCGCAGCGCGTCGAGAAGAGTCGGCAGATGCCCCTCCGAGGGCGAATGCAGGAATGCGACGAGAGACAGCGCCCGCTGCGGCTCCCGGTTCGCGAACTCGAGGACATCGCGCGTCGCGTCGACTCCGAGCAACGCGAGCGCGTGAATGACGTCGAGTGCGAGCTCGTGGTCGCGCGCCGTGCGGCGCAACGCGGCGACCGTGCCCGCGGACGCATCGCCCGTCGCTCCCAGCGCGAAGATCGCGGCGCGGCGGTACTCCTCCGACGAGCTGTCGAGGGCAGCGACGAGCGGCTCGACCGCGGGCGTGCCGATGGCCCCGAGAGCCCATGCGACATTCCAGTTCGCATCGCCGACCCAATCGCCGCGCAGGAAGTCACCGTGCGGCGCCCGCTCGGAAACGAGGAGCTCGACGAGACGACCGACCGCAGGCGCGGCGGCGACTCCATAGCGCCCGAGCTCGAGCGCCGCGGCGTCGCGCAGATCTCGGGCGCGTGTTTCGAGTGGCTCCGCCGCCGCCAGACCGAGAAGCCCGGTCAGGAGCGGCACGGCCGTCGCCGCCGGCATGCCGCTGCGTCGCAGGTTCGCGACGACGTTGACGCGAGCGTCCTCGTCGCGAAAGGTGTCGCTGGAAAGCAGCCAAACCCAACGCTCCTCCAGGACGCCCATCGACTCGACCACCGCGTCGAGCTCCGATCGCGCCGCCGGCCCGATCGACGCGAGCGCCACCGCCGCGTGCGCTCCTCGCACACCGCCGCGACGGAACATCACGCCGAGAGGCTTCACTGTGGCGGACGCCTGCGAAGGCCACCTCCGGAGCGCGTCCGCCGCCGAGACCGCAACGTTGTCCTCCGCGTCGGCCAATGCCGCAACGAGTGCCGCGACCGCGTCGTCGTTCTCGCGACCGACCCGGCCGAGCGCCCGAACGGCCTCCACGCGCACGTCAGCGATCGGATCGCGCGCGGCCGTCGCGAGCTGCGGCACCGCGCGCCGTGCGAACGACCAAAGCAGGCCGAGCCCGTGGGCACCGCCACGACGCGTCTGAGGATCGGGACTCTCGAGCGCGGCGAGGCAGATTGTCACCAGGTCGTCCGACAGAGCCTCGCCGCGACGATCGATGCCGAGCATCGCCTCGCGCACCTCGGTATCATCGCTCCGCACCGCCTGCAGGTGCGCAGACAGCGACTCGGCGTACAGGACCTTCGCGCCGTGACGGCGCAGCAGCTGTCCGTGCCACTCGGCGAACCTCTCGGTGTCGCGCTCGAGCGCCGTCGTGACGATCGGACCGATGCTCCGTCGGCTGCCGGACTCGATCAGCTGCTCCGCGGCCGCACGCCACGCGGCGGCGTCGCGCGATTCGAGCTGGCGGATCGCCCACGTCTCGATGACGTACGGCCACGCGACGACGCAGAGCGCCCCGATGACGACTGCCGCGCCGAGCGCGGTCGATCCCACGAGCAGCTTCTTCGACCGGCGCATGAAGGTGATTGTGCCCCGCGATCAGCATCGCTCCAAGTTGACTTTCGCCGCGCCGGCGGGAATCGTGGTCGTTGCCCATGACCGACAGAGACTACCGAGACAGCAGGACAGCGGGGGTATCGCCGACGCGCTGGCGCATCGCCGCGATCGTCGTGCTCGCCATCGTCACGCCGCTCGGCCTCTTGACGAAGAAGTACGACGGCCCGTTCGGCCCGTGGGTACGCGACACGTCGGGCGGTGCGTTCTACGTCGTCTTCTGGGCGGTGCTCGCCGCCGCGGTGTGGCCGCGCGCGCGGCCGCTCACGGTCGCGGCGTCGGTCCTCGTGGCCACTTGCGCCATCGAGTTCGCGCAGTCGTGGAAGCCCGCGTTCCTCGAAGCCGTACGGGAAACACGCGTCGGCGCGCTCGTGCTCGGCACGTCCTTCGCATGGGCGGACTTCCCGGCGTACGTCGTCGGCGCGGTCCTCGCGTGGCTCGTGCTGCTCGCGCTGCGGAGAATCGCGACGCGATCAATCAGTTCCTAGGCTAGGAGGCTGTCCAAGAAACCCTCGGCAGGACCGAGGCCGACAGGCCGAGCCGGATGCGCCTCTGGACGCCTCGCCACACTTCGGGAGCTTGGCCCTGCCGGGCTCGCTGAAAAGAGGGCCACCACAGAGGACCTAGCCCGGGCTGCGCCCGGAACCCAACGGCGGAACCGGAAACAAGAGAAGAGGATTCACCACAGAGTCACAGAGATCTCAGAGAAGAGAGAAGACAAGCAAGAGCCCTCCTATCCGCACTCTTATCTCCGTGGTCTCAGTGTCCTCTGTGGTTGGCTTCTTTCCGGCCTCGGGAGCGGCGTCGGTGCCCGGGCTGCGTTCGGAACCCAGCAGGAACCGGAGACCGCCGGGCAGACATCGAAATGGCGTCCATACCTTGGGTACAACGTTCGGAAAGCAACGACCAATCGATTGCCAATTCGGGCGCTGCCATCACCACGACAGCAGCGATTCGCTATCCTGCGGGCATGAAGAGGACCGCGCAGAGATTCAGACCGTGGGACGTGGATCAGGCGTGGCTACTTCCTCCGAACGTCACGAGCTGCGGCACGGACAGCCAACAACTCGTGCTGCTGGTGAAGGGAATCAAGGAGAACGTCGGAAGACAGGCGCGCGAGATCTCGGCCGACTCAGGATACTGCTCGGAAGAGAACCTCAAGGAACTGAACCGGCGTGGAATCTCCGGCTACCTCGCCACCGGAAGGCAGAAGCACGGCGAGAAGACGGCGGCGTCGTCAGGCCTCGCGATGGAGATGCGCTCCAATCTCAGGCCGATCGTCGGGCCCTGACGGAGCGCTGGAGAGCTCTCAGCTGCGTCGAACGCTTTTCCTGGACGGGCTCCTAGCCTAGGGGCCCGTTGAAAAAGGGCTTCGAGTGCGAGGGCGAGTCATTTCGTCCGGGATCGAGGCGCCAGAACGCAGGCAATGTGGTGCATTGTCGAGTTCTGGCAACGAAGAGCCCGGGCGAAATGGCCGCCATCGCGCCGAATTGCGTTTTTCAACGGGCTCCCAGGCACACGACCTTGCCGTCGAGCGTCGACAGAAAGAGCTCGCCGCCGGCCGCGGCCAGTCCGTCCCACGCGGGAGCGGAATCGAGCGCGAGCTCGCTCTCTTGGGCGCCGTCCGTCGTCGACACCACGCGCACGACGCCGCCCCGCTTGCCGGCGAGCGCATCGGCCTGCGCCCTCGCCTTCGCCTGCAGCGACACCGCGCGATAGTCGTAGAAGAGCTTCTCCTCGTCGAGGACATCGGGCACGCCGGCCACGACGAGCCGATCGCCCGCCAGCACCAAACCGCGGACGAGCATCGAGTAGCCGCCGCGTTGCCAAACGTAATCCACTCCGGAAATCGCCTTCGTCGGCTGGCCCAATCGCTTCGAGCGATCGAACGTGTTGGCCACGCCCAGCGGTCCGGTGCGTCGCCTCTTCTTCGCGTTCGCCTGCAGCCACGCGGCGTCGAACGTCTTACGAGCTGCGAACAGCTGATACTCCAGCGGCGTCGACCACACCATGTACGCCGGTTGGCGGCCGTACCCGTAGACGATGTCGTCATCGACGACGAGGATGCGGCCCGTCGGCACGGACCTTCCCGCGACGAACCAGAAGTTGCAGCCGGACTGCACGCCCAGACCGTACTGCCAGAACGTGCGGTGGAACCAGCTTCCGTCGAGGAAGCCGCCGGTCGCGAAAAGGTGGGCATTCGGACCGGCTTGCACGTCGGCCATACGCACCTTCACTTCGGGTCGCTTGCCATCGAAGTCGAACGGCTGCGAGCGCATGAAGAGCCGCCGTCCGTCCGTCGACAGGATGTCCGGCAGCGCCGGCGGCATGGTGAGCTCCCGCATCGAGTCCTGCAGATCGCTGCCGTCCGCGGGGTGCGTGTGGTCGAGAACGACCTCGGCGAGCTTGCGGCCGGTCTCGGGATCGAGCTTCAACAGCCGAAGGCCTCCGTCGAGGAACATCATCCTGCCTGCGACGCAGTACAGGACGCCGTCGTGCACGAGCACGCTGCCGTGAACGGGCCACACCGACTCGATCTGATCGTCAAAGGCCATGCGACGATCGACCGGCGCGGCGCGGAACCTCCACGCCAGGACGCCGTCGGTGGCGCGCAGTGCGTAGACCCAGCCGTCGGCGCATCCGAACAGCACCTTGCCGTCGTGGACGGTCGGCGGCGAGTCGATCCGACCGCCCGCGTCGAAGCTCCAAGCGATGCTTCCGTCACCGGCGCCGAGCGCGACCAGTCGGTGCGCATCCTTGTCCGCGACGTACACGTGTCCCGCGGCGATCGTCAGCGCGGTCAGAGTGCCGCCGACGTCGGTCGACCACTGCTGCGAGACCTTCGCGGGAACGATCGATGCGGCCTTGCCGCTGCGCGAGCCGTTCCCGCGAAACGTCGGCCAGTCGTCTGCCGAGACCGCCCCTCGACTCTTGCCGTACGCCGGGCCCTTCTCGAGCCGCACTTCGTCCGGGTCGGGCTTCAAGCTCTGTGTCGCCGATGACTGCGGCGCCATCGCACAGAGTCCCGTCGTCTTCGACTCGAGGTAACACGCACACGCGTGCGGTGGCGTGTACACGAGGCCGTTGGCCGGCATCACGCCGTAGACGCATCCGCCGCGCGTCCACTGGTGGTAGTTCCACGTGCCGCTCGTGACGTCGACCATCTCGATGCCCGGGTTGCCGGAGAGCACGTAGTTGCCCACCGCCTTCGTCGGGTAGCAGCGCTGATGGAACGGGAAGTACTTCGGCTCCTTCTTGATCGACCGCTCGACGTCGCCGGTGCGGGGATCTCGCCCATCGCCGCGATTGCGGAAGCCGCTCGTCCAGACGAGGTCGTCGAGGACGAACAGCGCGCCGAGGGATTCGTGCCCGGAGGGCTCGGACGGGGCCTTCCACAGAAACGCGCCGTCCTTCTTCGAATACCCGAGGACCACGCGGCGGCTCTTGCGGTTCCGCGTCAAGCGCTCCTCGCCGTCTTCCGTTTCGACGAGGTCGAGAGACGCGCTCGGAGAGAAGTTGATCAGCACGACGTCGTCGTGCACGAGCAGCCGCGGTCCAGCCGCGCGGACAAAGCCGAAGCGCTTGCCGTCGATCGGTGGCGCTTCCCACGCGGCACTGCCGTCCGCCTGCTCGATCCCGACGACGCGCGTGCCGTCGAAGCAGAACAGCCGGTCGGCGTCAGCCGCAAGGGACATGGGCGCGACGGGACCATCGCGCTTCCACAGTCGCTGTCCCGTCTCGACGGAGAACGCGACGATCGACTGCCTCTCCTTGCCGAGCCACGCGTTCGATTCGGCCGCGACCTTCTTGTTGTCCCAGCCGATCGGCTTCCTGAACGCCGTCCTGTTGAGCCCCGCGAACTCCGGCTCGGTCACGACGAAGAGCTTGCCGTCGCGATGAACGATCTCGGTGGCGTTCTCGGTGCCGGGGAACTCGCGCACCACGGCGCCCGTCGCGGGGTCGAGCGCGGTCACCGGCGCGGTGAGTCCGAGCGTCACGAAGACCAACCCATCGGCCGCGACCAGCCGACGCGTCAGCTGGGTCGGTCCGCTCTTCAGCGGCCAGAGGTGCTGCACCCAGTCCTTCAGCGGCCGACGCCACAGAAGCGTCCCGTTGAACGCGTCGCGAGCGTAGAGGTTCCACTCCGCCGGCAGCTGCGCCGACGCCCTCGGGCCATCGTCCATGATGTAGAAGACGCGCCCGTCCACCGACACCATGGCGCTGAGGCTCGCCATGTGCTCGTGGTGGCGCGACCAGCGCGGACCCGCGATCCACTGGTAGCGCTTCAGCGGACCGACGGCGGTGTCGCGGGAGACGGGGTTGCCGCTGGAGTCGTACAGGAAGTGCGACCACTCGTCCATCGCCTGCGGCCGCGGCTTGACGATGCGCGTCCACGTCTCGCCGGCGATCGACACCGAGCTCGCACCGGCCGCGTTCGGGACGGTCCCCTTGACGAGGGCGACGCCGTGCGGCGTCAACACGCGCAGGATCTCGTCCGCGCCGATCGTCGAGCCGCCGGTCGCGACGAGTAGGTTCACGAAGTTCTCGATGTACGGCAGCTTGTCGCCGTCGTAGTCGCTGATCGTGACCGCGCCGCGATCGTTGCGTGTCCTCAAGCGTGCGCGCGCGGCCGACACTTCCGCCGCGTCGCGGGAGAGCCCCTGAACGACGAAGCTATCGCGCATTCGAAGGGCCGCGGTGAGCTCGGCGTCGCCGCAGTCGATATGGACGATGAAACCGCCCGCGACGCCGCTGGCTTCGAGTATCGCGCTCGCGAGTCGATCGACGTCTCCCGAGATCGGGCCGGCCGCGCGGTGACCCGAGTCGCTCGCCCGGCTGGCTCCGCCGGCCTTCGGCTGCTCGGCTGCCTGCTTTGCGCGACGCGCCTTGCGCCGCGCGGCGCGCTCTTCGTCGGTCGTCTTACCGCGCCCTTTCCGGGCAGCGGAACGCTTCGGCTTCTTCGCGTCACCTAGGCGCTTCGGCTTGATCAGCTTCGGATACCGCTTCACCTCGGCCGCGAGCTTCTGCGGATCGTTCCGCACGTCGAATGCCGGCAGGCAGTGATCCTTCGTCTCGACCATCCACTCGCGCAGCCGCGCCTGGAACTGCGCGGCCACCTCGCGGTGCGCGGGGCTGTCGATGAGGTTGCGCGTGCAGGAAGGGTCGTTCTCGAGGTCGTAGAGCTCCTGCGGCACGCGATGGCGGAACATGTCGACGCGGGCGCGGATGGCGGGATCCGTCTTGCCGGCCTCGACCATGGCCTTCATCGTCTGGCCTTCGTTGTTGTTCCTGTAGGCGAACTTGCCGTCGGAGAACGCGTTGAAGATGTAGCCGTAGCGCTTGTTCTGGATGCAGCGCATCGGCTTGGCCGGCCCGCCGATCGTGTAGTCGATCTGCGTGAACACGAAGTCCCTGCCCGCCTGCTTCTCACCGCGCAGCAGCGGGACGAGCGAATCGCCGTCCAGACCCATCGGCGCCTCGAGGCTCGCGGCCTCCATGAACGTCGGGAAGAAGTCGACCTCGGAGACGAAGTGGGTGCGATCGACCGTGCCCGGCGCCACCTTCCCCGGCCAGCGCACGAGACATGGAGTCCGCGTGCTGGCGAGGTAGGTATTGGCCTTGGCGAACGGAAACGCCGAGCCGTTGTCGGTGATCAGTACGAGCAGCGTGTTGCGAGCCAACCCCGACTCGTCCAGCGCCTGCAGGACCTTGCCGACCGTATCGTCGAATCGCCGCACGGAGTTGTAGTAGTGCGACAGCTCTCGCCGCACTCCCGGCAGATCGGGAAGGAAGCCGGGGACCGCAATCTCGTCGGGAGAGAACAACCGCGAGGGGGCCTCCGCCTGGCGCATCGGCCTTTGCGGATCGTGGAACGGTCGGTGCGGGTCGTGGGAGTTCACCATGAAGTAGAAGGGCTTCTTCTCCCGCTTGCAGCGCGCGAAGAACTCGACGCAGTACGCGTGGTACTTGCTCGGGCTGCGACCGGCGCCCAGCTCGCCGTAGTCGTGGACGTAGTCCCACTTGAACGACAGATCCGGCGTCGAGTGGCTGACCTTACCGAGAACGCCCGTCAGGTAGCCCGCAGCCTGAAACGCGCCGAAGACGGTCGGCAGCGGTCGGCTCAGCTTGTTGAAACCGAACAGGCCGCTGTTGTGGCCGTACCTTCCGGTCGCGATGACGCTGCGGCTCGGAGCGCAGATCGCGACGTTGACGTGCGCGAACTGGAAGCTCAGGCTCTGCGCGGCCAGGCGGTTCAGGTTCGGCGTGACCCCGGGAACTTCGCCGCCCAGGAAGTCCACGGCCTCGTAGCCGAGGTCGTCGGCCGTTATCAGAAGGATGTTCGTCCTGGTCTCGGCGGCCAGCGGCGACGCAGAGACGATCAGGAAACAGGCAAACAACGCGCGGAGTGCGCGCAGGGGAGGATTGGGCCGATAGTTGCTGCGCATGTGCGCGTCCTTTCGATGGACGGAGGAAGGGCGGGCGACGCGGTCCGGATCACGGCGAGTAGTAGTTGTGACACTGCTTCAGCCGTCGGTAGTTCCGCTCGCTCCACTTTGACTTTCGCTTCGGTCGCGGGTTGGGCGCGGTGTTCTCGTAGATGTGCAGCTCGTTCTTCGCGAGCACGATGATCTCCTCGCGCCAGTCGCCGCTGACATCCGCGACGTAGACTCGATCGGCACGGTCGTCGAAACGCGCGACTATTTTGCCGGAGAGCGGCTCGAACAGACACACGTCGCCGACCGTGTGCCGCTCTTTTGCGCACGCGAGCTGCTGCTCGCGCCCGGTCCAGTCGATCGTGTGGATGACCTCGACGCCGCTCGTCGTCCAGCCCTTCGGCGCGACGTCGTCCATCGCGTACTCGAACACCATCTTGCCGTGAGGGTCGAACACGAACGGCTTCTGGTGGTGGGAGTAGCGCGAACGGCACCAGATGAAAACCCCGTCCGATCCGGCGCGAAAACGACCGACCGCGGCGTTCTGCGGCTCCTGCTTGCGCAAGTGAGCGCGCCACAGCGGTCCGCCGAGTCCGAGCACCTGGACCTGGTTCGAGCCTTCCTCGAGCAGCACGACCTCGAGCCCGGCGATGTCGGGACGCACGTCCGCGACGAAGACGCTGTCCATGTGACCGCGAAACGGCGCCGCGCGAACGAGCTGCTTGCCGCTCGGGGAGAGGATCTTGACGCCGAGCACCTCGTCGCGTCCGTCGCCGTCGAGATCGGCGAGACGCGCGCCGTTGTGCGCGCATGACTCGAACTTGTCGGTCTTCCACAAGGGCGGCTTGCCCGCGCGCAGATCATCGAAAGCGTACGCGGCGAGGTAGCGGCCGGTGCGATAACCCTTGCGGTTCGTCGCCTGCAGAAGCAAATCGTGATCGCCGCGGCCGCGGAAGTCGGCGACCATCGCGAGCTCCCAGCGGTCTGTGCCCGCGGGAACCGGCGGCTCGAGCACGACCTCCTCCTTGCCGCTCGCTCCGTCGACGACGTGCAGCTTGCGGTCGCGCGTCAAGAAGATCACCTCGACCTTCCCGTCGCCGTCGACGTCGCCCGCCGCGACGCCCGGCCCGTGATGTCCGGGCAAGCCCTGACTCTCGCTCTGCGTGCCGACGACGATGTCGGTCGCGCGTCGCCAGAGCTCCTTCCCGGCGCTCTCGTGAACCACCAGGTGACCGCGGCACGTGACGAGGATCTCGGCGCGTCCGTCACCGTTGACGTCGGCGGCGATGATACCGCCCGCCGAGTCGTCCTCTCCGGATGGCCCGGGAAGAGCCAGACTGATCGTTCGGCTGCGAACGCCGGCGGGCGGATCAGCGGCCTGGCCGTGATCGGACAGCGCGAGAATACAGACAGCGAGGGTCGGCAGGCAGTGGGGGAGTTTCATACCGGCCAGTCTACCGTGGTACGATCGGTCGACGCGAGACGAACGAGGTACCGCTGCGAAGGCACGAGAGGGTCAGGAGGCAGGATCGATCGATGCAAGACGACACCGAACACCGGTCGGACGCAGGTACCGCGACAATCGCAATCCCTGCGCGGAGAGCACACCGGCTACGTCTCGGCGAGCTCCTGCGGCGACGTGAAGCGACACGTCTCCGCGCGAGATGGCGGTCGGGACTCCTGGTCGGTATGGTGGCGGCGACGCTCGCAGCGTCCTGGCCGGCACGAGCGCAGGTCCCGGGCCTGCCGGCCGTCGAGCTCGCCGATGTCGCGCGCGGCCGAGACGGCTTCGTCGTGCGAGCCGAAGGCGAGCCGCCGTCGGGAGCCGGGTGGAGCGTCTCCGGAGCCGGAGACGTGAACGGCGACGGCGTCCCGGACGCGGTGATCGGAGGCCGATCTCGCATCGGTGGGAGGCGTTTTTCGGTCTCGACGTGCGTCGTCTTCGGCAAGGCCGACGGCGCGACGGTCGAGTTCGAGAACGTCGATGCGGGCCGCGGTGGATTCACGATCCGCTGCGCCACGCAGGATGACGGCGCAGGCTACGCGGTCGCGGGCGCGGGAGATGTCAACGGCGACGGTCTTGGCGACCTTCTCGTCGCTGCACCCTGGGCCGACCCCGCCGACGGCAGGGCCGACGCCGGCGAGACCTACCTCGTCTTCGGCAAGGCCGATACAGAAGCGGTCGAACTCGGTGACGTACGCGCCGGGCGCGGCGGCTTCGCGATTCGCGGCAACCGGGGACCGTCGAGCTGGGTGGCCGCTGCAGGCGACGTGAACGGCGACGGCCTCGACGACATCCTCGTCGGCAAGCCGCAGGGCGAACCGGAGGGACGCCGAAACGCCGGCGAGGGCTACGTCGTCTTCGGCAAGACGAGCGCAGAGGCGGTCGACCTCGAAGACATCCTGGAGGGTCGCGGCGGCTTCGTGATGCGGGGAAGCGCGGAGAATGACCAGGCGGGCTTCAGCGTCGCGGGAGCGGGGGATGTGAACGGCGACGGCCTCGCCGATATCGTCATCGGCGCGCCCAACGCCAATCCACCGGCGAGACCGTTCGACGGCGAGAGCTACGTCGTCTTCGGAAAGGCCGACACGGAGGCGATCGAGCTCGCCGCGGTCCGGGACGGCGGCGGCGGGTTCGCGATCCGCGGCAGCGCGGAGTTCGAGTCGGGCAGGAAGGTGTCGGGGGCGGGCGACGTCAATGGCGACGGCTTCGCCGATGTGATCGTCGCTTACTCGAACGCCAATCTCGTGAGACGAAAGCTCGCAGGCGAGAGCTGTATCGTCTTCGGCAAGCCCGACGGCGCGGTGGTCGAGATCGCGGCGATTCAAGCCGGCCGAGGCGGCTTTGCGATCCACGGGGCTGCGGCGGAGGACAGCTCCGGACGGAGCGTCTCGGGAGTGGGGGACATGAACGGCGATGGGCTCGCCGACGTCCTCATCGGCTCGCCCGACGTCACCGATACCCCGGGCGCGAGCCCCGCCGGTGCAAGCTACGTCGTCTTCGGCAAGCCCGACGGCGCCGCGGTCGATCTCGCGGACCTACCGTCGGGCCTGGGCGGCTTCGCGATCCGCGGCGCCGTCGAGCGCAACTGGAACGCCGCGTTCGACACGGGAGGATACGTCTCGGGAGCGGGGGACGTGAACGGCGACGGACTCGCCGACTTTATCTTCGGCGCCCCTCACGCCGATCCGGGGCGCCGGATCCGCGCCGGCGAGAGCTACGTCGTCTTCGGAAAGTCCGACGGGGACATCATCCAGCTCGCAGCGGTACGGGCGGGTCGCGGCGGATTCGCGATCCGCGGCGTCGCGGGGGGCGACTCCTCCGGTCGAAGCGTATCGGGAGCAGGGGATGTCGATGGCGACGGTCTCGACGACCTCCTCGTCGGCGCCCCCGGCCGCAGGTCTAGCGCCGGCGAAGGCTACGTCGTCTTCGGCAAGCCCGACGGCGCGGCCGTCGAGCTCGCCGAGGTGCAAGACGGCCGCGGCGGCTTCGCGATTCGCGGCAGCGCGTTGCGCGACAACTTCGGTTGGAGCGTCTCGGGGGCCGCGGACATCAACGGCGACGGACTCGCCGACATCGTCGTGGGCGCCCCCGGCGTCGACCGCGAGACCGGCGAGAGCTACGTGATCTTCGGCAAGACCGACGGCGCGGCCGTCGAGCTCGCCGAGATTCGGGACGGCCGTGGCGGCTTCGCGATCCGCGGCAGCGAGGAGGAAGACTTCGCCGGCTGGAGTGTCTCGGGAGCGGGAGACGTGAACGCCGACGGACTGGCCGACCTGCTGATCGGCGCGCCGAGCATGATCGGGTCGTCACGCATCGGGGGAGAAAGCTACGTCGTCTTCGGCAAGGCCGACGGGACCGTGGTCGAGCTGTCCCGGGTGATCGCCGGCCTCGGCGGATTCTCGATACACGGAAACAACAGCGGCGAGCACGTATCGGCGCCGGGAGACGTCGACGGAGACGGTCTCGCGGACCTCCTCCTCGGCGCACGCACGGCCGACCCCGAAGGCAGGGAGAACGCCGGCGAGAGCTACGTCGTCTTCGGCAAGACGGATGGGGTGTCGGTCGATCTCGACGAAATCCGTGCCGGCCGTGGCGGCTTCGCGATCCGCGGCGCCGCGGAGGACGACTTCTCGGGTCGCGCTCACTCAGGCGCTGGCGACGTCAACGGCGACGGACTCGCCGACCTGCTCATCAACGCGACCAGCGCCTCCCCGGAAGGCAGGCAGTACGCCGGCGAGACCTACGTCGTCTACGGCCAGCGCGGCGGCGCGGCGGTCGACCTCGCGAGCGTCCGGGAGGGCCGCGGCGGCTTCGCGATCCGTGGCGTCGCGGAGGACGACGGATCGGGCTGGAGCCTCGCGGGCTCCGGGGATGTGAACGGCGACGGACACCCGGACTTCCTGCTGGCCTCGGACCTCGCCGACGCGCGCTACCCGGACCTCTCGAGGGCGATCTTCGTCGCCTTCGGGCCTGTCAGCGAGGCTCCGACCGTTCGGTTCCGACGCGGCGCCGTGCGCGGTGAGGAAGCCCTCGAGATCTCCGACGGCATCCGCCTCCTCGGCTACCTCTTCCTGCGGGAAGACGAGCCGTCGTGCCTCGACGCCGCCGATGCGGATGACTCGGGCGAGCTCAACCTCTCGGATGCGGTGTGGATCTTCAGGTACCTGTTTCTCGGCGGCGACGCGCCGCCCGATCCCGGCCCGGCCACCTGCGGCGAGGATCCGACCGACGACGACCTGGGCTGCGTGACGCCCGGCTGTCCCGCGTAGCCGTGGAGCACGCAGCCCTGAAACCCGGACGGTGGGGACGACGCTGCTCGCGTCGAAACTCCGACGCGCGGTAGACTGGTCGACATGAACCGCTCCCGCCTCTGCCGACACCGGGACCTTGCACGACGATCGATCGCACCGTGAGCTGGACGACTCTCCTCGCGGCGCTGCTCGTCGCTGGCGCCTCCGAAGACACCTCGGCCGACACTCGAAGCGCGCACGGCTTCTCGGCGCCCGCCGGGTTCGAGGTGTCGCTCTACGCCGGCGACGAGCTCGCGCACGACATCTACGCGCTGACCATCGACGCACGCGGGCGCGTCGTTGTCGCTGGCAACGACTACATCAAGGTGCTCGAGGACCGCGACCGCGACGGCTTCGCCGACCATGCGACGATGCTGTCCTCGAAGCGGCGCGGCGTGCACGGCATGGTGTTCGTCGGCGACGATCTGATCGCGTCGTGCGGCGACGGCATCTGGCACCTGCGCGACCGCGACCGCGACGGCATGGCGGATGAGCCTGGAGAGCGCTGGAGAATCGCGCACGGCGGCGGGGAGCACGCATCGAACGGCATCCTTCAAGGACCGGACGGTTGGATTTACTGGATCTGCGGCAACGACACGAAGATCGGCCCACAGCACGCGACGCTGCCCGGATCGCCCGTCAAGAAGCCCGTCTGTGGCACCCTCGTACGAATCTCGCTGGACGGCGCCGAGAGCGAAGTCCTCGCGCACGGCTTTCGCAACCCGTACGACATCGACTTCCACCCGTTCGGCCACGTGCTGACGTACGACGCTGACGGCGAACGCGTCGAGCACCTGCCGTGGTACTCCCCGACACGCGTGTTCGACATCGCCCAGGGAATGGAGCACGGCTGGGTGCTCACGGGCTGGAAGCACGCGTGGAGTCGACCCGAGTCGAACGTCGACTCGGTCCCGCGCCTCTACGAAATCGGTCGCGGTTCCCCGACCGGCGTCCTCGTGTATCGGCACGATGCGTTTCCATCGCGATATCGCGACGGTGTGTTCGCGATCTGCTGGACGCTCGGTCGCATCTACTTCCTGCCCATGAAGCGAAGCGGGTCGTCCTTCACCGCCGAGCTCGAGGTGTTCATGGAGACGACCGACGACGTCGGCTTCGCGCCCGTCGACATGGCCGTCGGCCCGCAGGGCGACGTGTTCGTCGCAATCGGCGGCCGCAGCACGCGCGGCAGCGTGTTCCGCGTGCGGTATCGCGGTGCGGAGGGGCGCGCGAGGCATCGAGACGCGACGCCCCATGACCGCTCCCGAGACAACCGCACCGAGGTCCTGCGTGCTCTGCAACCGCTGTCGAGCTGGTCACGAGCGCGTTGGGTGCCGAACGCGCGCCGGCTTGGCCGCAGCCCCTTCGAGGCGGCCGTGCGCGATCCAGGCATCGGTCTGAGCGAGCGCATCCGCGCGCTCGAGGTGCTGGTCGAGCTCTTCGACAGCATCTCGCCCCGGCTCGCGCAGTCGATCATCGCGAGCGGGGACGCCGAGCTCGCCGCGCGCGCGATCTGGGCGCTGTCGCGTTCGACAGAGAAGAGCTCCGAGGCGCGCAGCGTGATCGTCGCCGCGACCCGCCGCGACGATGCGCGCATCGCTCGCGCCGCGTGGGAGGCGGTCGGCAACCTGGCGACACCGATCGACACAGCCGCGCGGCCAGCTCCCGATTGGGCGGCAGGACTCGCGCACCCGGACCGCCGCGTGCGGGCAGCGACGGTGCTCGCGGCGCGCGGCGTCGGCAGAAAGAGCTTCGCGAGTGCGATGCCGTCGATCGACGCGCTTTCGACGCCTCGTCACATCGTCGGCTGGCTCGACGTGCACGGAGGCGCTCGCGCCACGCCACCGTGGCCTCCGACCCACTTCCGCGCCGCGCTGCGCGCGTGCGATCTGGCGCGAAGAGATCGCGACGACGCGACGTGCCTCGATGCGGTCCGGCTGCTGCAGATCGGCATCGGCGACGTCCACCTCGTACAGGAGCGACCACAGGCCACGGACGGCTACCTCGCATCGCACGTCGATCGCGTGCCGATCGCGACGCGCGCCGAGATCGCCGCGGCGCTGGCGCCGCATGTCTCACCGAGGTCGACGACGACCAGCGAGCTCGATCGCGAGCTCGCCCGTCTCTTCGCGATGCTCGAGGTGCCCCGCGCGGATGTCCTCGACGCGTTCGCGACGCGCTGGACCGCGACGTCGAGGATCGAGGACGACATCCACTATCTGCTCGCCGCGACGCGCATTCCCGGTCCGCGCTCGCTCGCGTTCACGCGTTCGTGCGCCGCGGCGTTCGCACGACTACACGGCAAGATGCGCGCCGAGAATCGAGCGCCGAGCCGATTCTGGCCGACTCGCGTCGCCGCAGCCTTCAAGGCGCTGTGCGACCGCGACGAACGGCTCGTCGATGCATTGCTTTCCGACGCTGCATTCGGCGACGTCGAGCACGCGCTCTTCGCTGGCGAGATGAAGGGAGATCGCCGCACGCGCGCCGCAAGCGGTCTGCTCGCGCGGGCGAAGCGCCAGGACGGTCGCTGGACGACCGAGCTCGTCGCGCTCGTCGGTCACCACCTCGGCACGGACGGACGCGAAGCTCTGCGACAGCGCTGGGACGATCCCGGTCTGCGCGATGCCATCGCGCTGGTGCTCGCCGAGCGACCGCAAGCCGTCGATCGCGATCGTCTGATCGAGGCGCTCGAGTCGCGACGTGGCGACGTCGTCGCGAAGGCCGCGACGGCGCTGACGAAGCTCGTCGCCGAGGCCAGCCCGGACGACTTGCTGATCGCCTTCGAAGCGCTGCGCGGCTTCTGCTCGATCGACCGTGAGGGGACCGCGCGATCGGCGCTCGCATCGCTGCTCGCCCACTGGACGAGCGCGCCGATTCGCGTCGCCGAGAAGCGCGACGGCGACCTTCACGAAGCGTATCAGCCGTGGTTCGATTGGTTCGCCGCGCAACACCCGGACGAGGCCGAAGAGCTCACCTCGACGGCGGACGCCGGCAGTCTCGACGCTTGGCTCGCCAAGCTCGAAGGGATCGACTGGGAGTCCGGCGATGCGGGTCGCGGCCGCGCGCTATCGCGCGAGCTCGGCTGCGACACGTGCCACGTCGGCGGGCGGCGTTTCGGGCCGGACCTCGCAGGCGTGACGTCGCGGTTCTCGAAGGAGGACCTGCTGCGGACGATCGTCGAGCCCAGCCGCGTCGTCGCGGCGAACTACGCGGTACACGAAGTCGTGACGAAGGACGGCAAGAGCTGGGCCGGCCTGATGGTCTACGAATCGCCGGCTGCGACGATTCTGCAGACGGCACCGGAGACGGCGGTGCGCTTCGCGGCGCAGGACGTCCTCGAGATCCGACAGGGACGGTCGTCGTTCATGCCGGCCGGACTGCTGCGCGGAGTGGAACCGCAGGGCATCGTCGACCTGTTCGCGTACCTGCGCACGCTGCGGGCGCGCTGAAGACGCGTTCCTTCATCTGTCGGTTTTTCTTGCCGCATCCCGCCCGCAACTCGGCTCCTACTGTTGCAGGGACGTCCTGGATCTTCTACTGAGGACCGTGACATGAAGTCGGATGCCGATCTCGTCACAGAAGTGCTGCGCGGCCAGCGAGAGGGTTTCGCCGAGCTCGTGCGGCGTCACGAGCGCTCCGTGCACGCCGCGGCGCGGGCGGTTGTCAGGGACGGTCACGCAGCCGAGGACATCGCTCAGGAGGCTTTCCTCGCCGCGTGGAAACGGCTCGGCTCCCTTCGCGACGGCGCGGCCTTCGGGTCGTGGGTGCTGAAGATCGCTCGACGGCTCGCGCTGCGAGCGCCCCGTCCGGCGACGAGCGCGCTACGGGAGAACGAGGCTGCTGCCGATCCGGCTCCGCATGCAGAGCTCGACGAAGGCGCGACGACGCTCCTCGAAGCGGTCCTCGAGCTGCCACCGCGGGAGCGCGAGGTGTTGATGCTCAAGTATTTCGAGGATCTCCGCGTCGCGGAGATCGCGGCCGTCATCGGCCAGTCGGTGGGAACGATTACCAAGAGACTCACGCGTGCGCGGCAGAGGCTGCGCAGCAAGCTCGGGAGACTGAGACATGACGAGCGAACACGAGTTTGAAGAAGACCTGCTCCGTCTCGGCAAGAGCCTGCGGCACTCGCCCTCGATCGTGCCGCAGGTCGTGCGGAAGATCGACACGGTCGCCCAGGAACGGCCCGGCACGAGGCGTCCTCGCCGCGTGTGGCGCGACTGGCGCGTCGCAACGGCGGCAGCGGCGGCGTTCATCGCGTGCTGCTTCGCGGGATGGGCCCTGCTCGGAAGCAAGAACGGCTCGTCGGCGTGGTGGCTCGAACCCCGTGACGCCCTCGCCGAGGAGATCGGCGCGGCACTCCGCGACGCGAGGCTCAAGGGAGTTCGCTGCCACCAGACCTTCGTGCTGCAGATGCGAGACGGTTCGAAGCACACGTCCAGCACGACCAGCGTTCGCTACATCTGCGGCGACCGTCGCTGCGAGGAGATCCTGGACGCCGGCGTGCTGCGCGAGATCCAGCTGTACATCCCGGGGAAGGACAGCTGGCTCTTCACGGGCTACCGCAAGGACACGCGAACGTTCGGGATCAACCCGGCGGGGCCCGTCCGCCAGGCCGACCCGGTGGAGGAGCTGCGCAAGATGGTCCTGCGCGGCTTCGAGGACGGACGCTTCCTCGGCAAGAAGAGCGTCGAGGGCAAGGAGTGCGTCGGATTCGAGCTGCAGGAGATCGAGCCGGGCAGAGAGGCGAGCGGGCAGTCGACCGTGGTCTGGTTCGGCATGGCGGCGAAGCTCCCGGTGCGCGTCGAGTTCTCGTACCCGCGGCCGGAGGATCCCTCTCGACGGCAGTTCATCATCCTCGACCGTTTCGACTACGCCGCAAAGTTCGCGCCCGAACGATTCGTCGCGCGGATCCCAGCGGGCTACGTCGAGGCGCACCCGGACGACATCAAGCCGCGCGAGGGCGCGCCGCGTCGGACGGACGACGAAGTGAACAAGAAGCTGGCGACCGCGGTCCCGAACCGCAAGCTCGAGCGAGAGGCGCTCGGCCCGACGCTCGCGAATCTCGGCCAGCTCGCGGGAGTGGAGGTCCGACCGATCTGGAAGGCCCTCGAGAGGCGCGGCCTGAAGCGGGACACCGAGGTGAGCTGCACGTTCGACGGCGCGACGGTGGCGACGGCCCTGACCGAGGTACTCGCATCCGTAGACGCGTCCGAAGAGCTCGGCTACGTCATCCGCGAAGGAAACGTCATCGTGTCGCGCGTGACGCGGAGCGAGCTCGTCATTCGCCCCGTGAAAGCGTCACGCCGTCCGTGACCTTAGGGCCAGACCTTCAGCGTCTGCTTGCCGTCCCTCGACCACTCGAAGGGCCCCGGGAAGGGGCTGGCGGCGCTCCTCTTGTTGCCGAAGTAGTCGTTGTCGAGTCGGTACGGCGAGCCGTCCGGCTTCTCGTACGGCAGGTCCGTGAGCTTCGGCTTGCCCAGGAGCTCGGTCGTCACGAGAGACCGTTTCTGCGCGGCGGCCCAGCGCGTGGCGAGCGTCGCCTCCAGGTAGTACGCGTCGCCCTTCTTGACGAGCTTCAAGCCCGGATCGAAGTCGGGCTCGAGCACCGGGTCGCTCTCGCTTCGACACGGCTTCGCGCCGTTCACGAAGACGTTGCCCTTCATGAACACCGGTAGCTTCGCCGGGTCATAGGCGGCCAGGTTCACGCGGCCGGCCATCAGGTTGTTGTAGTAGCGATCGTCGCCGCTCGGATTGCCGGGAAGCCCCGCCACGGCCGTGCCGTGCGGCACCTGATAGGGCGTCTTGCGGCGCTCGTGGTGGATGACTCGTACGGCTCCGACCATCAGGTTGTGCACGTAGGCTCCGC
>CAYMRB010000158.1:19176-19784 GCA_964392615.1 uncultured Planctomycetia bacterium | reverse complement strand
GGCGAGCTGGGACGGTGACGGGACGATCGCCGATTGGTACGCGGCGCACGAGATCGGCCACGCGCTCGGGCGCCCGCACCCTGCACCGGCCTCTGACGATCCCGCGACGCCGGACACGGTCGAGGGTTGTGGCCACTCGCGCAGCGACTTCAGCTATCCGCATCCCGGCGCCTTCATCGGTCCGGCCGGCGGCAGCCTGATGGGCTTCGATACCGGTGACGCGCAGAACCCGACTCAGGCCCTGCCG
This sequence comes from uncultured Planctomycetia bacterium, assembly GCA_964392615.1. Taxonomy (GTDB): domain Bacteria; phylum Planctomycetota; class UBA8108; order UBA8108; family UBA8108; genus CAYMRB01. Next base: position 19,537 of record CAYMRB010000158.1, on the reverse strand, counting down.
CGCAACGTGTGGCGAGACTTCATGAGCTACTGCGCGCCGCTGTGGATCAGCGACTACACGTACGGGCGGCTGTACACGCAGCTCAGGACGATGAGCACCAGTGGCGCTGTCGCAGGTGACGGCGGCATCGCCGGAGTCGCCGGAGTCGAGGGCGACTTCATCGGCGTCTTCGGAGTGATTCTGCCGCAGACCGACCGCGCCATGGTGCACCAGATGCGCCGCGTCGACACGCTGCCCGAAGCGCCGCGCGAGCCGCGTCGTCCGGAGTTCCTGCTGCAGCAGGTCGCGGCGAACGGCAATGTCCTCGACGACTTCGGTTTCGAGGCCGACGCGCACGAGGACGGCGAAGACGGCGTCGTCG
>CAYMRB010000158.1:0-19166 GCA_964392615.1 uncultured Planctomycetia bacterium | reverse complement strand
GCGATGGGGGCGGGCTATGCCCGGGGGGGGGGTTTCTGGGGGGTGGGGCGGTTCGCTACGGGCGCGCGCAGCGTGCGGGTCGTGCGGCTGGCGACCGGCGAGGTACTCGGCAGCGCGGAGATCAGCGCGCGACCGCCGCGCGTCAGCGACGTCGAGCTCTTCGATACCGCGTTGCCGGTGACGGGCGTCGCGAAGGTTCGTTGGGCGGCGAGCGACCCGGACGGCGACGACCTCCTCTTCGATGTCTTCTACAGCCGAGATCGCGGTCGGACGTTCCAGCCGGTGAAGCTCGACGTCTCGGGTCGGCAGACCGAGGTCGACACGTCGCACCTCGGCGGCGGCACCGGCGTCTTCCGCGTCGAGGCTCGCGACGGCTTCCACTCCGCACACGCCGACAGCGCGCCGTTCGCCGTCGCTGCGAAGCCGCCGGTCGCGAAGATCGTGCTGCCCGAGAACGAGAAGGTCATCGAGTACGGCCAGCTCGTCAACTTCCTCGGCGTCGGCTACGACGTGCAGGACGGATCGGTCGAGCCGCGGAGTCTGTTCTGGACGGTTCCAGACGGCGGCACGCTGCGCGGCAGCAGATTCTCGAGCGATACGCTCCCCGTCGGTGTCAACGAGATCCTGTTGACCGCGCGCAATAGCGCGGGCCTCACGTCGACCGCGGCCGTCACCGTGATCGTGCACGACGACCTCGATCCGCCGGGTCCGGTGCTGTCCGTCGCGCCCGAGCTGCTCGCGTGGCAGTTGCCGGAGGGGGCGATCCCCAATCGGCTCGTCGCGGAGCTCGACGTCGCGAACGTCGGCGGCGGTGGCCTGCGATGGACCGCGTCGACGACGGCTCCCTGGATCGCGGTCGCTCCGGCCACGGGGCAGGCGCCGGCCACGATCGTCGTCACGGTCGATCCGTCCCGCGCGACGCCCAACATGCCACTCTTCGGCGAGGTGGTCGTCACGCGCGATGTCGAGGGTGGCGAGTCCGTCAACGTCCCGATCAGCGTGCGTGTCGGGCCTCCGTTCCCCGACGACGAGGGTGGCGGCGACGAGGTCGGGTTCCGCCGCGGCGACTCGAACCGCGACGGCCGTCTCGATCTCTCCGACGCGGTTCACACCCTGAGCGTGCTGTTCTCGGGGCGGGGACGGCTGACCTGCGAGGATGCGTCGGACTACAACGACGACGGCGTGGTGAACATCAGCGACCCGTCGGCGACGCTGAACTTCCTGTTCCTCCAGGGCCCGCCGCCTCCTGCACCGGGCGCACGCGCCTGCGGCGAGGATCCGACCGCGGACCGCCTGGCGGCGTGCGAACCGTCGGCGAACGGCTGCTGATTCGCAGCACGATCGCGGTGATCGTCCGCGATCGACTCCTGGCCCCGGCCGATGGCGCGTTCACAGACGCGCGGTCGGCCGGGGCCTTTTCGTGCGCTTGACTTGCCGTCGAGCCCAGCCCTATACTCGCTTCGGATCTACCGCTGACGAAGTACGGTGCTTTGACAGCCCGTTGAACGTCTCGAGCCACACGGAGAAGGAGCCTTCGACGTGCGGCGCGGCCGATGGATTTCGGTGCGTCGGGACCTCGCCTGCCATCTCGCGAGAGCAGATGGCGCGATGGCACGGTTCGTAGCGGCAGGGAGAGAGTACGGCGCCCTCCCGTTTTCGGGAGGGCTTTTTTTGTGCGGGAATCGCGGTGACCTTCGATGAATTCGTTCAGCTCGCGGACGGCGGCACGCTGGTTCCCGTCTATCGTGAGCTGTCCGCCGACACGCTGACTCCGGTCCGAGCGTTTCTGCGCTTGCGCCAGGGAGGCGATGCCCCGGCGTTTCTCTTCGAGAGTGTCGAGGGCGGTGAGCACATCGGCCGCTACTCGTTCCTCGGGCGACGGCCGTTCCTGACGCTGACGGCGACCGGCGACGAGGTCGTGATCGCGCCGACGGGGGGCGTGCCCGAGGTGCGTCGCGAGAACTTCCTCGACGTGCTGGAGACGGTCGTTGCTCGGTACCGCTCGGTGTCGGTCGCCGGTCTGCCGCCGCTCACCGGCGGAGCGGTCGGATACCTCGGCTACGACACGATTCGCTACATCGAGCGCATCCCGGATCGTCACGCCCGCGAGACGGATCTCCCCGACGCGTGTCTGCACTTCTACGACACGCTCGTCGCTTTCGATCACGCCAACCACCGCCTCTTCCTGATCGCGAACGCGCACGGCGAGCCTGGGCTCGATCGCGCGGCGCTCGCCGAGCGGTATGCGGATGCCGAGCGCAGGCTCGACGAGCTGCGGGAATCGATCTCGCAACCCGATCGCGCCGAGGATCGACTCCACTCCATGGCGCCGATCGAGGCGGGGACGATCGTCGAGGGCATGGATCCCAACCAGACGCGCGCGCAGTTCGAGGCTGCCGTGTCGCGCGCCCGGGAGTACATCTTCGCCGGCGATATCTTCCAGGTCGTGCTCTCTCAGCGCTTTCAGAAGCGCACGACCGTCGACCCGTTCGAGGTGTACCGCTGCCTGCGCGCGCTGAATCCGTCGCCGTATCTCTTCTATCACGAGTGGAAGGACACGGCGCTGATCGGGTCGTCGCCCGAAATCATGGTGCGAACCACCGGCCGCAAGACGCTGGTGCGCCCGATCGCCGGCACGCGGCCGCGCGGGAAGACCACGACAGAGGATCGATCGTTCGAGCAGGACCTGCTCAGCGACGAGAAGGAGCTCGCCGAGCACCGCATGCTCGTCGATCTCGGCCGCAACGACGTCGGTCGCGTCGCGCGCTTCGGAAGCGTCAAGGTCGTGCATCTCGAGACGATCGAGCGCTACTCTCACGTGATGCACATCGTCAGCGAGGTCGAAGGCGAGCTGCGTGACGACCTGAGCGTCGTCGACGCATTCCGCGCATGCTTCCCGGCAGGCACGGTATCCGGAGCGCCGAAGATCCGCGCGATGGAGATCATCGACGAGCTCGAGCCGACCCGGCGTGGCACGTACGCCGGCGCCGTCGGGTACGTCGACTTCGCGGGCAACCTCGACACGTGCATCGCGATTCGCACCCTGCAGATCCACAAGGGGGTCGCGACAGTTCAGGCGGGCGCCGGCATCGTCGCCGATTCGGTGCCCGCGAACGAGTACTTCGAGACGATCCACAAGGCCTCGGCCGTCTTCGAGGCGATTCGCCGCGCGGAGTCACGCCAGGAGCCCGGTGACGGAGCCGGCGCGGAGCCCGCATGATCCTCGTCATCGACAACTACGACTCGTTCACGTACAACCTCGTGCAGTTCATCGGCGAGCTCGGCGCCGAGCCGCTGGTGTTCCGCAACGACGCGATCACGGTCGACGAGGTCGCCGCGCGCGCGCCGAACGGCGTCATCATCTCGCCCGGCCCTGGACGGCCGGAGGACGGCGGCGTGTCGGTCGACGTCGTGCGCGAGCTCTCCGGTCGCGTCGCGATTCTCGGCGTGTGTCTCGGACACCAGTCGATCGGCGCCGCGCTGGGCGGCCGCATCGAGCGGGTCGACCCGCTGCACGGCAAGTCGAGCCTGGTCGATCACGACGGTCGCGGCCTGTTCGAGGGCTTGCCCGTGCCGTTGCGCGCCGGGCGCTATCACTCGCTTGTCGTCTCGAGCGAGGGGTTGCCGGCGGAGCTCGAGGTCGCGGCGAAGACGCGCGACGGCATCATCATGGGACTGCGCCACCGGGAGCACCCGACCCACGGCGTGCAGTTCCATCCGGAGTCGATCCTGACGGACGACGGCAAGGCGCTGTTGACGAATTTCCTGACCTCCTGTGGCGAGATCTCCCCGTGAGCGACGACCAACCGTTCTCTATCCACACAGCACTCGCGCGGCTCGCGGTAGGCGAGCTGCTGGAACGCGACGAATCTCGCGCCGTGATGGATGTTCTCCTCGCCGGCGACGCGACGCCGGCGCAGATCGGCGCCTGCCTGATGGGGCTGCGTCAGCGCGGCGAGTCGGGCGACGAGAGCACCGCATTCGTCGAAGGCATGCGCGCGGCTTCCGTGACGATCTCGCCGGACCGGGACGGGCTGCTCGATCTCTGCGGCACGGGCGGCGACGGCTCGGGCACGTTCAACATCTCGACGACTGCGGCGCTCGTCGTCGCGGCGGCCGGAGTCCCCGTCGCCAAGCACGGCAATCGCTCCGCGTCGAGTCAGTGCGGCAGCGCCGACGTCCTCGAGGCGCTCGGCATCGCGATCGATCTGGCGCCGGATCGTGTCACTCGATCGATCGAGGAGCTCGGCTTCGGTTTTCTGTTCGCGCCGCAACACCACCCGGCGATGCGTCACGTGGGGCCGACGCGCAAGGAGCTGCGGCTCCGCACCGTGTTCAACATCCTCGGGCCGATGTGCAATCCGGCCGGGGTGCGGCATCAGCTCGTCGGCGTTTTCGATGACGATCTGCGCGCGACGGTGTGTTCGGTCCTCGGCAATCTCGGGAGCGAGTGCGTGTGGGCGGTGCACGGCGAGGGCGGCCTCGACGAGGTCAGCATCGCCGGCCTGACGCGCGTCACATCGGTCGACGCGGGCGGCGTTCTCGATTTCGAGATTCTGCCCGAGGACGCGGGGCTCGAGCGCAGCCCGCTCGAGAGCTTGAAGGGCGGCGACGCCGCGGCGAACGCCACGATCGTCGAGCGCATTCTCGCCGGGGACGGCGGGCCGCATCGCGACGCGGTTCTTCTGAACGCCGCGGCAGCGCTGGAGGCGCACGGCACCGCGGAATCGCTCGCCGAAGGCGCGGCGCGCGCCGCCGAAGCGATCGACTCGGGCCTGGCGACCGAGCTGCTCGGCAAGTTGCGGAAGTTCCGATGAATCTCGCTTGCGCGCAGGTCCCGAATCCGAACCCGAACCAAAATCCTGAAGACCAAGAAAGAACCACCACAGAGTCACAGAGGCCACAGAGAAGAAGAGGCGGGAGAAGATGTGGAGAATGGTGCGAGCTCCTGTTCTTCGGTCTTCGCCGGTCCTTCCGTCTTCTCGGTCTTTTTCATCTCCGTGGCCTCTGTGACTCTGTGGTGAATCCTCTTTTCTTGGTTCGGACAGAGCTGGACTCGCGGATAGGTGTGGAATGAAGCTGAGCGCCAAGTTCGAGGAGATCGCCGCGCGTCGGGTCGAGCCCGCATCGATTGCAGCCGTGGCGCGGCTCCTGCGGGATTCACCGTTTCCCCCTTCGGAAGAGCTTGTCGAGCTGGTTGCCGCATGTGGCGCTGACCGCGTCCTGTTCGACGAGATGGTTGTTTTTCGGCCGGCCTCTCCGACGCCGTGGGACGGAGACGGGTTGCTCGGTCTGGACGAGCTCTATGGCTGCCAGGGCATTGTCGTTGCCCGGAAGCGCTACTCGGGGCGATTGCCGGCGGCGTACCTGCCCATCGGAGAGTCGGATGGCGGGAACCTGATCTGCTACGGCCTGGAGGATGGCCGGGTGTACTTCTGGGATCACGAAGACGAACGCCCCGAGACCGACTACGTGGGCAATCTGCACGTGATCGGGGAGACTCTTGGCGACTTCGTGGCCGGGCTGTTCGTTGAGGAATGCGAGGAGAGCGAAGACGAGGACTTGGGTATCGAGAGCGTCGAGTGGCATTGAACCGACCGATCTTGCTCACGCCCGTTCCGACAACACGACCATGACCATTCTCGACGAGATCATCGCCCACAAGCGCGACGAGGTCGCTGCACAGAAGACGCGTCGGCCGCTGGACGAGGTCGTCGCCGCGGCGCGCGACGTCGATGCTCCGCGTAGTCTGGCGTGCTCGCTGCGTGTCGATGACGGCACGTTTCGCGTCATCGCCGAGGTCAAGAAGGCGTCGCCGTCGAAGGGGCTGATCCGCCCCGACTTCGATCCGGTCGCCATCGCGCGGTCGTACGAGCAGGGCGGCGCGGCCGGCATCTCGATCCTGACCGACGAGAAGTACTTCCAAGGGCGCCTCGAGTTCCTCGAGGCGATTCGCGCCGCGGTCGACTTGCCGCTCCTGCGAAAGGACTTCATGGTCGATCCGTACCAGGTCTGGGAGGCGCGCGCCGCTGGCGCGGACGCGATCCTCGTGATCCTCGCGGCGCTCTCCGATGACGAGATCGAGCCGCTCGCGGCGGCGGCAGCCGACCTCGGCCTCGACATCCTGTGGGAGGTGCACGACGCCGCCGAGATGGAACGTGTCGCGGGGTTCTCGCCGGAGATCGTCGGCATCAACAACCGCAATCTGCGCACGTTCGAGGTCTCGCTGCGTACGACGAGGGACCTGATTCCCGCCGTGCCGGAAGGCGCGTTGACGGTCAGCGAGAGCGGATTTTTCGAGCGCACCGAGCTCGCGATGATGCGCGAGTGGGGCGCCGGCGCCTTTCTGATCGGCGAGAGCCTGATGCGAGCGCCTGACCCCGGGGTCGCGCTCGCCGGGCTCGTGCGAGGCTGAGCGCGCCATGGCTGAACTCCCGACGCAGCCCCGCGTCAAGGTCTGTGGCCTGCGGCGCATCGACGACGCGCGGCTCGCGGTCGAGTGCGGCGCGTTCGCGCTCGGGCTGATCTTCCACCGCCCGTCGCCGCGCTTCATCGAGCCGGCCGACGCTGCCGAGCTCGTTCGCGGATTGCGCTCCACGAGCGCGTCGACGCCTCCCGTGGCAGGGGTGTTCGTCGACTGGGAGCTCGACGATCTGCGCCGCGTGGTCGACGAGGTGGGGCTCGACGTCGTCCAGCTCCACGGTCGCGAGTCGCCGAACTACGCCGCCGAGCTGACCGGCGTCGAGGTGTGGAAGGCGCTGCGAGTCGGCCCCGATTTCGACCCGTCGCGGCTCGCCGACTATCCGCCGCCGGTTCGTATCCTTCTCGATACGTATCGCAAGGGGCGGGAGGGCGGCACCGGCGAGGTGTTCGACTGGGACGTCGCGCGGCGCTGCCAGGAAGAGCGGCCGATCATCCTCGCCGGAGGCATTCGGCCCGAGAACGCGGCCGATGCCGTGCGCGTCGTGCGACCGTGGGCTCTGGACGCATCGAGCGGCGTCGAGAGCGCACCCGGAGTCAAGGACGCGGCGCGTCTGCGAGCGCTGTTCGACGCGGTGTGCGCCGCAAGCTGAGCTCGGGGCGGAATCCGGGTGGCACCCCGGCGCCCGGCGTGCTATCACGACGGCAGAATGGAAGGGAAGCCGAACCAGGAGCCCGCCCCCGAGAAGGGGGACGAACGTTCCTCGCCGCCGGATGCCGCGAGCTCGATGCGCAGCGTGCTGACCGTCGGGCTGCTCACGCTGCTCAGTCGCGTCGCGGGTCTCGTGCGCGAGATGACCAAGGCCTACTTCCTGGGAGCGGGCAGGCTCGCCGACGTGTTCGACGTCGCGTTTCGCATTCCGAGTCTGATGCGCTCGCTCGTCGCCGAGGGGGCCATCGCGTCCGCGATCGTGCCGGTGTTCACGCCGTACGCGAACCGCGGCGACTCCACCCGCGTCGCCAGCGAGAAGCTGCTGAGCCTGTGGCTCGTGCTCGTGCTCGGCGTGACGCTTGCCGGCATCGCGCTCGCGGGCTGGATCGTCGTGCTCTGCTTCCAGTACGGATCGTTCGCTGCGGATGCCGAGAAGCTCGCGCTGACGGCGTCGATCACGCGTCTTCTGTTCGTCTATCTCGGGTTTATCGGCATGGCCGCGTGCCTGCAGGGCATTCTGCACGCGCACGGGAGGTTCACGATCGCGTCGCTCGGACCGTTCGTGTTCAACGCGACGTTCATCGTCAGCGTCTGGATCGCCGCGCCCTTCCTCGAGCCGCGCTACCGGATCTGGGCCTTCGCCGGCGCCATCATCGCCGGCGGCCTCGTGCAGTTCGCGCTCATGGTGCCCTCGATCTGGCGACTCGGAATCCGGCCGCGATGGCGGTGGCCTCTCGACCATCCCGGCGTCCGCAAAATCCTGGCGCTTCTCGTGCCCGCGACGTTCGGCGCCGGCATCTACCAGGTCAACGTCATGGTGAACACGGTCCTCGCCGGCCGGCTTCCCCTGGACGGCAACGTCGCCGCGTTGACCTACTCGAGTCGCTTGATGGAGCTGGTGCTCGGCGTCTTCGTGTTCGCGCTGAATACCGTCAGCTTGACCCAGATGTCGCGCCTGGCGGCGGTCGAGGACCGAACGGGATATGCGGCGACCCTCGAGCAGCTCCTGCGGCTCGCGCTCTTCGTCACGATTCCGAGCGCCATCGGCCTGTTCCTGCTGCGCGATCACGTCGTGTCGCTTCTGTTCATGGGCGGCGAATTCGACCTGCGGTCGCTGACGATGACGACCGGTGCGCTGATGTTCCACGTCCTCGGGCTCGTGTTCATCGGCTGCAATCGGGGCCTCGTCTCCGGCTTCTACGCGCTCAAGGACGTGCGCACGCCCGTGCGCATCGCGTCGGTCAACCTCTTCGTCAACCTGACGCTCGCGTGGGCGCTGTCGGCCGGGCCTCTCGGGTTTCGGGGCATCGCGCTCGCGTCGTCGATCGCGGCGGCGATCCAGTTCGGACTGCTGCTGTTCGCGCTGCGGACGAGAGCCCGGGAGATTCAGCTCGCGCCCGTCGCACGTACGGCGATCCGCTCGCTTCTCGCGGCCGTCGTGATGGGCGTCGTCGTCGGGTTCGGCGCACGCCTCGTCGATCCGCTCGCCGACGGCAAGGCGCTGCTCGGTCCCGCGCTCGCGGGCTTGATCCTCGTCGGCGTCGGCCTGTACTTCACGGTGGCGCGCTGGCTCGGTCTCACCGAAGGCGAGACCCTGCTGGCGGGCGTCGCGCGGCGTCGCTCGAGGTAGCGTGCGTGACGCAGCGCGTCAGAAGTTGATGAACCAGAACAGCGTCCGCCGCGTCGACGCGCCCTCGGTCCGCTGCTTGTAGAGCGAGAACGGCAACGCGAACTCCGAGATGCCGACCGCGTCGTCCCACGAGTAGGACCACAGGAACGGGTCGAGCCGCCAGGCTCCGCGCCCCGGACCCTGCGAGTACTTCGACAGGAAGAAGAACCGCTCGACCCACGTGTCGTCCGCACCCTCGCCGCTCTCGTGGGCGTGGAACGGCCAGACCGCCCACGCGTTGCGCGTCGGGTTCGAGCTGAAGAACAGCATCGGCCAGAGCTCGAACGTGGTGCTCTCCGTCGCGCGCTGCACGTGCAGCAGCGGGTAGAGGACGTGGTAGTCGACCTTCGTCGTGCGAGCCTCGTACCCGTAGAAGGGGAACAGATAGAAGTGCCGTTCCTGCGGTACCCACTCGCCTGCCGCGCTGAGGCGATCGCGTCCGCCGAGCCAGAAGATCGGGAACAGTCGGTACGCGTCGATGCGCTCGCCACCTTCCTCGCGGATTTCGGCGCCGAGGATCTGATCGAAGTGGAACTCGGTGCGCGTGCGGCTCGAGTCGACCTCGAAGAGCGGGTACAGGAAGCTGACGTGCTGCCGGTCCTCGGCGTCCTCCGAGTACCAATCGAACAGCAGCTGGGCCACCGACAGGCGGCTGCCGCTCGCCCACGTCTCGTGGTTGAACAGGAAGAAGTAGCGGAAGTAGTTCAGCTCGTAGTTGCTGATGTCGGCCTGCTGGTATGCGAGGGGCCACGCCGCGAGCTTGTGCGACGTGTCGGTCTCCGTGTTGAAGTAGAACGGCGCGACCCAATGGCCTTCGTTGCCGACGTCGTCGCGATACCAGCGCGTCAAGGGATAGAGCAATCCCTGCTCGCTCGATCGCAGGTGCGGCTCGGTCGCGATCGCCGCGACGGCGGCGGAGTCGATCGACTCCGCGCCTGCCTCCGCGCCGGCGCCATCCGCGGGCGGCACGGCGCTGTGGACGATCGCGGCGTTATCCGAGTCGCCCGCACCGTCCGCATCGTTCGTCGCATCATCGGAGACGGACGGCGGCCCGCCGTTCGGCGGCGCCTCGACGCGGCTGGAGACCCAGACGTTGCCGAGGATCAAGTCGAGGGAGTGCAGGTTCTCGTCGGCGTCGAGACGGCGGCTCGAGTAGAAGAGCGGCCCCCCGAGCGACGTCGTGTGGACGTCCGTCTCCGTGTGCCAATAGCCGAGTGGCAGGACGCGCTCGTGGACCTCCCCGGTGCGGCGGTTCTCCTGGAACGACGCCAGGCTCCAGAGCCAGTCGTCGCGCGAGCGGACGATGCTCCCCTCTTCGTCGACGGTGCGGGCCGTGTTGTAGATGCCGGCGGCCCAGTAGTCGCGCTGCTCATCGACGGTCTCGAAGCGCGAGTGGAACGGGAATGCCCAGTAGAACGAGCCGGTCGGGTCGCTGCTCTCGTAGTAGAACGGCGTGATGAGGAGGCTGCGGGCGTCGCCGTGGCGCGAGACCGAGCCGAACGGCAGGAAGCGGTACTCGTAGCCCTCGTCCCGGTCTTCGATCTCGATCAACGGCCACAGAAGCGAGTGACCGGTGCCGGCGTCTTCACCCGCGATGTCCGTGTACGAGCTGTGCGCGTACAGGGGCGGCAGAACCCATGTCTGCCTCTCTCCGGGCAGGGACCGGTCGATCGTGAACGGCAGCAGCCACCACTCGCGCTCGCCGGGATCGTAGAAGTGCCAGTAGAACGGGAAGAGCACCTGCCAACCGGCTTGCGAGTCGATCTCGGGCAGGTCCTGGTGCGCCGACCAGTAGAGCGGGAGGGCCGCCGCGAACCAATCGTCGACCTTCCCGAACCCGAAGTAGAACGGTATCGGGGCGACTGTCCAGAAGTCGTCGCGGTTCTCGTTCTTGAAGTAGAACGGGAGCAGCCACGTCGATCGCTTGCGAACGTCGCGGGCGGCCTCGTCGGTGGGCAGCGGCTCGTCGGGAGCGACGTCGAAGCCTTGGCTCGTGCGCCAGTAGATCCAGAAGGCCGCCATCGTCGAATGCTCGCCCGTCTCACGGTCTCGCGTGCGCGCGTAGAACGGGAACAGGTTGACCCCGATGCTCTCCTTGCCCGTCAGCGGCGTCTCGTCGTCGAACTCGAGCGGCTCCGGCGCGGGCTCTTCACCAGCCGGGCTCTCGGCTTCGCCGGGCGCTGCGGGAGCCGGGCCGTCGATGGTCTCCTGCGGCGCGTCCTGAGAGCGCACCGCAATCGGCGGGGTGACGACGGCAAAAGCCGCGACGACGAGGAGCAAGCACAGGATCGGCGGGCGCCACATGCCGCCAAAGGTACCGGGGGCGCGGTGGAATTCCAGTCCCCAGTGCCGGCTTTTAGGATATCGGCCGGTCGAAGAGCCCGGCGCTCGCCTCGGGCGCTCGCCGACCGGCGTTGCCCCTGCCGTGGATTCGTGGACAATGCGCCTCCATGGCAGACGACGAATCGCCTTCTTCAACGGGCAGCTACCCCTTGCCGTGGCGGCGCGTGCGCGTGCCGCTCGCCGTCGTCACCGGCGTGCTGATGGTGCTCGCCTTTCCGCGGCTCGGTGATCGCTACGGCCTCGATCACCTGATCTGGATCACGTTCCTGCCGCTCTTCCTGGCCGCCCGGGGCGTCGGCGCGCGCAAGGGCTTCCTGCTCGGCTGGTTCGCCGGCATGACGCTCGAGCTCGGCGGGTTCTTCTGGATCCTGCACTCGATCCGCACGTTCGGGAAGCTCGGCGTCGTCGTATCGTCGCTCCTGTTCCTCGCGTGGCTAGTCTGGGAGACGCTGCCGTGGGCGATCCTCGGCCTCGCGCTCGGACGCTGTCGTCGTCGCATGCAGATCCTGTGGGTGCTGCCGCTCTGGGTCGGCATCGAGCACTGGTTTCCGCGCGTCTGGCCGTGGCACACCGGTGGGGCGCTCTACGCGCAGACCTGGCTGCTGCAGTGCGTCGACCTCGTCGGCACGAGCGGCTTGACTGCGCTGGTGTTTCTGACCGCTGCGAGTCTGTATCTGCTCGCGACGCGGCGAGCGGGCGAGAAGGGGCCTGTCGTGACAGCGTTCGTCACGGTCGCGCTCGTCGGCGCGGCGCTCGTCTACGGCGCGTTGCGCGTCGATCAGGCGCGCGGGGCGCACGCGTCGCGTCCGGAGCTGCGCGTGGGCCTCGTGCAGGGGTACCTCGCATCCGACGCCCGGTCGAGCTCGGGCACCGAGACCTACATCGGCGAGACGCGCCAGCTGCTCGCCGAGAACGCCGAGCCGCTCGACCTCATCGTCTGGCCCGAGGGCGCCGACGACGGTCGCCGCCACCCGTTCGACCTGACGCCCGAGGCATCGCCGTGGGCCTTCCACCGCGTGTTGCAGCCCGGCACGCGCCGGCTGGCGACTCCGCCGCGCTACCTGATCCGCGACGAGTTCGACGTGCCGCTCCTGTTCGGGGCGGCCGGGTTCGTCCACGGCCCGCCGGACGCGCAGGGGCGGCTTCCCATCCTCGAGAACTACAACGTCGCGGCGTACCTGCACCCCGGTCGGGAGGTCGAGTTCTACCGCAAGAACAAGCCGGTGCCGTTCGGCGAATCCGTCCCCGGTCTCGACCTGCTGCCGGCCAGCTGGCGCGCGAAGGTGCCGAACATCGGCAATCTCGACCTCGGCACCGACAATCCGGTGATGCAGCTCGGGGAGCACCGCTTCAAGAACCTCGTGTGCTACGAGGCGGTCATCCCGTCGTACGTGCGCGAAGCGGCCGAGGGGGCGGACTTCCTCGTGAACATCACCGAGGACTATTGGTACGGCGACACCGCGCACGTGTCCCAGCACCGATCGGTCTTCATCCTGCGCGCGGTCGAGAACCGTGTGCCGGTCGTGCGGGTGACGAACGTCGGGCCATCGGGGATCGTCGATGTGACCGGCGCGTTCCACAGCACGGAGGCCACGTTCGAGCGCGTCCGAACGGTCGAGGTTCTCCGCCCCGGGCGGCTCCAGTCGCTGTATACTCGCCTCGGGCACTTCTTCCCGCTGATCTGTCTGCTGATCGGAATCGCGTTCCAGGTCGGCCTCTGGCGTGCGTCGCGCGCCTCGACTGGGATTCCTAAAAGCCTTTCCTGAAAGGGCTTGGCGGGTATGGCCATTGACTTGCAAAGGCCGCGTCGCTATACTCGCGTCAGGCTTTCGAGCCCGGGCGCTGCTCGCGAGGTAAATACCCGATGCGGATGGAATTAGGCCTCTCTCAACACCAGGCGATCAAACAGCTGCAGACGCTGTCGCCGCAGATGTACATGTCGATGGAGATTCTCTGCATGAACTCCATCGACCTCGAGGAGAGGGTCGAGAACGAGCTCGAAGAGAACGAGACGCTCGAGGTCGTCGAGCCGAGTTCGGAGAGCGGCGAGGCCGGCGAGGCCGGCGAGGCCGGCGAGGCCGGCGAGGCCGGCGGGGCCGCAGAGGCCGATCGCGGCAAGGAGCCTGCGGCCGAAAGCGCCGCGTCGGAGACCACCGACGCCGAGGCGCAGTCCGACGAGTCGTTCGACGAGCGCTTCGAGCAGTGGGATCAGTATTCGCGGGAGGAGTTCTCCACCGGCCGCGCCGTGTCGAGCTATCGCGGCGAGAAGGATGAGAAGCTCGAGGCTCTGAGCAACACGGAGGGCCGGCCGGCCTCGCTGCAGGAGCACCTCGAGGCCCAGGTCCACATGCTCGACGACGAGCAGATCCTCGCCGTCGCCGAGCGCGTGTTGCGGGGTGGCGCGGGCGACGAGACGTCCGAGACGTCGAGTGCGGAAGTGGCGGGCGTTGCGGAGGTTGCGGGCGTTGCGGAGGATGCGGCGCCCGAGATCGTCGAGCCCGCCGCCGATGGGACGAGCGATCAGGCCGACGAGTCGGCCGGGTTGGTCGAGGCCGTCCGCCTCCTGTGCGAGGACGTGATCTACAACATCGATCACCGCGGCTACCTGATGTTCGCCCTCGAGGAGATCCGGGTGGCGCTCGATCCGGCGCCGCCCCTCGCCATGCTCGAGGCCGCTCTGGAGGTCGTTCAGTCGCTCGAGCCGGCCGGCGTCGGCGGACGAGGCCTCGAGGAGTGCCTGATCCTGCAGCTGCGCCGGGATCCGCAGGACTACCCGCTCGAGGAGCAGATCATCCGCGAGCACCTGAAGGACCTCAGCCACAACCGCCTGCCGAAGATCGCCCGTGCGCTCGGCATCGACATCGACGAGCTCAAGGACGTCGTCCAGAACGTCGCGAGCCTCAATCCGCTGCCCGGGAAGCTCTTCGGCGCCGAGATGCCCCGGTACGTCAAGCCCGACGTGATGGTCGACGAGGTCGAGGGGCGCTACGAGGTGCGGGTCGAGTCGGACTACCTGCCGCGGATCCACGTCAGCCCGCACTATCGGAACCTGTACAAGCAGTCGCGCAAGGACCCCGAGGTCAAGAAGTACCTGAAGAAGAAGATGGACAGCGCTGAGTGGCTCATCGCGGCCATCCGGCAGCGCCAGTCGACGCTGCAAAAGATCGCGCAGCAGATCGTCGACATTCAGAGCGGCTTCCTCGACCACGGGATCAGCCAGCTCAAGCCCCTGAAGATGGCCGACGTGGCCGAGGTGATCGGCGTCCACGTCTCGACCGTGAGCCGCGCGATCAGCGGAAAGTACGCGCAGACGCCTCGCGGGATCTACGACTTGAAGTTCTTCTTCACAGGCGGCGCCACGAAGACCGATGGCAACGTAGAGGCGCGTGGTAGCGTCATCCAGCGCATCAAGGACCTGATCGCAGCGGAGGACAAGAAGAAGCCTCTGAGCGACATCAGCATCGTCCGCCAGCTCGCGACGTCCGGCATCAAGATCTCGCGCCGCACGGTCACGAAGTACCGGGAAGCCGAGGCGATCCCGTCGTCGCGCGAGCGCCGCGAGTACTGATCGAGCGGGTCCTGTCGAGCTGTCGCGCCTGCGGATTGTTGAAACGCGCCGTCGCCGAAGGGCGTCCTACACGGCGAGAGCGAAGAGAAGAGCGGAGAGACCGGAGCGCGGGGTCGCTGCGGAGAAGGGATTCGATTGTCGGCATCTACGACGCTGATCGACGTGCGGGACCTCTCGAAGGCGTACGGCCCGGTGCGCGCCTTGGATCGAGTCTCGTTCTCCGTCGATGAGGGGCAGGTTCTCGGCTTCCTCGGCCCGAACGGCGCCGGCAAGTCGACGACGCTGCGGATTCTCAGCGGCTTCCTGCCCGGGGACTCCGGAACCGTTCGTGTCGCCGGGCACGACGTGAGCTCGCACAGCCTCGCGGTGCGCGACTCGATCGGCTACCTGCCGGAGGGCGTGCCGCTCTACCCGGACCTGCGCGTCGACGAGTACCTGCGCTTCCGCGCCCGCCTCAAGGGCGTCCGCCGGCGCGATCGCCGGCGTCTGATCGACCAGGCGCTCGAGAAGACGCAGACGACCGATATGCGGCGGCGCATGATCCACACGCTCTCGCGAGGTTTTCGGCAGCGCGTCGGGCTCGCCGATGCGCTCCTGAGCGAGCCGCGGGTCCTGATTCTCGACGAGCCGACGGTCGGGCTCGATCCCGAGCAGGTGCGGCAGTTCCGCAAGCTGCTGCGGGACGTGGGGCGCGATCGCACCGTGATCCTCTCGACCCATATTCTGAGCGAGGTCGAACTCGTGTGTTCCGACGTCGTGATTATCGCCGGCGGCCAGATCGTCGCTCGCGACACGGCTGACGGGATCGCGAAGTCGGCCGGCAGTCGATTCTCGATCGTCGCGGAGATCGCCGGCTCCGCAGCCAGCGGTACGACCGGTGATCACGACGCGATCGTCGCCGCGCTTCGAGGGCTCGACGGCGCGGCGGAGGTCGACATCGTGCCGCCTGCCGCTTCCGGTGGTGGCGCGGCCGAGGCGAGTGGGCGCTGGCGGCGCTACCGGATCAGCTCGTATCGCGAGGAGATCACCGCGGAGGCCGTGTTCGCGCTGGTCAAGGACCGCGACTGGTCGTTGCGCCATCTCGAGCGCGAGGTCCGGTCGCTGGAAGACGTATTCCTCGATATCGTCGGGAAGAAGCCGTGAGAGCCGTCGCCAACACATTGACCATCCTGCGGCGGGAGCTCGTCGGGTTCTTCCTGTCGCCCGTCGCGTGGGTGGTGCTCTTTCTGTTCATGCTGTCGAACGGGTTCGCGTTCTACCACTACGTGAGCTTCACGGCGCAGGAGCCGGAGCAGATCACGATCGTGCTGCGGTCGCTGTTCGGATTCGCGTTCTTCTGGATCCTGCCGCTGTCGCCGCTGCTGACGATGCGTCTGTTCTCGGAAGAGAAGCGCACGGGGACGATCGAGATGCTGATGACGGCCCCCGTCACGTCGACGCAGGTCGTCTTGGGCAAGTTTCTCGCGGCGCAGTTCTTCTACACGCTGATCTGGTCGACCCTGCTTCTCTTCTGTCTCGTTCTGGAAGTGCTCGGCGAGCCGGACGGGCCGGACTGGGGCCCCGTGATCGCGATCTACATCGGCCTGTTCTCTCTCGGGTTGCTGACGAACTCGCTCGGCCTGCTCGCTTCGAGCCTGTCTCGCAATCAGCTCGTCGCGGCGGTCCTCGCGCTGAGCGGCAATCTGCTCTTCCTGTCGCTCCTCTTGGGGGCGCTGCTCTACCCGGATGCGATCGAGATCCAGCGGGTGTTCCACTACCTGAGCTTCTCGAAGCACTTCAGCAGCGAGTACACGCAGGGCGTGATCGATATCCGCTATCCGATCTACTACGCGAGCTTCGCGGTCCTGTTCCTGTACTTCACCGTCTGGATCGTGGAGGCGAGGAAATGGCGCTGACGACGTCCGCCGACCAGGGAGGCGGGCCCGCGAGCTCGCCGGATGGCGCACCGGTCACCTTCAGCAGTCGTCGCCGCTGGGCGGGCGGGCTGTCGGCGGTGGCCGGCGTCCTGCTCGCGATCTACTGCATCGGGCTGGTCAACGGTATCAACTACCGTCACCCGTGGCGTGTCGACTTCACCGAGGAGCGAATCCACACGCTGAGCGACGAGACGGCGGCGCTGTTGAACCTCGTGACGCAGGACATCGAGGTGATCGTGCCCTTCTACGTCACGCGGGACAATCCGATCGAGGTCGCGCACGCACGGGTCCTCGAGCGATCGATTGCCCTTCTGAAGGAGTACTCGGCGTTGCAGCCGCGGATCCGGGTGATCGCCGAGGTCAACGTGTTGACGGATGCGGCGAAGTGGAAGCTCCTCTGCGACGACTACGACCTGCACGCGACGCACTACAACCGCATGATCTTCCTGATGGGGAAGGGCGGCAACTTCCGGCAGACCGTGACGCCGCAGGATCTCGCGGTGTTCCAGGCGAGCGCGGACCGCGTCATGGCGCCGCCGACCCTACAGCGCTTCCGCGGCGAGATCGCGATGACGGAGGCGATCAGCCGTCTCGTGCACCAGAACCGCCGCCGCGTGCGCTTCACCCGCGGACACCGCGAGCTGACGCCGCGACCGATCGACGTGTCGCAGCCAGGCATGGCCGCGTTCGTCCACGATCTCGAAGCGTCGGGTTTCGAGGTGCCGCGGGAGTCGCTCGATCTCTCACGCGTTCGTCGCGTGCCCGACGACTGCGAGCTGCTCGTGATCGCGGGGCCGGAGGGCGAGTTCGACCGCGACGAGCTCGACGTGCTGCAGGACTACTTGCTGCGCGGTGGGCGACTTCTGGTCGCGCTCGGCTCGCGCCGGACGCGCGTCGAGGACGTGCTCCAGGAGTGGGGCGTCGAGGTCGGCGGCGGCAGCGTGCGGCTGAGGAGCTCGGAGGCGGAGAGCCGCTTCGAGTCGAGCTGGGTCAGCGCGCGGGCGTTCAATCCGGCCCACTCCGTGACCGCGCCGTTCGAGGATCTCGGCGGCCGCTTCGAGGTCCGGCTTCTCGCGCCGCGGCCGCTCGAACCGTCGGCCTCGCCGCAGCGATTGGTCGGCGAGCGGTTGCTGTCGGCCGTCAACTCCGGGGAGCGGGAGCGCTACTACCTGGTCGGCGGTCCCGGGCTGGCGGGAGCGCCGCGACCCGACGGGGCGTCCGAGACGTTCGGCGTGGAGGCTGACTTCGTCCTCGCCGCCGCAGCGCGCCAGGAGGAGCTGTCGAATCCGCCGGAAGGTTGGGAGCCGCTCCGCACGCGCGTCGTCGTCGTCGCTTCGGCGAGCCTGCTGCGCGACGTGCAGCAGAGCGGGTCGGTGCGCGGAAGCTTCCGCAGCCTGTCGCATCGCGACTTCATCATGAACTGCGTCAACTGGCTCGTCGGTCAGGAGGAGCTGGTGACGCGCGGCGGTGGTCGGCGCGAGGTCGAGCGCCGCGTGCGCATGAGCGACGGGATTCGCGGCTTCCTCGGATACTCGTCCCTGCTGATTTTCCCGGGCGTGTTTCTGTGCCTCGGGGCGTTCGTCTACTTCCTCCGGAGGACTTGACGCGGTGCCTTCTCACAACCGACGCGTCACGGTGTTCCTGTTCGTGCTCGCCGTCGTCCTGACGATCTGGGTCGTCGTGTTCGAGCGGGGCTCTCCGGCATGGGAAGGTGCAGGGCGCGCCTTTCCGGACCTGCAGCCCGCCGACATCATTCGACTCGAGATCGAGCCCGCGGCGAGCGATGAGGATCGCGCGGCGGGCGTTGCGAAGCCGAAGATCGTGCTCGAGCAGCGCAAGGGCGAGTGGTGGATGACCGAGCCCGTCGCGTTCCGCGGCTTCTTGCCGCGAATTCAAGGGTTGCTCTGGTCGATTGTCGACATGGTCATGGTCGCCGAGATCCCCGCGGAGAGCGCGGGGCTCATCGAGGCGATTCCGGACGTGCCGGAGACGAAGTTCCGCTTCTCGACGCGCACCGGTGCATCGCATGTGGTCGCGATCGGTAACTCGCATCCGAACATCGAGCGCGATCTTTACGCCGAGGTCGACGGCAAGTGCATCGTCACGCGCGCGAAGGTGCGCGAAGCGTTCCGCGTCGACGTGAACGATCTGCGCTCGCGCGCGATCGTGCCGATCTCCGCGCTCGACGCGACGTACTTCGCGGTGCGCGGTCGCGACGATGTGGCGAAGGAGCTCGTCCGCCCGCAGGGCGCCGAGCACTGGCGTTTCGCCGGCGAGAACGCGCTCGCGGGCACCCTCGCCGATCGCGAGCGGACCGAGGATCTGCTCGACAGTCTGCAGGCCTGGCGGGTCGAGGAGTTCTTCGACGGCTATCGCGCCGATGCGGCGGTGCTCGCCGAGAGCGGCCTCGCGACGCCGAGGCTGACGTGCGAGGTCCGCCACCGGCGCGGTGATCGAGTCGTGATCGACATCGGCAGCACGGTCGATCGCAACGGTGCGAAGAAGATCTGGCTCGCGCCGCAGGGGGGCGACACGGCC
>CAYMRB010000157.1:0-19843 GCA_964392615.1 uncultured Planctomycetia bacterium | reverse complement strand
GCCGATCGCCGGGCCCTAATGGAGCGCTGGAAAGCCCTCAGCTGCGTCGAGCGTCCTTCCGAGACAAGCTCTAGCGCCCGGGAGGCGAATCCGGAGATCGCGTATCGTGTTCGATCGCACGTTCCATCAGATCGTACACGCCGTCGTCGCGCGTTTGTCGGAAGCCCAGGCGCTCGTAGAGACGCCGCGCCGGATTGCCGCGTAGCACGTGAACGGTGAGCGTTCTCGACGCGCGCTCGGCTTCGTCGATCAGCGCAGCGAGCAATCGACCTCCGATGCCGCGGCCCCGATGCCCCGGAAGCAACGCGATGTCGACGATGCGAATCTCGTCAGCGCGTCGATGGGCGTAGAGGCGACCCGCGGGCTCTCCGTCGACGAGAACGACGTCGAAGCTCGCGCCGGGGTAGCTCGCGACGTAGTGCGAGTGTTGCATCTCGAATTGCGAGAGCAGGAACACACGCTTCTGCTCGTCGGTCCACGGCGCGAGCGTCAGCTCGTCGGCGCGAGTGCTCGCGTAGATCCGCAGGAGCAGTTCCCGGTCGGCGTCGGTGATCGGGCGCAGTTCGATGTCTCCGGACATTCGCGACGTCACTCCCCGTGTCCGGCGGCCGATTCTCGAGACGGGGTTGTCGCGTGTCAAGGTCAGCGAGTAAGTTGGGCTCCACGGTTCGCAGCCGAGAGGCTTGATACACCACGAGCGAACGAAGGCGAGCGCAATGTCCGATCCGTTGACTGCCGAGAGCTTCCAGCCTCTTCTGAACGCGACGATGCGGGCCCCTGTCGAAGGCGTTCCCGGCGGGATCGAGCTCGAGCTGACCGAGATCGACGTTCTCGCGTCGGAGCCTCCGGCGCCCGGCATGCGCATCCCGTTCAATCTGATCTTCAGCGGTCCGAAGGATCAGGTGCTCCCCGAGGGCACGTACGAGCTGACCGGGCCGGACGAGCAGTCGCTCGTGTTGTATCTGATTCCGATCCTCTCCGTCGGCGAGCGGCAGCAGTATCAGAGCGTCTTCAACTGAGCCCGAGGCTGCCGGGGCGGACTCGCATTCCGAAATATCTCGCCCTCGCACTCGGCGCCCTTTTTCAACGGACTGCTCCTCCGGGACCTCCTTCTTGTCACAGCGTCTGTCTCCACTCGTCCGACTGCTGCTCGGCGCCGTTCTGATCAGCTTCGCACCCATTCTCGCCAAGTGGGTCGGGAAGGACTCCGTCGGGCCGACCGGGATCGGGTTCTGCCGGACGATCATCGGAGCCGGCTTCCTGTTCGCGTGGGCGCGGTTGACCGGCCGGCCGCTGTTTCTGTCGCGGCGAGCGCTGGCGTGGTCGGTCTTGACCGGCTTTCTATTCGCTCTCGATCTCTATACGTGGCATCACGCGATCTACGGCTGCGGTGCCGGGATGGCGACGATTCTCGGCAACACGCAGGTGTTCTGGACGGCGCTCCTCGGCTTCGTCGTCTTTCGGGAGGTCCTGTCTCGCCGCTTCTGGCCGGCGACGATTGCCGCGATGATCGGCATTGTGCTCCTGGTCGGGCTCGTCGGAGATGGCGTCGAGTTTCACCGTGCCTACGTGGTCGGTGTGTGTCTCGGGCTCGCGACCGGCGTCGCGTACGGATTGTTCGTTGTCGCGGTGAAACTGTCGGTGAGCACGGCCCGCACTCCGGGGCCGGCCGCTCCTGATCCCGTCACGTTCATGGCGTTCAGCGCGGTGTTCTCGGCGGTATTCCTCGGGCCGACGGCCCTGATCGAGGATGGGCGACTGCTTCCGGTCGATGGCGTCGGGCTGGCAAAGGTCGCGCTCCTGGGCCTGACGGCTCAAGCGGCCGGCTGGGTGGCGATCAGCAGCTCGCTGCGCGAGATCCCCGCGTCGCGTGCCGGTCTGATCCTGCTACTGCAGCCAGTGCTCGCGATGGTCTGGTCGGCGTTGTTCTTCGGCGAGCAGCTCTCCGGCTGGCAGCTCGCCGGCATGGCGTTGACGCTCGCCGGCCTGTATTTCGGCGGCTTGCGCGGGTGAGTGCGACACGCTGGGATGCATCGCCTTCTCGTTGACTTGCGACGGCAGCGACTGGATCCTGACATCCGGCATTCCGTATCGGCTCGACAGAAGAGAGGTTCATGGTGAACGTCCTCGCGACCGTTGGCGCCGTGCTGCTCAGCGCGGTCGTGGCATCAGCAGCCCCCGGTCCTTCCGAACCGCGCTCGCCGCCGGCGAGCGTTCGCAAGCTGCCGGCGCGATTCGACCGCCCCCTTCTGGTGCCGTCGTCTTCCGTGCAGGGCTTCGATCAGCACGGCGGCACCTGGCGCGTGAAGAACGGCGAGGTCGAGGTCGATCCCTGGCCCGGTCCGAAGCTCGTGAGCTCGGAGCCGCCGCTGGCAACCGGCGAGGTCGGCGTCGAGATCCTCCTTCCCGACAAGCGAGGCGGCAGCGTCGGTCTGATCGTCAAGGTCCGCGAGGCGGGGACGGGCGCCGACGCGTTCGTCGGGTACGAGGTCGCCCTCGATGCCGGTCGGCAGGTTCTGCGTCTCGGTCGTCACCGGCACGACTTCGAGCTCATCCGCGACGTGCCG
Source organism: uncultured Planctomycetia bacterium (assembly GCA_964392615.1). Classification (GTDB taxonomy): domain Bacteria; phylum Planctomycetota; class UBA8108; order UBA8108; family UBA8108; genus CAYMRB01. The sequence continues at coordinate 17,276 of CAYMRB010000157.1, read as the reverse complement.
TGCGCGGTGCCGACGAATCGCTGGATTCCCATGGTCGTGCGCATGACCGCGACGTCGCTCGAGGTCTTGGTCGGCGGCAAGAGCGTCGTGCGGCACGACGACGGGAGGCGAGCGTTGAAGGCCGGAACGTTCGGGCTGCGCAGCTGGCAGCGCGCCGGGCGTTACCGTCGACTCTGGGTTCGCACTGGCGGCGAGGCGAGAGAGATTCCGCTGCGAGCACCGCTCTCGCGTGAGCGTTCGCGTCGCTCTCTCGACGAGCTCAAGGTGCCACCGTTCGCGTTCTTCACTCGATACCCTCTGAGCCGGCCGAATGCCGTCAGTTGCGACATCTGGCAAGCGCGGCCGAGTCGTCCCGGTTGTAGCATTCGGATCTTCGACCCCGCGACGAAGGACGGCACAGCGACGACGATCTTCAGCGATCCGGACGGCTGCATCTACGACATGAACGCGTCGTACGATGCGCGCACGCTCTACTTCTCGTATCGTGGCAAGGGAGAGCGGTATTGGCACATCTGGCGCATCGGCGTCGACGGCAGCGAACTGCGCCGATTGACCGATGGTCCGTTTCACGACATCAGCCCTGTGCTCCTGCCCGACGGCGACGTCACGTTCGTGTCGACGCGACGCGGCGGGTTCACGGTGTGCCAGCCGGGACCGGCGTCGAATCTGCACAGCATGGCGTCCGACGGATCCGACATCCGTTGTGTCAGCATGAACACGCTCGCGGATTTCAGCCCGCAGGTGCTTCCCGACGGCCGCGTGCTGTTCACGCGTTGGGAGTACGTCGACCGCGACTTGACGTATCGGCAGAGCCTGTGGACGCAGAATCCCGACGGCACGGGGTATCAGCTCTACTTCGGAAATACGATCCGCGACGTCGGCACCTTCTGGCAGGCGCGACCGCTTCCCGGCCACGTGGATACCATCGTCGCGACCTTCGCCCCGCACCACGGATGGCCGCACGGTGCGATCGGGCTCATCACGACGCGATTCGGTCCGGAAGCGCCGCGCGGCAACGGCTTCGTGTGGATCACGGGAGAGTTCCCCGAGATCGGTGACCGTTCGTACGAGTGGTCGTACCGCGATCCTTTTCCGCTGACCGAGTCGCAATTCCTCGTCGCCTACGGTGGCGGTGTCAACCGGTATCGGATCTTCGTCCTCGACGTGGACGACAACAAGCGCCTCGTCTACGAGGATCCGGCGATGTGTTGCCATGGCCCGCTTCCCTTGCGCCCGCAGCGGCCTCCGCCCATCGTACCGGCGGTGTCCGAGACCAGGGGCAAAGACGTGCAGTACGGCACGTATCTGCTCATGGACGTGTACCGTGGCATGAAGGGTGTGGAGCCCGGGCGCGCCCACTCGATTCGCGTCATGGAGCAGGTGCGGAAGTCCGAGGACCTCGTCTCCCGTGCGTACGACCAATCGCCGGTCATGAGCTACGGAACGTACTACGCGAAGCGCTCATGGGGTACGGCGCCGATCGCGGCTGACGGCTCGGCTCACTTCAAGGCGCCGGCGCTGCGTGAGCTCTACTTCCAGGTGCTCGACTCGGAGGGGCGAGAGCTTCACCGCATGACGTCCGGGACGCAGATCATGCCGGGACAGATCGTCGCCTGTGTCGGCTGCCATGAGCCGCGTCAGGAGGCGCCGCCGAATCAGCACATGCCGATCGCCGGTCGCAGTTCGCCGGTGGACTTGAAGCGGGAGCCGTGGGGCAACGACGGCCTCGTGCACTTCCCGACCGTGGTGCAGCCGGTGCTCGACAAGTACTGCGTCAGCTGTCATGACGGAGCGAATCCCGACGGCGGAATCAGCCTCTCGGGAGACAAGACGCGTCTGTTCAGCGTCGCGTACGACAACCTGCTCGGTCGCAGCCGTTCGTATCGTCAGCACGATATGCAGTCGGGCGAGATGCTCGCGTCGGAGAAGGGCAAGGGCAAGCCGCTCGTGCACTTCTTCTGGCTTCTGCGCACGCCGACCGGCATCAACCAGCCGCTGTGGACGGGGTCCCACGCGAGCCGACTGCTCGACTACGTCGACACCGATCATTGCGGCCAGCTGATGCCGCTCGCGGATCGGCAGCGCATCTACGTGTGGATCGACGCGAACGTGCCGTACTACGACACGTACGCTCATAGCCGCTCGCGTTCTCCCGGACGCCGCGATCTGTGCACCGACAGCGACACCGGCCGCGAGTCCTCCTGGTTCGCCCGCGACTTCCTCGGCGTGTATCGGAAGCGCTGTGCGTCGTGCCACGGGAAGTTCCCCCATCCGAACGATTTCGGCGCCATCTGGGACGGCCGAATGGCGTGGATCGACTTCTCGCGGCCGCACCTGAGTGCAGCGCTGACCGCGCATCTGGCGGAGGACGCGGGCGGGCGCGGGATCACGACACCGCGAAACGGCAAGCGGCCGCCGCTCTTCGCCGACACCTCGGACGTCGACTACCGCGCGATGCTCGAAGCGATCGAGACCGGGAAGCGGCGCATGCTCGCCAACCCGCGGGCGGACATGGCGGGATTTCGGTTCGCGAAGAAGGAGCCCTGACGGCGTGACGGGGCTGCCAAGGTCTCCCGTGCGGCAGAACGTCGGCGCTCCCGGCGCGCGCGTGTGGCAGACTGGAGCTCAGGTTGCATTGGGCGAATCCGCGACCGTAGCCGCTTCCGCTCACGAACAGGCTCGACTCGATGCTCACACGTTCCGTTCTGCCGGTCCTCGTCGTTGCGTTCGGCCTTCTCGACCTCACCCCGGCCCGCGCGGAGATCGTCGCCAGCCTGCGCGGCGACTTCGCGGTCGGCGCGAGCGCTGGCGTCGACACGGCCGACATGGCCGCGCTCGGGACGGGCTGGGGCTACTACTGGAATGCTCCTGAGGGCTGGCGGCCCGGAACGAGCGCCGGAAGCGGTGCGTCCCATCCCGTCGGCACTGCGTCGCACTACCGGCCGCTCGTCTGGTCCGGAACGAATCTCCAGTGGACCGCGGATGGCGACGGCACGAACGGAAACAACCAACCGTCCGGCTATCTGCGCCTGCAAGCTACGGGTGGGGGACATCCCGGGCTCGGCTCGTCCCAGAACGGCGGCGTCGGCAACGCGGTCGACCGCTACGTGATCGCGGCCTACGAGATCCAGGCCGACGACGGCGCGGACGCGTACTCCATCGCGATGAGCTCGATCGGAGCCACGAATGCGAGCGGCACACCGCTGCGCGTGTTCGTTCACGTCAACGACTCGCCGGCGGCTCTCGACGCGCAGATACCGAAGGACGGCGCGGCGCACAGCTTCGACGTCTCGCTCGGCGAGTGTGAGGTCGGCGACGTCGTCTACGTCGGCGTCGGGCCGGACGGCAATGCCGGGAGCGACAGCTTCACCTGGTTCGACTTCTCGATCCGGCGCGAGGAGCCTCTGCCGCCGCCGCCGCCGCCGCCGCCACCTCCGCCGCTTGGCGATCCGCCGGTCTCGATCGACGTGACCAACCCGGGCGCCGAGATCAACCGAGGCGACGACGTTCAAGCGCTTCCCGATCCATCCGTACCGGGCTGGAGCGCCACCGGCGACGCGCGGGTCGTTCACTGGGAGACGGCCGCACGCAATGGCGATTGGCGCTTCGCGGTCGAGGACGACGCGACGCTATACCAATTGACCGAGCACACGATCGCGGTCGGCGATGCGTTCAGTCTGCGATTCGACGCCAGTCGCTTCGAAGGGCTGCCCGCCTCGATGACCGTCGAGCTCTGGGTCGAGGGTGAACCCGGCGAGCGCGTTCCCGTGGCGAGTCGCGTCTTCGAGCTCGCGCCCGCAGTCCGCGCCAGCTGGCGGTCCTTCCAGCTGGTGAGCTACTTCGGCGATCTCGACGAGCACGCCGGCAGGCGCGTCGGCATTCGGTTCCGCGGTACACCGAGCCCGGAGACCCGCTTTTTCGGCGTCGACCGTGTCTCGCTGAACGCCTACCCGGGCGTGCTACCGGCGGAGGAGCTCTCGATCGACTGGTCGGGAGCTCGGAACCGCATCTGGGTCGGCGCCGAGCTGTGGGCCAACCGACTGCAGGACTGGCAAACGCGCAGCGGGCGGCTGGAGTGTCGCACCGCGCTCGTCGCCAAGCCGATGCGCACCGTGCACCTCCTCAGCGCGCGACTCGCCGAGACGCCGGCGAATTTCGCCATGAGCGTGCGGACCGGGAGGCCCGTCGCCGGAGCGTTCAACGCGGACGTCCTGGCGGGCTTCCTCGTCGGTGCCGGCCAGCGACTCGATGTCCGGGGCGCCGCTCTCGTCCACCACAGTCCCGGCCAGGACGGGGGAATCTTCGCCGGCGTCGACGGCGCGTTGCGAGCCGTCTTCCGCGACAACGCTCGGCTCGGGCAGCCGATCGTCGTCGCCGGGGACGCGCCGGGAGTCAGCGAGACCGAGGTCGATCTCGCGCTCAGCTGCACATTCATCGGTCCGAACTACCGCCTCGAGCTCGAGGTGCGGGATGTCGACACGGGAGACGTGCTCAGCTCGGCCATGCTGCGCGACGTCCCGCCCGTCCGGCTCATCGGCAACGTCGGCCTCGTGTCGCATCCGGGAACGGGCGGAGCGCCGGGCAGGTTCTGGTTCGACGATTGGCGGGCGTCCGGCAGCAAGCTCGACCGCAGTGACTCGGACCGCTTCGGCCCGATCGTCTGCGCGCAGCACACCTTGAGCGACGGGATCCTCAAGCTGACCGCTCAGCTGACGCCGATCTCTAGCGACGAGGCGACGAGCGCCGAGCTCGAGATCGACGTCGGCGGCGCATGGGAGAGCGTGGCCACGGCGCCGATCGACCCGGTCGGCTTCACGGCGACGTTCCGCGTCGAGGCGTGGGACAGCGGTCGCGACGTGCCGTATCGCGTCAAGGTCGATCTGACCGCGGCGGATGACTCGATCGCCACGCACACGTGGGAGGGCACGGTGCGCCGCGACCCGATCGCGAAGCGCAGCATCGTCCTGGCCGGCACCACGGGCTTGACCCACGTGATCAAGCGGGGCCAAGGGAACCAAGGGGTCGACTCCGGCAACTCTGTCCTGTGGAGCCCCGATTACGTCATCTTCCCGCACCCGGATCTCACGGCAGGGATGGCAGCTCACGAGCCCGACCTGCTCTTCTTCGCCGGGGACCAGATCTACGAGGGCAGCAGTCCGACCCGAGCGGACCATAGCGATGCGCGCACGCGCGAGATCGACTACCTCTACAAGTGGTTCTTCTGGTGCTGGACCTTCGCCGAGTTGGCGCGGGACATACCGTGCGTCTGCCTGCCGGATGACCACGACGTCTACCAGGGGAACCTCTGGGGTCAGGGGGGACGCGCGATCGGCGAGCAGGAGCGGGGCGGCTATGTGCGGCCGGCGCGCTTCGTGCGCATGGTCGAGCGCACGCAGACGAGCCATCTTCCCGATCCCTTCGATCCGACGCCGGTCGAGCAGGGCATCGGCGTCTACTACAGCCACCTGCGCTACGGACGCATCAGCTTCGCGGTGCTCGAGGACAGGAAGTTCAAGAACGGATTCCGGGGCCAGCCCGGCATGCCGGATCCGGTCCCCGGAGCTGCTCAGCCGCTTCCGGATCCGGCGGTTGTCGATCCTCCCGGAATGAACCTGCTCGGGGCGCGTCAGCTCGACTTCCTCGACGCGTGGATCGAGGACTGGCGCGGTGCCGACATGAAGGCGGCGCTCTCGCAGACGATGTTCGCGAGCGTACCGACGCATACGGGCGAGAACTACTTCCGCCGCTACTTCGACTACGACTCGGGCGGTTGGCCGTACTCCGGCCGCGTTCGCGCGATCGCGCGTCTGCGCAAAGCTTTCGCCCCGCATATCTGTGGCGACCAGCATCTCTCCGTCACGGCGCATCACGGCCTCGACGCGTTCGGAGATTCGAACCACACCTTCTGCGTGCCGTGCGCGGCGAACTTCTTCCCGCGCGCTTTCGATCCGGCCAATCCTGCGGGGGGCGTCGCTGCGCGCGTCCGTCCCGTCCTCGGTCCGTTCGTGGACGGGTTCGGCAATCGAGTCACTGTCAGCGCGGTGGCCAATCCGGCCGCGTTCTACGAGGGCGTGACGACGCACCGCGCACCGCTCGGCCTGCACGATCGAGCCGGCGGCTACGGCGTCGTTCGCTTCGACAAGACCGACCGCACGATCACCTTCGAGAACTGGCCGCGCTATGCCGTGCCCGGAGATCCCTCGACCGGCGGCCAGTTCGAGGGGTGGCCGATCACGGTGCGCCAGGAGGACAACTACGGGCGCGAGCCGGTGGCGTTTCTTCCGGAGGTCGACAGCGATGGCGTCGAGGATCCGGTCGTCACGGTGATCGACGAGGCGAGCGGCGAGACCGTGTACTCCCTGCGCATTCAGGGGACGCGCTTCAGGCCGCATGTCTTCGCGCCGGGCCGATACACCGTGCGGCTGACCGAACCGGACAGCGGTTTCAGTCGAACGTTCGAGAATCAGGAGGCCCGGCCGATCGACCGAACGCGGTTCCACCGCGGCGACAGCAATGCCGACGGCGACGTGAATCTCTCCGATGCGGTGTTCACGCTCGGCTTCCTGTTTCAGGGCGGACCGCCGCCTGCCTGTCTGGAATCTGCGGATACGGACAACGACGGCGCCGTGAACATCTCGGACGGTATCTCTCTGCTGGGCTTCCTGTTCCAGGGGGGCGCGCCTCCCGCGGAACCCGGCGTGCCGCCAGCTCCGTGCGGCCCGGATAGCGACGCGCCGGGGTCGCGCGGCGATCTCGGCTGCGAGGAGTATCCCGACTGCTGACCGTGGAGGAGTCCGTATGAGTACCAGGAAGGTCGTTCTCTTGTGGGCTCTGCTCGTGGCGACCACGGCGAGCGCTGCTGCGGAGCGCCCGCCCAACGTCGTCCTGATCTTCACTGACGACCAGGGCTGGGCCGACCTCGGCTGCTTCGGCGCGACGAAGATCCGCACGCCGCACATCGACCGCATGGCACGCGAGGGCGTGCGCTTCACGAGCTTCTACGCGCAGGCCGTCTGCGGGCCGAGCCGCGCGGCCTTGATGACCGGCTGCTATCCGATCCGCGTCGCGGAGCCGGGCAATCGCAAGCACCAGCACACGATCCTGCACTCCGAAGAGATCACGATCGCCGAGCTGCTACGCGGTCGCGGCTATGCGACGGCCGCGATCGGCAAATGGCACCTCGGGCTCCGGGCGAAGGACGGCGGGTGGGATCCGTCGACGATGCCGAACGGGCAGGGCTTCGACCACTTCTACGGCACGCCGCTCTACAACGGCTTCACCGTGCGCGTCGAGGACCACAAGTTCCGCAGCCCGCTCTTGCGCAATCGCGAGGTCGTGAAGCCGGCCATCGACAGCTGGGACGGCATCACGGCCGACTACACGCGCGAGACGATCCGCTTCATCCGCGAGCACCGCGATCGCCCGTTCTTCGTGTATCTCGCGCACAACATGCCACACATCCCGCTCGGCGCGAGCGAGAAGTTCCGGGGACGCAGCAAGTACGGGCCGTACGGCGATGCGATCGAGGAGATCGACGCGTCGACCGGCGCGATTCTCGCGGCGCTCGAGGACCTCGACCTCGACGCATCGACACTGGTGATCTTCACGTCGGACAACGGCCCGTGGATCGAGACCACGCGCGGCAACCAGCCGGGCGGCCGACCGTTCATCCCGGCGGAGCACTCGGGAACGGCGTTGCCGCTGCGCGGCTACAAGATGTTGACGTGGGAAGGCGGCCTTCGCGTGCCGTGTGTCATGCGCTGGCCCGGCAGGATTCCGGCCGGCGGGGTCTGCGGCGAGGTCGCGGCGACGATCGATCTGCTTCCGACGCTCGCGAACCTCGCAGGTGCGGAACTGCCGACCGACCGGAAGCTCGACGGGCGCGATATCGCCTCCCTGATCACAGGAGCAGCGTCGTCGACGCAGGCCGAGCGGCGAGAAGCGTTCTACTACTACGCGTTCACGCACCTGCAAGCCGTGCGCAGCGGACGCTGGAAGCTGATTCTGCCGCGGCCGGAGTTCCCGAAGTGGGTCGGCTGGAGCGGCCGGTTTCACGGCAGCGGCGTGCCGGCGCCGCGGCTTCACGATCTCGCCGCGGATCCGGGCGAACGGCGTGATGTGTCGAGTGAGCACCCGGAGGTCGTGTCACGGTTGTCGCAGCTGGTCGAGAAGGCTCGCGAGGACCTCGGCGACTACGATCGCATCGGTTCCGGCGCGCGCTTCTTCGACGACGGGCCGCGACGTCCAGGATTGTGGCGTCCGGATGCCGCCCGTCGTGACGGGGGAAGCCCTCGGGGGCGTCCTTCCCGGCCGCCGGTCGTCTGGGATCGCGCGGCGCCGGTCGGCAAGCTGCGTTTCGATTTCGAGATCGGCGACCTGCAGGACTGGAAGGTCGTCGAAGGCGAGTTCGGCGCTGTCGTGACGGATCGCGTCGGTCTTCCGAACCATCGCCATCAGCCGTTCAACAAGCAGAAGCGCTTCCTCGTGTTCACCGGCAATCGTACGGACCGCGACACGGGCGACGACCGATTCACCGGCGTCATCGAGTCGCCCGTGTTCGTCCTGCGAAGCGCTCCGATCTCGTTCCTCGTCGGCGGTGGCGCGACGGAGTCGACGCGGGTCGCGCTTTGTACGCTCGACGGCAAAGAGGTGCGGAAGGCGAGCGGTCAGGGCGGGCCGGCGCTGCGCCGCGTGCGTTGGGACGCCAGGGCGTGGATCGGCAGGCCGCTCGTTCTGCGCATCGTGGACGCCAGCCGCTCCGGCTGGGGGCACGTGACGTGTGACGATTTCTCGTGCGATGGCGAGATCGACGCCGCCGCGACGGCGGTTCGCCGCGGTGACGGCTGACACATCGTCCTCACACCTGCTACGATAGGTTCGTCTCGTGGCGGGGTCGGTTCCTCACGGAGTTCTACGCGGTCTGTACGACGAGGTGTGTCATGCGGAGCTTGCATTGGTCAGTTCGCGCGGTGGTCGTAGTCGTGGGCGTGCTTTGGGTCAGCGGAAGTCCGTCGCGCGCGGACCTGATCGCGCACTGGACGCTCGACGAAACCGACACCGCCGCTGAGCCGGCGGGCATCGAGGATTCCGGGCCGTCGGCCTTTCACCATGGAACGGCTGTCGTGCCTGCCGAATCCCCGGTGGTCTTCGAGGTCGAGGGCGCGCCGTCGGAGACGGACACGGCCGCCGAGTTCCGCGGCGGAGCGATCCACGTGCCGTACGATCCGGAGCTCAATCCGGAGAGCTTCACCTTCTGCGCGTGGGCGCGGCTCGACGCCATCGCGCAGCATCAGTCCGTTGTCACCAGTCGTCACGATGCGGCACCCGGGTTGGCGGGCTACATCCTCTACGCGGACCCCGCCGGCAATTGGAGCTTCTGGACCGGGCGTCCAGGGGCGTGGGACCCCCTCGTCGGCGGCCCGGTCTCTCCCGGCGTGTGGACGCATCTGGCGATCAGCTTCGATGCGGACACCAGCACGAAGACGATCTGGATCGACGGAGTGCCGACGACCGACGGCTCTCAGCAATACACGCCGAACGCGCTGCGCGACCTTCACATCGGCGCGGGCGGCGACCTCGGCACGCAGTATCCGTTCGGCGGCAGCATCGACGACGCCGCGCTGTGGGACATCGCGCTCGGCGAGGACGAGGTGCTTCAAGTTCTCGATGAGGGGGCGATCTCGGTTCCGGACGGCATCGTCGCCCACTGGCCGCTGGACGAGCCCGCCGGAACCACCGGGACCGGCTCGGTGGAGGACGCGACCGGCAACGGCCACGACGGGTCTCCTCCGGCGCCGCCCTGGACGGTCGGCGAACCCGGCGCGAACGAAGAGACCGGTACGTCGATTCTCTTCCAAGGGGCGTCCGTCGACGTGCCCTATGATGCCGAGCTGAATCCGGCGAGCTTCACCGTGACGGCGTGGGTGCGACCGACGCAGACGGCCGGCTATCAGTCGGTCATCACGAGTCGCCAGGACGTCAACGCTGGCGCGGAGACGCAGGGCTATATCCTCTACAACGACGCGGCCGGCAATTGGGCGTTCTGGACCGGCCAAGGGCCCGGGTTGCTGTGGGGGAATCTGGCCGGCCCTCCCGTCGCGGTCGATGTCTGGCAGCACGTGGCGATCACGTTCGACAGCGAGACGAACGCCAAGCGGCTCTACGTCGACGCGATCGAGGTCGCGGCGACCGACCTGGACGGCTACGCGCCGAACATGGCGCGCGATCTACACATCGGCGCCGGCGCCGACCTCGGCGACCAGTTCCGGTTTGCGGGGAACATCGACGACGTCGGGCTGTGGGACGAGGAGCTCGCCGAGGACGAGATCCGCGATGTGATGGAGAACGGGATCGACAGCGAGCCACAGCCGGAAGGGCTCGGGTTCCTGCGCGGCGACTGCAACGGCGACGGCAACGTCATCGGTCAGGTCGGCGATGCGATCTTCGTGTTGAACTTCAACTTCACCGGCGGACCGGTGCCTAGCTGCATGGCCGCTTGCGACTCCAACGGCGATGGCAACGTCATCGGCCAGGTCGGCGACGCGATCTACACGCTGAACTTCAACTTCACCGGCGGCCCGGCGATTCCGGCACCGTTCCCGGAGTGCGCCCGGAGCACCGACCCGGCTGACTCGGCACTCGGCTGCGAGGTCGAGACCTGCCCGTAGTCGTTTCTGCGCAGTTCCTCGCGGCGGCGGCACAATCCGTCGCCCGGTCCCGCGGGAGCTGTGGTCGCGTGTCGTTCTCGCATGATACAGTGAGCTGCACCGGCCGATACGGCGTCGGTCCGGTGAGCCATCGCCCCGGACAGTCGGAGAATCACGTTGAGAACGGCACGATCGTGTTGGGTTGCGGCCCTCGTCGCGGTCGTCGCGTGCAGCGCGGCGAACGCTCGTGAACAAGCGATCGATTTCAACGGCGCGAGCTGGGTCTGGCGTTCCTTCGGCGCCGGCGTGACGTTGGCGTCTTTTCCCGCGAGCGTCACCTACTTCCGTGTGCCGCTGACGCTGCCGGCCGCGGCCGAGGTGGAATCGGCCAGCGTCGCCATCACCTGCGACAATCTGTGGGCGCTCTACCTCAACGGTCACGCTGTCGGCGAGTGCGATGTCAACAACAACGCGTGGGGGCGTCCGCAGCACTTCGACGTCGCGAGGCTACTCAAGCCCGGTAGAAACGTGTTGGCTGTAGAAGCCGTGAACACGCTTCCCGGGCCGGCCGGCCTGCTCGCGAAGATGGTCGTGAGGCTGAAGGGGGGTGCCGAGCTCGTCCTCGCCACCGACGGGTCCTGGAAGTGTAGCGATCAGGAGCGCCTGCATTGGGAGCAGCCGAGCTTCGACGACTCGCGCTGGGTGCCCGCGCAGATCCTGGGCGCGTTCGGCGCGGCGCCGTGGGGACGCGTCGCGATCGGTGCGGTCCAGCCCGCCGGGGCGCCGATCGGCAAGGTCCATCAGGCGGGGAAGCAAGTGCTCGCGCGCGCCGCACGAGAGGGCTGGACGGGCCCGGTCGTCGAGGTCCCGGTCCCCGCGGACTTCGCATGGCCGCGGGCGATCGTCTTCGTCGGCGATGACTGCAGCCTGTATCGCCCTTCCGGGCCGACCGGCACCGCGGCGGACAGCCTGTCCGTCACGATCTTCAACCCGCGCAAGTCGCGCGGCTTTCCCGAGCACGACCTGCCCGCGCCGATGAAGGTCGGCCGTCGACTCTACGTGCTCGAGCCGGCCCGGCCGGGAGTCGAGCCGCGTCCGTTGGTCGATGCCGGCAAAGGCGCGCTCGGATCGCCCAGCGTCTCGTTCGACGGCGCGTCCGTCCTCGTGTCGATGGCCCTGAACGATGAGCCGTTCTTCCACATCTACCGCGTTCCCGCCGACGGTGGCCCGCCGCGACGACTGACGACCGGGCCGTTTCACGACATCGACCCGGCGGAGCTTCCCGACGGGCGCATCGTGTTCACGTCGACGCGAATCGGAACGTTCGAGGAGTACCACAACCCGCCATCGCGGGCGCTCTTCGTGATGGATGGGGATGGCGGTCAGGTGCGTCCGCTGACACACACCATCATCTTTGACAACGAGCCGGAGGTCCTGGCCGACGGTCGAATCATCTTCATTCGCTCCGACAACTTCTTCGATCGCGGCAAGGTCGAGACGATCCTGCACGCGATTCACCCGGACGGCACGAACGGCACGACCGAGTTCGGGCTCCATGTCGGTCCCGAGTACGGCGGACGGCTGCGGGCCTTCGTGTGCGGTAGCCCAGCGCCGATGCCCGACGGTCGCGTCGCCTTCCTGTCCTCGGCCGGCATCACGGTCGGACACCTCGGAGCGCGGTCCGTGAGCCTCGAGCACTTCCGCATGGCCGCGGGCGATGTCGCAGCGCTTCCCGATGGACGGCTGCTGGCGACGATCGGCAATACCGTGCCGGTGGAGCTGGTTTCGGGTGGAAAGAAGCGCGTCGTTCAGGAGTTCGGCTACCGGCGGATCGGCGTCATCGATCCGAACACTCGTCCGCCGCAGGCCGTCATCATCCACGAGACTGCGGAGGGGGAGCTGCACTCGCCGGTCTTCCTCGGCGCCCGGACGCGACCTCCAGTGATCGCCGAGAAGGTCGACCCTGCGACCGACGACAGGGTCGACACCACCGGGGTGTTCTATTGCCAGAACGTGCGTTACACGAAGAACACGCGCGCGGGGTGGCCGCACGTGCGGGCTGTCCGAGTGATCGCCGGCAAGGGGCTGACCACGCGCTCGTCCCACTCGTACATCGTGCACGCGGGCAATGAGACGATCGAGCTCGGCACGGTGCCCCTGGCGCCCGATGGATCGTTCGCCGTGGAGGTGCCCGCGAACACGCCGATCGCGTTTCAGGCGGTCGACGCGGAGGGGCGCTCGGAGCTCAACGAGATGTCGTGGATCTCGGTACGCCCTGGCGAGCGTCGCGGCTGCGTTGGCTGTCACAATCCGCGCCGCGCCGCGCCGTCCGGATCTGGCTACACGCCGCTGGCGTTGCGCACCGAGCCGCTGAAGCTTCTCGGTCAGGGAGACCCGCATCGCTTCCGCGGCAACAACGCCGCCGTCACCGGCCTGATGGAGCTGCAGTTCGACCGCTATCGCGAGGTCGCCGGTATCAACCGCCATGGCGAGGTGGACGATCCGCTGGCGACGGGCGCGCAGGAAGTCGACGCGTTGATCCGACAGCTGCGCGGCGACGATGGCGAGCCCTCCGACGATGATGAGGATGAGGACGAGGACGAGGACGAGGACGTGACCGCAGCGCGGATCTCGGCCGCGCAGAGACTGGCGATCTTCCGAGACCCGACGGCGGCACCGGCGTTGGCCGAGTGCCTCCAGCACGGCTCGCGCGAGGTTCGCGTCGCCGCAGCGATGGCGCTCGCGGTTTGCGGTACGCGCGCGTCGGTGCCAACGCTTCTCGACGCGTTGACCGACTACGATCCGCTGGTCGGTTGCGCTGCGGCCATCGCGATCGAGAATCTCACCGGACACGCCGAGCCGTTCGACGCGTTCGGCACGGAGGCCGCGCGCGAGCGGCAGGCCGCGAGCTGGAGCGAGTGGTTCGCAGGCACGAGCTGGGTTGCGATCGAGCGCGATCTGATCGCGCGTCTCGACAGCGGCGATCGCGACGTCGCGCGCCGTGCCGCGGTGGCTCTCGGTCACGTCGGCAGTGCGGCAGTACGTCCCGCTCTGCGTTCGTACGTGACGCGCGAGCGGGAGGTCAATCCGTTCCCTGCCTGGCGTTCCGGCGGGCGGCATCGCGGCGATGGAGCCCGATTCGACTCTCTCGACGCGGTCAACCCGCGCACTCTGCAGGCGGCGACTCGCTCACTCGGATACGTGCGTGACGAGGCATCGGTGGTCATGCTGGCCGAGACGATCGACCGCAACGACGTTGCGGAGACGGCCAATCTCTTTCTCGCCGAGGCTGCGGTGGAGGCGCTCGGGCGCATCGGCACACCCGCGGCCGAGGACGCGCTCGTGCGCGCGTTCGCCGGTCTCGAGGACTACCCTCGCTACACGTACTGGTACGGCGATCACGAAGCGCTGATGGCGTGTCACGCGTCGCCCGTGCACTACTTCATCATCGAAGCGCTCGACGCGATGGGGTCGACGCGGGCGGGTGGCATCGTGCCGCATCTCATCCGATCGGTGCCGACCGATCCGGACCGTGCGCTCTTGCTGCCGAGCGACGACTACGAGACGTTGACGGGGCGAGTCATTCGTCGCTGCGGTCTCGAAGCGCAGGTCGTGGAGACCTGCCTCGCGATTCTCGGCGACAAGAACGCGACCAAGGCGCCGAAGATCGAGGCCGCGATTCGCTTGACGCACCGGGCCTGGGGCGGCGACCCGGGCCCGGAGAACCGGGCCGCGCAGACTCTGTCGCTGGTGTGCCGCGATCGCGAGTACGAGCCGCGCATCCGAGCGGCGTTCGAACGCTACAGCCGGCAGCCCACGACGATCCCTCGCGTCTTCGACAAGGGCATTCCGGTCGTGTTGGAGCTTCCCAAGAAGCACTGGGTGTGCTTCTACGTCGCGCGCGCTCTCGGCAATCTGGCCGACGAACGATCGACCGACACGCTGATCGCCGCGGTGCGCGATGAGCCGACCGAGGCTGCCACCGGTCGTCCCGACCCGCTCGGTCCGGGCGTTCTGTTTCTGCACAACGACCTGACGCCGTGCTGGCGCGCAGCGGCGGCGTGGGCGTTGGGAGAGATCGGCTCCCGTCGCGCGGTGAGGCCGCTGCTCGACGTCGTCGCCGATCTCGAGAACGCCGTCGACACGCGGCACGCTGCGGCGTCGGCGTTGAAGCGCATCGCGGATCGATCGAGCCTCGAGCCGATCCGCGCGCTCGCCGCGGAGTACCCGGAGGTCTCGACGCGCCGCGCGCTTCTCGAGGCGTGTGAAGCGCTGTCGCCGTCGTCGGAGGACGAGGGTTAGCCAAGCGATTCGCAGCCAGCCCGTCAGGGCGGGCTGGCTGCCAACCTCGATCGCGTCAGCTGAGGTTCTCGCCCTTGGCGACCCAGGCCGCGAAGCCGTCGCGGTCGGCGAAGGCCCGCCTCATGCGGTCGACGCCCTCCTTCAGGCTGTCCATGTCGGTCGCGATCGACAGGCGTAGATAGTGCCGCCCCTCGCAGCCGATGGCTCCGAAGCTGCGGCGATCCATCGTCGCGACGCCATGCTCGTAGAGCAGGAACATCTGAAGCAACGTCGCGGGCGTCGTTTGCTCGCGCTGTGCGGCCGGCAGCGCATCGTACGCGGCGATCACACCGAGCGACTCGAGCGCCGGGCCGATGTTCGGGAAGACGTAGAACGCGCCGTGAGGCATCGCGCAGCTGACGCCGTCGATCGCGTTGAGTGCGTCGACGACCCAGCCGCGCCGTTCCTCGAACGCCGCGACCATCGCCGATACGACGGTGGGGGTCTCCGGGCTGTCGAGCGCCTCCTTGCCCGCCATCTGGATGAACGGCGGCACGCAGGACACGAGGTTGATGTTGAAGTTCTTGAAGATAGCGGCCTCTTCGGCGCAGGGCAGGATCGCATAGCCCAGCCGCCAACCGGTCATCGCGAAGGCCTTGGAGTGGCCGCTGACGACGATCGTCCGTTCGGCCATGCCCGGCTCGCTGACGATCGAGTTGTGGGCCAGTCCGTCGAAGATGATCTGGTCGTAGACCTCGTCGCTATAGACCCGCACGCTCTCCGAGCATTTCTCGCGGATCACCGCGGCGATTTCGGCGATCGACTCCTTCGGCTGCACGCCGCCGGTCGGATTCGATGGCGAGTTGATGATCACGACCTTGGTGCGATCGGAGAGCAGCGGAGCCAGGTCCTCCGCCGTGAATGCGAACTCCTTCGACTCTTCGAGATGCAAAGGGACCGGCTTGGCGCCGATGTACGTAATCCAGCTCTCGTAGACCGGGAACCCGGGGCTGGGATAGACCACCTCGTCGCCCGCATTACAGTAGGTCATCAGCGTGTAGCCGATCGGCGGCTTGGCGCCGGGCGTGACGACGACCTGATCGGGATTGAACTCCATGCCACGCATGCGGCCGGCGTGGCGCGCGATGGACTCCCGGAAGGGCAGCAGGCCCTGGGGATCGCAATAGTGTGAGTTCCCCCCGCTGATCTCATCACAGGCGGCACGGTTGATGTGCTCGGCGCTGTCGAAGTCGGGCTCGCCGAGATTGAATTTGACGACATCGACGCCGGCGGCTTGGGCTCGAGCGATATCAGCACCGACCTTGAAAGCGTTTTCGGTGCCCAACGAGGCGACGCGATCTGCGAAGAGAGACATGGGAGCCTCCAGAATGCGATGGACTCGGTTCCCCAACGGTGAGACGGGATCCCGAGCGGAAACACGCGCCGGATGTACGCGTCGATCCGGCGCCTGTCGGGAAGAGTGGCGAAAGCCGGCCCAAGATGCAAGAGGAGAAGGGGCATGATGTCGCCTTGAACGAAGGTTGGATCAGAGCTCTCTGTCGGGTATACCAAGGCTTCGCGCTATCGGTGGGGATTCGAGAACGACGGTCGTCAGGCTGGTGCGGCCGCCCTGGACCGTGCTGCCATGAACAGATCCCCTATTCGTGTCCTGGTTGTCGACGATCATCCGATCGTCCGAGCGGGGCTGCGGGCGTTGTTGGAGGCTCAGGACGGGTTCACGGTCGTCGGCGACGCCGCGGACGGTCGGCGGGCGATCGAGCTGTCGCGTACGCGGCGAGCGGACGTCGCGGTCATGGACATCGGCATGTCGGGGCTCAACGGAATCGACGCGACGCGGCAGATCGTCAATCACGGTGGGAACGTCCGCGTGGTCGCGCTGTCGGTTCATTCCGAGCGGCCGCTCGTCCGTCGCATGCTGGAGGCCGGTGCGTCCGGCTACCTGCTGAAGAGCTGTGCTATCGAGGAGCTCTGCGACGCCGTCCGGACAGTGGTCGGCGGACGGACCTACCTGAGCCCGACGCTGGGGGATGTTCACCTCGACGAAGAGGCAGGCGACGCGGAGACCACGACCTCGCCCCTCACGGTGTTGACTCCACGGGAGCGGGAGGTTCTCCAGCTGCTCGCGGAGGGGCTGTCCGCGAAGAGCGTGGCGTTTCGTCTCGGCATCGCCGTCAAGACGGTGGAGACGCACCGCAAGAATCTGACAAGCAAGCTCGGCATCTACAGCGTCGCCGAGCTGACGAAGCTCGCTGTCCGGGAAGGGCTCACCTCACTCGATCGTTGACGGTGTTGCCGGATGGCGGGACAGCGGGCGGTGCTCGCCGCATC
>CAYMRB010000156.1:1294-19873 GCA_964392615.1 uncultured Planctomycetia bacterium | reverse complement strand
GATCCGGACTCCGACGGCGACGGGCTCCTCGACGGCTGGGAGGTGAACGGGACTCGTGGCGAGCCGCTTGCCGACTACGGCTGCGATCCCCTCGTGCGGGACGTGCTCGTCGAGATCGACTGGATGCGCACCGCTGACGGCGACCCGCGACCGTTCGCGCGGGACGCGTACTTCGCGGCCCTCGATGTCTATCGGTTCTTCGCGTCGTCGGACTCGGGCATCCGCATCCACTTCGATCTCGGCGCGGAGATCGGCGAGCTACTCGACGATCTCGAGATCGACCCCGAGCCGGGCTTCGAACGATTCGCGGTGCGACCCGACACGGCCAAGGTCGTCCCGCACCAGGATCTCCTGCCGCTGCGACCGGTGTGCGGCGGCGCGAGTAGCGTGCGCTCGCTCTGGGACATCTACCACGACCCGCGGTATTTCCGACCGAGTCGACACAACCTCTTCTACTACGTCCTGCTCGCGACGAGCGGCCAGAGAGGCGACATGCTCGGACGCAACGCGACGGGCATCGTGTCGGGCTTCGCGGACGATCGTTCTCGCAGCCTGGGCTTGTGGCCCACCGGCGTCCTGGTCGCCGCCTTCTTCCGCGAACCGGCGGCGGACCTGCCGGCGGAGCCTCGCCGCTATTACCTGGCCGCCAGCTTGCTTCACGAGCTCGGTCACTGCTTCGGTCTGGGCCACGGCGGCGCGCGGCCGGACGGCAGCTGGGACAACACGAACTACAAGCCGAACTACCCGAGCATCATGAACCACCGGTTCCAGCTCTGGGGAGTCGACCGGACGGAATCGGGGCCGGTTCTCGCGTTCTCTCACGGCGCGAACCGCAGTCTCGACGAGCGCAACCTCGTCGAAGCGGCCGGCATCGGATCTCTTCCGAGCGACCACGTCCTGCAGCTGCTGCGCGTCGAGCATGTCGACGATCCGCGGTTTCCGGAGAACATCGACTGGAACGGCAACGGCAGCGTCGACGACAGACCGTTCGGCATGGACGTCAACGCCGACCAGGTCGTCGATCGCGAGCCGCTCGACGATCACGACGATTGGGGCAAGCTCGAGCGCGACGGCTTCGACGGCATCGGGTTGAACGCCCATCGCCTCGGCGGCGTCGGCTGCGGCGAGGAGTGCGAGCTGCGCCGCTACACCGGCGACTTCGACGGCGACGGAGACGACGACCTCTTCCTCCACTTGCCGAACCGCGTGGCGTTCTTCGCCTCCGACGGGGCCGCGGGCTTCGGCACGCGTCCGACCGCGATTCTCGACGGATCGATCGACTCGTGGACTTTCGCGCCGGGCGACCTCGTCTTCGTAGTCGACCTCGACGACGATCCGGCCGCGGAGGTTCTTCTGCACCGACGCCGCCACGTCGCCGTGATCGACTTCGCGGATGGCCTTCCGCGCGTCGTGTGGAGCGGTGAACGCACCGAGGGCGACGACGCCGAGACCTGGGCATTCACCGAGCAGGACCACTGCCTGTCGCTTCGCCTGGGGACGCGCGGCCCGCCCGCGTTCCTGGTCACGAACCAGGATGACGCCGCCGTGCTGCGCATGCGAGATGGTCGACTCGTGAGCCAGTGGAACTCCGACCGACCTCTGCGCGAGTGGACCGCAGGCGAGACGCCGGTCTTCCACGCCGGGCGTACCGTCGATGGCGGCGGCACGTTCCTTCTCGCCAGCGCGCGCACGCTGTGCGAGTTTCGAGTCGCAGGCGACGGCATCAGCGAACGACGCGTCGATGCCGACGGCACGATCGAGTCCGCGGACGCCGCCACGAGCCCGTGGGAGCTGTCGGGGATGGACTGCTACTACGCAGCCGATCTCGACGGTGACGGTACGGACGAGCTCGTCGTGCGATCGGCGGATACGCTCGGGGTCCTTCGCGAGACGGAGGAAGACCCGAGCCGCCTCGAAGTCGTGTGGTCGACGCGGGGAAGCGTCGACGGCTGGCCGCTCGGATCGGACGATCGCCTGGTCTGCGGCGCGTTTCGCAACGGAAGCGACGAGGTCCTCATCTTCAACGGCCAGAGCCTGATCGCGCTCGCGTGGAATCGAGATCGCCAAGCGCTCGAGCACAGCGCGCTGGCGAACGGTTTCATCTTGCCGTTCGGCCTCGGGGTCCGCTTCCCGCTCCGATCGACCCAGCGCATCACGACCGGGCGCTTCGTCCGCGGCCTGGGGACGCTCATCGCGATCCAGGACGACGAACGCTTCCTCGTCGCCACCTTGACGGAGGACGACGGATTCCGGCAGATCCGGCTGGAGCAGCCGACGCTCGAGGGTTGGCCGATCCGATCGTCCGATCAGATCGCGCCGTTCGAGCTCGACGGCGACGAAGCGTCGGAGCTCTTCCTCCAAGATCGAACGCTGTGGGGCATCGTCGACTTCGCGACATCGCCCGACGTTCCGGCGCTACGCCTGGCGGCGCGCATCGACGTCGAGAGCCTCGAGCTCCAGCCGCTGCCCCGATTCCGGCGGGGGGACACGAACCACGACGGGTTCGTCGATCTCTCCGACGTCATCGTGCTGCTGCAGTTCCTGTTCCAGGGCCGCAGCACGATCGAGTGCGAATCGGCGGGCGATGCCGACGACAACGGGCACCTGGAGATCTCCGATGCGATCCGCGTGCTCAACTTCCTCTTCGCGGGCGGCACCCCGCCGGCCGTGCCGGGTCCGAGGGGGCCCGGTATCGATCCGACCGAAGACGAGCTGGAGTGCGCGGCGGGAGAGAGCTGAGCTAGCAGTCCGCTCGGTGCAAGACGCCCCGCAGCACGTCGAGCGTGCGCTCGCCGGCTCCGGCATTCTCGTCGACGCAGCGCTTGCCGCGCTCACCGAGCGCGCGCGCGGCAGCGGGGTCGCGCTTGAGCTCGAGCAGTCGCTCGATGACATCGTCGCCGTCCCGCCCGATGACGATCGCTTCGGCGCGGCGGAACGTCTCGACGATGCTCGTGAAGTTGTGGTAGCGCGGTCCGATGACGACCGGACGCGCGTAGCTCGCCGGCTCGATCACGTTGTGTCCGCCGATCGGCGCCAGCGAGCCGCCGACGAACACGACATCGCCAGCCGCTGACAGCTTGGCGAGCTCGCCGACCGTGTCGACGAGCAGCACGTCGGGGCCCTTGGTCTTCGACTCGGTCCAGCGACGGCAGCTCAGCCCGCGGGCCTCGACCGCAGCGACGATCTCCGCGGCGCGCTCGACGCGCCGAGGGACGAGCACGAGCCAGGTGCGCGGATCCTCGGCGCGAATCCTCTCGAACGCGTCGAGGATCACGTCCTCTTCGCCCTCATGCGTGCTACCGGCGACCAGCAGCCAGTCGTCCGACGCAAAGCCCATCTGCGCGCGCAGATCGCTGGCCGGGGACGGCGGGTTGTCGAACTTCAGGTTGCCGCAGACGACGAGTCGCTCGCGGTCGAATCCGAGCTCGGCGAACGCGTCGGCGCTGATCTCGTCCTGGACGCACAGCGCCTGGAGGTCGCGAGGGGGCCACGGATAGAGCCGCGACAGCCGCCGGTATCCGGCCAGCGAACCCGGTGACAGGCGTGCGTTGATCAGCGCGACGGGCACTCCGCGCCCGCGCGCGAGGCGCACGAAGTTCGGCCACAGGTCGTGCTCGACGATGACGATCGCGTCCGGCCGCACGCGGTCGAGCGCGCGACGGACGAGCGGACTGAGGTCGAGCGGACACGAGAAAACCTCGCAGCCCTCGAAGTGCTTCTGCGCGGTTTCGACACCGGCGCGCGTCGACGACGAGATCACGATGTCGAGGTCATCGAACGCATCGGCAAGGCGCGCGACGAGCCGGCGCACCGTCATGATCTCGCCGACCGACACCGCATGCAGCCACAGGCACCGTCGATCGCCCGAGCGAGTCGGCGGCGCGGTCAACGCGCGGCGCCGCAGGTGGTCGGCGGTGCGCGACCATCGCCCGCGCAGAAGCGACAGCGGCGCGGCGATGAGACCGAGTCCGACGTAGGTCGCGTCGATCGCGAGCGTCATCAGGGGATTCGGCCGGCGGGTGGGGGTCGTCAAGGCGATACGGTGCCGTCGGAGACCGAGCGTAAGACTGAGGCGACCGCGTCGAGGACCTCATCGGCCGTCGTCTCGGGAAGACACACGCGCTGAGGCAGCGGACAGCGACGTTCGTAGCACGACAGACAGTCGAGATCGCGACGCAGGATGCGGTGCTGCTCGCCACGCGGGCCGACCCGCTCCGGCGCGGTGGGGCCGAAGAACGACACGGTCGGCGCGCCGACCGCGACCGCGAGGTGGAGCGGCGCCGAGTCCATCGTCACGACCGCCGCGGCGCGTTCCATCAGCGCGGCCGTGTCCCAGATCGACGCTTTGCCGACGAGGCTCTCGACGTTCGCCGCCGCGTCGCCCCCGGACTTCGCCGCGCAGCCACGAGCCTCGTCGACGAGGTGCTGCTCGCCGGGCGCGCCGACGAAGACCGGCCGCAGCTCGGCGTGTCGCTGCTGCAACCCCCGAAGCAGGTCGCCCCAACGCTCCGCGGGCCATAGCTTGCTCGGCCAGCGAGCGCCCGGGCACAGCACGAGGAGAGGACGCGGATCGGTCGCGACGAGCTCGGCGGCACGACGGCGGGCGTCCTCCGGAACCCGAAGCCGAGACGCCGCGCGGGCTATCCGGGACGAGGCGACAGCGAGCACCGCGGAGCTCTCCAATACGCGATCGACGGCGTAATTGACGCGGTCAACGGCGTGCTCGATCGTCGCCGGCACTTCCACGCGACGGTTGTAGTGCAGCCACGCGAGCTCGCGGGCGCTGGCGAGGCCGAACCGCTCGCGGGCGCCGGTAGCGCGCGTCATGATCGCGCTGCGCTGCAGGCCCTGCAGGTCGACGACGACGTCGAACTCGCCGCGCAGGCCCGCGAGCCAGCGCACGGCCGCGGGCACCCACAGCGGGAACCGCCCGGCGCGAAAGCGCGAGCGCGGGAAGCCGAGCGCGTGCGAGACGCCGGGAAACTCGCGCACGAAGTCGACGTACTCCGAATTGACGAGCCACGTCAGCCGACAATCGGCGCGTGACCGGGCGATGCGCTCGACGCCTTCGGCGGCGTGGATGATGTCGCCGAGCGAGCTCGGCTTGATAACGAGGACCTTGACCACCGTCGACTCCGCGCTCATGCTTCGTGTGGCTGCATGGTAGCACTCGGTACGCGTGGAGATCGACGCGTCAGAGCCAAAAACGGACGAGCTTTGTCGGAGACAGTCTACTCCCGCGCGACCTCCCGATACCGCGGCACCTTCGTCGACCGCGTGCCGGCGGATGCGGCCGCTCGCTGGCTCGAGGATCCAGAGGCGCTGTTCGCCGGGGCGGATCCGTGGCCCGCCGGGCGTCCAGCGCGAACGGCAACCGCCGACAGCGCGATCGGGCCGGTCTTCGTGAAGCACGAGCGCGGCGCGCGACGACGGCTGTGCTGGAGGATCGCGTGGCCCCCGTGCGCCCGGATCTCGAGCAGCCGGCGAGCGTTCGAGATCGGTCTGCGACTCGAGCAGGAGGGCGTCGACGCGGCGCGTCCGCTAGCGGTCATCGACGGCCGCGACGAGTCGTTCTCGATGCAGGAGCACGTCGACGCGCGCGACCTCCGGCATTGGCTACTCGACGGCCTCGCTGGTTGCCACGACGACGACGACGAGCGCGGCGCGTTGAAGTCGGCTGTGTGGACGGCGCTCGCGGGCACGATCGCGTCGCTGCACCGATCCGGGACCCGGCAGCGCGACCTCAAGGCGCCGAACATCCTCGTCGCACGACAGCCGGACGGCGCGCCGCGACCGACCCTCGTCGACCTCGAGGGCATGGGCGAGCTCCGCGGCGGACGCGGCCGACGCCTGCGGGCGAGGGCCCGCGACCTCGGGCGATTGCTGGTCAGCCTGCGCGAGGACGCGATCCGCGCGGCGGGTGTCGACGACGCGGACTGGCGCAAGCTCGTCGAGCGCTACCTCGAGGCGTCGCGCGACGAGACGATCGGCACCGACGCGACGTGGTGGATCGACCGCACGCTGCGCTGGGCGATCGCGAAGGAGCGCCGCAACCGTCGACGCGGACGGCCGATTCAGTAGTCCATCACGCCCTTGACCGACTCGAGCCAACACGCCTCACGGCGCGGGTACAGCGCGTTGAGACTCGGCAGCAGCGCGTTCGCGACCTCGCGCCGCTTCGGCGTGTGCAATTGCTCGAACGCTTCGGTGATCTCGTCGAGGTTCTTGCGCGCCAGCGCCTGGTCGGCCGGTGGGAAGCTGTCCGGCGCGAAAGCGCGCGACAGAAGCTTGTAGGCCTCATCGACCTCTTCCGGCCACGCGTCGCGCGGCAGGCCGAGGACCGCATAGTAGTTCGGCAGCTTCTCCCCGTTGGTCGCTGCGACCTCGAGCGGTACTGGATCGGTCAGGTAGACCTTGTAGTGGTACAACGTGGCGATCAGGGCGATGAGACGCCTGCGCCCGGAGACCATGCGCTCGAAGAAGTCCTTGACGGTCGAGTGGCGCAGGTCGATCAAGGCGTTGACCAGATCGGAAGCGTAGCTGATCTCGAGAACGGAGCGCAGCTCGACAATCGGAGCGTCGTTGAGGAAGCGTTCGCGCGCGCGCGGCTCCATGTCGAAGAGGCCGCCGAGCTCGCGGCGACTCTTCTTACGCGCTTTCGGGGCGACCTTCTTGACGCTCTTTCGAGCTGCTGTGGAGCTCCTGCTACGGGTAACAGACCCCGACGCTACTTTCCCGCTCTTCCTGACCAAGGCTCGACCGGCTCCGTCGGTCCGCGACCGGATGGGGAAATCTACCGCCCTACACGCATTCATTGGCAGCCTGGCAAAGTCCGGCGGGAAAGTCCATCGGATTCTCGCGAATTCGCCCGGCGAGGCCGCCTTACCGGACCTTGCCGGCCCGCGGCCGACATACAGGCCGAAGGGGCGAGAGGATCGCGCCGCCATTCGAGGGGCCGCCAGGCATTTCCGAGCCCTGACAACGAAGAGCCTGGGCGAAACGGCCGCCATCACGCCGGATTGCCTTCTTCAACGGGCCGCTAGCCCCTCCTCATTCGCCGCGCGACGGCGTAGGATACGCAGCCGATTCGACAGGAGGAACACCATTCCGAGACCGCGGTTCACAGCCTTCGCGTTCGCATGTGGCGCGCTTGTCGCGGGCTGCTCGACGACCGTCGTTCCGCCCGACCCGTCGACCCTCATCGACGATGAAACGGCGACGGTGTGGCTCGCTCACTACCCGACGTGGCACAACAGCATCGTGCTGCCGACCGACGGGGGTGTCGTCGAGTACTCGTGGGGCGATTGGACGTCCTATGCGCTCTACCTTCGCGGCTGCTGCAACAAGCTCGCGGCGGCGGCCCTGCCGACGCAAAGCGCGCTCGGCCGCCGGGCGATTCGCGGGGTCGACGCGCCCGATCTGGAATCGCTGCGGCGGCGCCTGCGCTGCGAGACCGTGACCGCGCTGCGCGTCGCGCGGTCGCGAACCCGCGCTCTGCGCGCTCGCCTCGCGGCGGAGTTTTCCCGTCGCGAAGACACGATGGTCTACAATCCAACGGTCGAGCTCTGGTTCGTGCACCACGACAACAACTACGCCGTGTGGAGAACCTGCAACCACGCCGTCGCCGAATGGCTGCAGGATCTCGACTGCGATGTGAGCTGGACCCACTCCCTCGGCAAGTTTTCGGTCGAAGCCCATGTCGGCAAATAGCCACACGAGCAGCCCGCGCTGCCGGATCGCTGCGCGCTGTCTCCTCATCGCATCCTGCGCTGCTGTCCTCGCGATCAGCGCGAGCTGCGTGCGCCCGCGGAACGAGCCGGCGACGCCAGTCGCCGATGCGCCTCCAGACGAGACGACCGCGAACGACGCTGCGGTGTCGCTCGCGGACTCGATGCCCGGCAGCCGGGCGAACGGTCTGTCGATCGAGGGTGCGATCCTCCTTCACGGCGGACGCATCTGGACCGGCGATCCGGAACGCCCCGAGGTCGAGGCGCTGCTCATCGTCGGCGACCACATCGCCGCGGTGGGCGCGGACGCGGAGTTCGTCGGGCTGGCGCTGTCGTCCGCGATCCGCGTCGATCTCGACGGCCGACGTGTCGTGCCGGGCTTCATCGACAGCCACGTTCACTTCCTCGAAGGCGGCGCCGAGCTGATCGTCGGCGAGCTGCGCGATGCCGCGAGCGAAGAGGAGTTCGCACGCCGGCTCGGTGCGGTCATCGCGCGACTGCCGCTCGGCACCTGGGTCACCGCTGGGTCGTGGGACCACGAGAACTGGCCCGACGCGAAGCTGCCGACACGAGAGGTGATCGACCGCCACACGCCGAAACACCCCGTGTTCGTCAGTCGGCTCGACGGCCATATGGCGCTCGCGAACAGCTTGGCGATGCGACTGGCCGGCATCACGCGCGACACGAAGGCGCCGGCCGGTGGCGCTATCGTGCGCGACGATGATGGCGAGCCCACCGGGGTGTTCAAGGACACCGCGATGGCGCTCATCAGCAGGCACATTCCGGCCCCGAGTCGCGACGAGCAGCTCGACCGCGCGCGAACGGCGCTACGCCACGCGGCGGCGCTCGGCGTCACGGGCGTTCACGACATGCTCGGGTCGTACGCCGCGATCGACATCTATCAGGAGCTGCGGGAGCGCGACGAGCTGACGCTGCGGGTCACCGCGTACACGCCGATCGCGTCGCACGAACGTTGGGGCGCCGTCGCTGTGCGAGGCGGCTTCGGTGACGACTTCGTGCGCCTCGCGGGCGTCAAGGCGTTCGCCGACGGCTCGCTCGGATCTTCGACCGCCTACTTCTTCGAAGCGTACCTCGACTCGCCGGGCAACTACGGCCTCGCGCTCGCGCAGCTGGGAGCGGGGGAGTCGTTCGAGAGGAGCGTCGCGTCGAGCGTCGCGCACGATCTCCAGGTCGCGACCCACGCGATCGGCGATCGGGCGATCCGCTCGCTTCTCGACATCTACTCGCGCCTCGAGCCGGGCGAGACGGCGCGGCACCGCTTCCGCATCGAGCACTCGCAGCACATCCACCCGGACGACGTGGCCCGCTACGGCGAGCTCGGCGTCATCGCCTCGATGCAGCCGTTTCACGCCATCGACGACGGGCGCTGGGCCGAGAAGCGCATCGGCAAGGAGCGCCTGAAGACGACGTACGCGTTCCGCGATCTGATCGACACCGGCGCGACGCTGGCGTTCGGATCCGACTGGCCGGTCGCGCCGCTGTCGCCGATTCGCGGCATCTACGCGGCGGTCACGCGCCGCACGCTCGACGGCAAGCATCCGAACGGCTGGGTACCCGGGCAGAAGATCACGGTCGAGGAGGCTCTCCGCGCGTACACGGCCGGCGGCGCCTACGCGGCGTTTGCCGAGGACCGCGTCGGCACGCTGGTGCCCGGCAAGCTCGCCGACCTCGTCGTGCTCGATCGAGATATCCTCGCGGTGGCGCCGGAGGAGATCGAGTCGGTCGGCGTCGCCATGACGATGGTCGGCGGACGGATCGTGTATCCGTGATGGAGCCGGTTCAGTCGGCTCATCGTTAACACTCTCCGACACCCCAGAAACGACCTCTACGGGGTGTTTCTCGTGCTCTGGGTAGAATCCGGCCATCTCGCTCTCGTCGCGTGTTGCACTTGCCGGACGGACAGGAATGGACTGCTCTGTGCGCTGATTGCCGAGAGTTGGTGCAAGCGTTGGTGCAAGCTGCTCTGCCCCCGCCGCGAGCTGCGCCGTCCCCGACTCCCGATCCGCTCCGGTCGACCGAGGGACCTCGGGAAGCCCGTCAATCGCTCCAGCGATATCGAGAAGAGCCGGATCGACGTAGATGTTTGCGGTGAGCTTTGGATCGGCGTGACGCATCGCGGACTGTGTGACGCGGAGTGACGCACCCGCAGCCGAGAGCCAGGTCCCGAACGTGACCCGCAACGAGTGGAAGTCGACGACGCGACCGCGCTCATCATGCTTGGCGATCTCCGCGGCGGCCAGGTCGCCGTTGAACGTTCGATACCCCGGTACGTGTACGAGCGGCTCGTCACTCGGCAACAGCACGGGGATCGGTTCGTCACGGCCTTTCGCTTCGCGCTGACGCGCCGCAAGGCGCAGCGCGAGGACGCGTTCGAGTTCCGCCGCCATGTCGCCGCGCAGGTGGAGTACGGCACCGCGACGGCTCTTCTCGTGTTCAGGGCGTAGGTGGATTCGCGGGCGTTCGGAGTCGAGATCGAGATCGGCGAGGGTCAGCCGGGAAAGCTCTCCACGCCTGGCACCGGTCGCGAGCGCAAGTCGATAGGACAGCGCACGCTCCTCGCCGCGAAGTTCGAACCGCTCGCGCGTCTTCGGCTTCAGCTTGGCTTCCAGCTGGCCCGCGCGCTCCCCGCGACGGATCATCTCGACGTCTGCGACTGGGCGCCGGCGCGCCGTGTCGATGAGCCGTGTGGCCTCGTCCAACGTGAGCGCACGTCGTTCGCGGTGTCGCTGCGCGTCGTGGTACGACTCGAGGCCCGAGAACGGATTCGCGGCCAACCGTCCAGCCTTCACCGCCCAGTTGGCGAAGCTGACCGCGGCTACGCGATACGCATTGATCGTTCGCGCGGCGAGCGGCGGGTCGAGCTTCGTCGGGTCCTTCTTCGACGGTCGCGGCTCGGTCAGGCTGTCGAGCCACCGAGAGAGCGTGCCGCCATTCAGGTCACCGAGACGTCGGAAGTTGCAGGCCGTCGCGATCGTGGGGAGCTGCCTTCGCACGTCGCGAAGGTGACTCGTGCTGCGCCCCTTCGCTTGAAGATGCGCGTAGTACGCCTCGAAATGTTCCGTGAGCGGCTGCGCTGCGTGATCGGAGATGCGGTCCTCTTCCCGAGTGACAATACGAGCGCGGATTCGCTCTTCGCGGTTCTCGAGGTCCCGAAGGACAGATAGCGCGGCGTCGCGCTCGCGGCAGCCGGTCGGGACCTCGCGGACGATGCCGTCGGCGTCGCGAAACTTCGCCGTCCATGTGCCCGCCTTGATAGCGACGCGAGCCCTGCCGTTGCGGCCGCGCTTGATCGGCGCGGTACGTTGGCGACCGCCACCCTTCGGCTTCCAGCGGGCGAAGCGCTCATCGCCGCGGATGATCGTCTCCGCGCCGTCGGGGATCGGCTTGGTAAAAGTCTTCTTGAAGACCGTGCCCATGATTGGATCTCCTGGCCCCAGGGGATTCTACATGTCCCCTTGAGGCATGTCTAGGTCCTTGTTGTCCTTCCATGTCCCTCTCTGACCACGCGTTGAATCGCGTCGATGGGGCACGGGTCCAAGCGCGCGACGCACTCCGATGCCTCACGGTGCGTCCTCTAAGACCGACGAGTCCACCCAGTCCTCGGGGGAACCGTACTTCGGGTCCAGCGCTGGCGCGCAGAGATCCCGCGCGAAGCTGTCCGAGTTGTCCGACCTGTCCGAAGCCGCGTAGTTGGCGGCTCCCGCGTCGGACAGGTTGTCGGACGAGTTGCCCGCGTCGGACAGCGATCCGTCCGGCTGGAGACCCGCGCCGTTGGCGGTTTCGGACAGCGCGGACGGCTCGGACGGCTTAGTTCGGGCTATGGTGATGAGCCGATCGTTCTGCTTGTCGCCGCGACGGCCCTTCGTGACGTGAATGCCGACCGCCGCCAAGTCTGGCATGAGTCTGGTCACCCGCGTGCCGAGCACTGCCGCGCTCTTCGGCCAGTTGCGACCGCGTCGCTTGTCCTCCGGGATGACGTTCCCAAGACGTTCGAGAAGCTCGGTCGCAGTGCCGCAGAAATCGGCTGCGAGCGCTCGGATAGCCTCTGCTACGACGTCACCCTCGAGTGCCGCCTCGTGACCTGCTTGCCGACTCTGGTCATAGGCCGCGAGGAACGACCCGTCGGGCCAACCGAGCGCGCGTTCGACTGCGACGCCCATCACAGCGAAGTCGGCCATTCGTGGCAGTCGGTCGAGACGCACGCCGGGTAACTCCCGGAGCGCCCGCGAGACGGTGGTCAGGAGCGCGCCGAGGATACCTGGCCGCGCCGCCTCGAACGCACGCCAGAAATCGGCCTCCGGCATCAACTCGTCTTCCGGGATCTTCTCGAGCTCGACGAGTAGCGCGCGCTCAAGAAGGTCGCCCCGTTCGGCCACCTGGCCGATGCCCGTCAGCACGATCGGTCGCATGGCGTCGAAGATGCACTCGTCATCGTTCGTGAAGAGTTCACGCGTCGAGAAGCCGCCACCGGTCGCGAGCCTGCACAGGCCATCCGATAGCCACGGTCGGACCCTTGAGAGATTGTCGAGCGCGATGACCCATGCGTTCTTCGACGCGATGGCCAGATCGCGAACATTGGGTGGCTCGGCCCTGACAGATGACGCGTTCGGGTCAACTAACGAGCGAAGCGCGCGGGCGATGCTCGTCTTCCCCGCTCCCTGCTGGCCGTGCAGCATCAGCAATGGATACGGCCCGCGTGGACGCATCGCCATGGCGAGCCACGCAACCAGAAGCCGCCATGAGCCCTCGTCGACTCGCAGGAACCGGCGGAGCGCATCGAGGTCGCCGTCGGTCGTCGGTTCAGGTAGCGCGAGCATCGCCCGCGACCTGCGGAAGCGAACCGGGTCGGGGGGGGCGGCGACGCTCCAGCCATTGGTCGTGATATGGACGGCGCGCCACTCTTCGTCGACGAGGTCCAGCCACACGTCGTCACCGTCGCCCGGCGCGACGCGAAGGTACGCCTCATGCGTTTCGCCTTCGAGCGCGGCGCGAGCATCGAGAAGCTGGACTGCTGACGACAGCGCGTCTCGTGGCGGCGGCTTGCGGTGCCTGTCGTAGTACCACGCGATGAGCCAGCGCTTGCAGTCGCGACCCAAGATCGGCCAGTGCCGTCTACTACCGTCAATAGCCACGCTGACAAGAGTCTCGTCCGCCGGGGTGCGCCACAGCTCGGTATCGCTCGCGATATTTG
This sequence comes from uncultured Planctomycetia bacterium, assembly GCA_964392615.1. GTDB lineage: Bacteria > Planctomycetota > UBA8108 > UBA8108 > UBA8108 > CAYMRB01. The sequence continues at coordinate 6,934 of CAYMRB010000156.1, read as the reverse complement.
CCAACCTCGTCACGGCAGACTTCTCGTCGTCCTCCTCGTCTTCGTCACCTCCAGATTTCGCTCCATGGTTGTCCGTCGTCACTTCATCGGGCCTTTCGGCAAGGGCGGCGTCGATCAGGAGCGTCGCGTTCGCGACGTCGATGTTCTCCAGCGCCGCGATCGCCGCTTCGCGCACTGCGGCTCGCGTCGCGTCGTCCTTGTCCTCTACCAGAACGCCAAGGTTGTCCAACGCGACGTCGACGTCGGCGCGCTCCGGACTTGCCGGCAGGTCGTGCAATCCAGCGGCGGCGACGATGTGGTCTACGTTGATGTTGTCCGCGCTCATGCACTCCTCCTGACACGGCCACCAAGCCGTCGGACGTACTGTTCAACGGCGGCGATGCTCTGCGTGGAAAGTCGATCGACAATGATGGCGTGACTCGCGGGAGCGCGACCCTCGCGGACCCGGTCTTCCTCGTCCCACAGAGCATGAAGGCGCTTCCGCGCAATCTGCCACTGGGCCAGCCGCGCGTCGCGTCGCAGCTCCGGGCGGTAGCGTTTATCAGCTTGCCGCACGAGTTCGTTGACGGATGGCGCGAAGTTGATCGCGACGACTCCTTGGGCGAGCATCTCGACTCGGTCGCGGAAGATGCGCGCGTAGTAGATGTCGGTGCCTGGCCACTGCGGACCGGCGAGAAGCCACTCGCGGTTCTCGCGGCCGAATCTCCAGCCGGCCGCACAGGGTCGAAGAGTGCCCGGAATACCCGGCGCGATGTCTGCGCTGGTCATCGGGCTGCCCTCGCACGGCGCCGACGTGCAAGGCGTCGGCGGACCTCGAGTAGCGATCGGCGCTCGGGGTGCGGCGCCGGCATCCGGCGCAAGGTTTCCCACAGCAAACCTTCTATCTGATCGTCGTTGAGTTCCCGGCGATCCTCGAGGATCGGCTTGATAGCCGGCAGAAGCAGCGTTAGCTTCATGGAAACTTTCTCCATTCGAGAGTGGGGACCCAGTCCGACAGTCGCCCGGCCCGCCGCCGGGCGTTGTCATGTCGGGGAGGTCAGGTGCGGCGCGCGCGGCATGAGGGGCAGCCGCTGCGAATCCAGTCCAACACTTGATCCCTGCGCCACCTCACGAGTCGGGACAGGCGCAGCGGGGCCGGCATTGCGCCTCGATCTGCCAGGCGCCTGGCGTGCTTGGCTGAGACCCCGAGAAGCCGAGCAACCTCTCGGACGTCGATCAATTCGGCTGCGTCGGCTGAGTTCGCGGTCTGCGTCGCCGTAGAGCTGGTCATGCTCAGGTCTCCGTGCAGGAAGGGTGAGTTGTTGGCCCGTCAGGGGTTGACCGGGCTTCCACCCTTATCTGCGTGACCCACAACGGCCTGAGTTGTGACCTACATCGGCTACATCGGTCGCCTCTGCGAATCGATGGAGGCGAACTTCGAGCCGGAGGCCCGAGGAGCTGGCTCCGCACTCTATGCTCAAGTCGTCTGCCCTACGACGGTTGAACCTACACGACGTCTCCGCTCCAGCGAACCGGCAGGTCCGGATCATACGTGATTCTGGTGCCGTACTTGAGAGACTCCTCGAGGTGCGCGAAGAGGCCCGGTGGATCGTCTCTGAAGTACTCTCGGCAGTCTTCCAGCCCGCTGCGAGCATTCAGTCGCTGCCGACTGTAGGGGTCGGCCTCACTGCGCGGACGGCCGCGATTGCTCTGATTGCGGCTGAGTTCCTGGACAAGCCGACTCTTCTTCTCTTCGAGGCGGGCTTGGGAGCAGGCGTCGTGTCGGCCGGCCGCTTCTTCTATCTGCTGGTTCAGATCGGCCAAGCCCTTCTTGTACTCGTCGATAGCTTGCTGATCTGCAGAGGTGTCGTTCGAATCGCGGGAGTGTTCCTTGTGTGGGGAGCCAACGAGCTTCGCGAGATCGTTCGCGTGTTGGGGTTCACCGGGATTGAGAAGCAGCACGGCGAGGGCCTTAATCCACATCCTCTTCTTCTCCTCCACGGAGGCTCTCTCCCCCTCGAACACGACCGTCCACTTCCCGTTCTCGCACCAGATGCGGTTCGGCTCGTCCGCCCCCTCGGAGTCCGAACCGCAGTCCCGCGACGGTGAATCGACTGCGGCGTCGTTCGCCGGCTGTGCGACTATCCGGCTGACCGTCCGCGCGAGTTCCGTAACTGACGCTACTTTCAGGTGTGGACCGACGTCGTTCAGGGCCTGCTTGATTTGACGTGCTGCCCAGGCAAGACGCCCACTGATTCGGTGCCGATCTCCCAGTTGGGTCCACTCATGGCGCTCCACATAGTCCGACGCGATCGCGGGCGGGTCGAACCCGTCGACGCACTTGTCGAATACTGCAAAGCCCTGGAAACCAGTGCGCCAGCCGCCTCGAACCACCGCCAGCTTCAGCAGCTCGTCAAGGTCCTCAAGCCACCCCTCGACCGGAAGCGCATCAGGTCGGAACACTGGGTCGCAGGCGAGCCTTTCGAGAACCTCTTGGCCCAGAGCGTTCCGGACGGAGGTTCTCAGGCGATCGAGCGCTCTCTCGATCAAGTTGCGCCGCTGGCCACCATCGACTTGCGATAGCGCACGTGCGTCGTCGACAACGGCCTTGAGAATCTCGAACAGCAGTGCGCTGCCGTTGACTTCGGGCATGTCAGATCTCCGGTGTGAGTCGGGCGGGCGCCGCGACGGCACGCGTTGGAGATCCGATGAGGCGTCGACGCCGCGAGCGCCCTTCCGCCGCTGATCAGGCGGCGGCCCGAGCTGCTACTCGGGGATTATATACAGCGGAGCGCATCGGGTGCGCGAGGAATCGTCGTCTGCGCTCAGAGGTCTGTTCCGTTCCGATGTGCACGGTGGGACGCCATCCTCGACGCCCGCGGAACGGCCGCTCGACGACCTTCCGCCCCCCCCTCGATTGTCAACCAGTAGTGATAGAGAGGCTCAGGCCCTCGAGTCCCGCGAATCGCCGAGGATGGGAATTCGGTGCAAACAGCTCGTACTCGCATGGGAGCGGTCCTGGGCGTCCAGAAAGTGATCGCGGCGAAGCCCTCAGGGACTGTACGCTGAACGTGCCCCCCTTGGCAGCATGAGCAGCACGACAGGCAGGAGGAGCGAGTCATGACAATTGACCTCGAGACTCGAGTGGCGCGGATCGAAAAGCGGTTTCGGCGGGCACGCCTCGTCAACATTGTGCTGGCCATCAGCCTTGGCCTGGTCGTCGCCTGCAGCGTGAATTCAGGTTGCAGGTTGCCCATGTCCACCGTGGACGGTGAGTCTCGGGATGGCGACGTCGAGTTCGAGGGAACTGTACGCGCGCACGCATTCGAAGTTGTCCACGAAGGCAGATCCATCGTTCGCATCCGACGGCATCCTGAGGGCGGCGGAGGTGTGCTCGGCATCTGCAACAAGGCTGGCCAAGCAGTCGTCAATGTTGGGGTCGGCGTGGAGGGCGGTGGTGTTCTAGCGATAGCTGATGCGACTGGCACGCCTGGCATAGCTTTGACCATAGGCTCAGACGGCGGAATCCTCGGAATCTACAACAAGGCGCGCGAACACGTCTTGACGGCGCTGTCGTTGGAGGGAAGGGGATCCTTGACGATCTCCGGCGCGAACGGCAACTCGAGTGTCCACTTGGCGTCCGAGCCGAACGGCGGCACCCTGGAGATTTCGGACACAGCCGGTCACAACGCCGTGGTTGCTAAGGCCAAAAAGGAGGGCGGAGTTCTCGCCGTGGCGGACGCGAACCGCTCCGGTGGGGTTCTCGTGAAGGGCACAAAGGATGGTGGATCCTTCGAGGTTTCCAACGCGGCGGGCAACAAGATCGTGATGGCGGGCCCTATCTCGGGCGGCGGCTCCATCGGCATAGCAGACAACAGGGGCAAACCGATTGCCGCACTGGGGCCTAGCGACAAGTCGGGCGGTTCCCTGCACATCTTCGACCAGGACGGCCAGGATATCATTGCCCTGACACAAGGCTCGGCCGGTGGTGGCAGCTTCAGTATTGCCGACAGCCACGGAAGAAAAGCGATCGTCGCAGCAACCGACGAGAACGGAGGAGTCTTCGCGGTTGCCAACAGGTTCGGCCAGCCCGTTGTTCGCACGTATTGCGCCGAGGACGGCGGCGGCAAGGACGGTGGAGTTCTCCAGATAGCCGACAGAGCTGGCACGACCGTCGTCGGGGCCTCCGCCAGCGAGAACGGCGGGTACCTGGGCATCACAAACAAAGCCGGAACGCGCGTTCTCCAGGCTGGGGCCCTCGCCGGCAACGGATTCCTGGGCATTGGCGACGAATCCGGTGATGGTGTTGTCTCGCTCGGGGCCGACGACAACGGCGGAGTGCTCGCTATCTCTAACAAGTCTGGCCGGCCCGTCGTCCAAGCGCTCTGCCTCGAGAACGGCAACGGGAGCATCAAGGCGAAGGAAGCTCCTGAGTAGTCTGCGGCGGGAGTGACACCGTCGCCTTCGAGTTGGGAGGGCCTCGAGTTGCGCTGGGAATACACGCTCGGATGCAGACGATTTCGCTCGCGTCCGCCCCCCGGGCCCCGACTCTCGCTCAAGAACGCTCTCGTGCGCAGCTCGCATTCAGCCGTGGCCGACGGCTCGCAAGTTCCGCGAAGGTCGCTTGCGCTAACCCATCATGACCACGCCTTCGCGGCACGTACCGACGCTGCGAGCGTCACGGACACTCGGGCTCCACCTCGCAGGTGATGGGGCCGTCCAACCAAACCGCCCCGAGCCCGCACTCGGGGAACGGAGCGGGCAGAGGATCGCCGCCCCGGAAGAGAAGGTGCAGCAAGTAGACCGCGTCGGGGGTGCCTCGGACCTTGCCGTCACCGTCCGTATCGCAAGCTGCGAAGCACGGCGGCCGTTCGCCCCGGAGGAAGAGGTAGTCGAGGAGAAAGACCGCGTCCGGCACGCCCTGCGCAAGCCCGTCGCCGTTACAGTCGCCGCGCAGGAAATGACGGGCCGGGGCGAACTTCACGAGGTAGGCATCGTCCTGTCCCCCGCCGCTGGGATTTGTGTAACCCGCGACAATGTAGCCGCCGTCGGAGGTCACTTGGCCGGAGTTAGCGCGTTCGTTGACCACCCTGCCGAAGGTCGTGGGGTTCGTCTCCCAGGCGGGATCGAGTTGGCCCCGAGAATCGAGCTTGATCAAGTAGACATCGGCACGTCCTGCGCCGAAGGACAAGGTCGTCCCCGCGACGATGTAGCCGCCGTCGGATGTCTGTTGGACCGATGAGGCCCAGTCGAAACGCTCACCGCCGAAGGTCCTGGGATTGGTTTCCCAGGCCGGATCGAGATTCCCTGCCGAGTCAAGCTTGATAAGGTAGACGTCTCCTGTGAAGCCGACCCCCGCGGTGCTCCCCGCGACGATGTAGCCGCCGTCGGATGTCTGTTGAACCGACCGAGCCCCGTCGTCCTCCGAGCCACCGAAGGTCTTGGGGTTGATCTCCCAGGCCGGATCGAGGTCGCCGCCAGCATCGAGCTTCACGAGGTATACGTCGTTCTCTCCTGCACCAAAGGACTCGGTGCTCCCCGCGACGATGTAGCCGCCGTCCGACGTTTGCAGGACCGCCAGGGCCCAGTCGTCATCCTCCCCCCCGAAGGCCCAGGGAATGGGATCCCAAGCAGGATCGAGGTTGCCCCCGGCATCGAGCT
>CAYMRB010000156.1:0-1284 GCA_964392615.1 uncultured Planctomycetia bacterium | reverse complement strand
GCCGTCATCCGACCCGGCGCCGCATCGGACCCCGCCCCGAGAATCGAGCTTGAGCAGGTAGACGTCCGTTTCATCGGGGTCGATGGACCAGGTCCCACCCGCGACAACGTAGCCGCCGTCTGAGGTCTGGCGAACCGTACTGGCCCAGTCTCCATGCTCTCCGCCGAAGGTCTTGGGGTTCGGATCCCAGGCGGGATCAAGGTCTCCCCGCGAGTCGAGTTTGAGCAGGTAGACGTCGATCCTCCTGGCGCTAGACCAGGACTGCGCCGCGACGATGTAGCCGCCGTCGTCGGTCTGCTGGACCGAGGAGGCCTTGTCATATTCCCCCCAGTCGAAGGTGCGGGGGTTCTCGGGCCACGAAGGGTCGAGCGTCACCTGCGCGAGCGATGCGCTTCCGCAAACGAGCGAGACGACCACCACCCCGATCCACGCGATTCCCTTCGACCACTGCATGCCGAAGCCCTCCACATGTAAGCTCCGCGCGGCATGTTGTCCGATCGCCCTGTGGCGCTTCGGTCGCCGCGCCAGCGGATTGCCATCTCCTATCCGCCATCTAATCGCAACGGGGAGAGGAAAGGGCCCGCGAAATCTGAAGTTCTCGCCCGGCGGCCGTGACGATGATCACGTGTGCTGTGTTGTCGGATGCGAGGATTGGAGACATTTTGCACGCGGGGATGTAATCAACTCCGCTCGCGCTCGCCCCCGGCCCCCCCCTCGCCGGAGACGCGGCCGCATCAGCGGCATTCTCCGGGGCGCCGGGATGCGCAAGGGCCCCGCGTCGACCAGTATGCTCCGCGCGGCGCACGGGCCGTCGTGATGCGCGAGAGGGGCGGCTAGGCAATTCTAGAGCGCTTGGTCTCTCTACGGTTCGAACAGCCCCAACGCAAGGCCAGCGTTGATGTAGTGCACGACCCGGTACACACCGGCAAGGTCGTCCGGGGCATAGCCAGTCCGCGATCCTCCAATGGCCCCTGATAGGCGTTCGATGAGCCAGTCTGCGTCTGCGCGCGTCAACGGCTTCTCGGCGGTCGGGCGTCGCCAGAAGCCTTTGGCCGTCAATCTTTCGAAGGGGCGTTCCACGAATTCCGAATACAGTTCCTTCCCGGAATTGCGCGAGGTTGAGCTATCGCCCGAGAGCGATGCCAGTTCTGATCGGAAGTGCTCGTCGATCCTCGACCTCACGCTGGGATCACGCGACTCCGTGTACGGCCAAGTGAATCGTCGCTCGACGAAGTCGGCCTCGTCGGTCCAGACCTCTTCTCGAGTGCGAATCCGTACCCAGAC
>CAYMRB010000155.1:9542-20110 GCA_964392615.1 uncultured Planctomycetia bacterium | reverse complement strand
CGCCAAGCGGTGCCGCTGCGGGGAGCGGCGCCCCCCCGGGCCCCGCGGGCGGCCGGGCTAGCTGCGGGGCGACCTCGATGTCGCGGCGCTCGACGGCGCGACGAAGAAGCTCGCGCTGCGCGCGTCAGCCGACGACAAGAAGCCGCTTCTCGTCAACTTCTGGGCAACGACGTGCGCGAGCTGCATCGCCGAGATGCCGGTTCTCGCGAAGCTCCACGCGGACGGCAAGTACCGCGTCGTCGGTGTCAGCCTCGATCCGCCGAGCGCGACACAGGCCGTGAAGGACCTGTGGGCGAAGAAGTCGTGGGGCTTCGAGACCCACACGATCTCACCGCAGCAGGCGGGGCGCCTGTTCGACCTCGAGCGCATGGGCATTCCGCTGACCGTCGTGTTCGACGCCGACGGCAAGATCACGAAGATTCACCAGGGCAGGCTGCGGGAGGGGGATCTCTGATGGCAATCGTCATCGGCGCGGACCGCGTGGCTGCGCGCATCGCTGCCGCGTGTCTGGCGGCGGCGTGCGTGTGTCTGACTTCCTGCATGCCCGGCGCGATTCGCGGGGCTGACCCGGCTGTCGCACCAGCGGCCGGGTCGACGCCGCCGCAGAACGTACTGTCGAAGGTGACGGATACCCACCGCCTGCGCGCGACGGCCAAATTGCACGCCGAGCGCGACAGCGAGGAGGGGTTCCAGGAAGCATCGCGGTACTACGCGCGACTCGCGGAGCTCGAGCCCGACGTCGTCGCGGATCGACTCAACCAGGCGAAGACGCTGCTCCTCGGCGGGGAGCTCGACGCGTGTGCGACCGCGATCGACGCAGCCCGCGCGCTCTACGCGAGGTCCCGCGGGCAGGCGCCGCCGGACCTCGACTACGTCAGTGGCCTTCTCGAGAAGCGACGCCGCAACTACGCCGTCGCGACGCGGCGCTTTGGCTCGGTGACGGCGCGTCTGCCGAAGCACATCTACGGCTGGTTCCAGCACGGCTACATGCAGGAGCTGACCGAGCAGCACGAGGCCGCGCTCGCGAGCTTCGATCGTGTCCTGGCGATCGACCCGACACACGGCCCCGCGCTCTTCAAGCGCGGCATGACACTGCGTCAGCTCGGACGCAACGACGAAGCCAAGGAGGTGCTGGCCCGGTTCAAGGCGCTCCCCAAGAGCCAGCCGGAGCTGGAGAAGTGCGACCTGACCGCGATCACGCTGCGGCCGCATCCTCGAGCGGCGGTCGAGCCGGCGCGCGCGAAGCTGTCGTGGCGCAACACGGCGGGCGAGATGCTCGGCGAGGCTCCCATCGCCGGCGTGACACGAGTGCGTCTGATCGATGTGGGCACTCCTGCGCTCGGCATGCTGTTCGTCGGCCTGTCGCGGTTGGCCTTGCTGCGAACCGGCGGCGGCCGACCGACGGTCATCGAGAACGCCTTCGGCTCCAACGCGGCAGGCGACGTCGTCGATGGGCTGCCGGCCGATCTCGACAATGACGGCGCGGACGAAATCCTCCTGGTGAAGACGCGGGGCGTCGCCGTCGCGCGGCTCTCGAAGACGGGCGCGTACGAGGTCGCACCGATCGAGCTCGCCGAGGAAGGCGCCGCGGTCGTTCGCGACGCCGCGCTCGAGGCCGCGATCGCGGTCGACATCGACCACGACGGCGATGTCGACATCGTCGCCGCAGGGAAGCTGGGCGGCGACGCGACGGGGCCCGGCGCGTGCGTGCTGCGCAACAACGCTGACGGCACGTTCACCGTGCAGCAGCCGTTCGGGGCGCTCGAACTCGCGGCAGAGGGCGGCGTCTCGATCGATGCGCACGACGTCGATCAGGCGAACGATCTCGACGTCGTGTTCGCGAGTCGGAACGGCGTCGAGACGTTTCTGAATCGTCGCGACGGCACGTTCGATCGCGTCGCGCTGCCGGGCCTCGGCAAGCGCTCGCGAGTGCTCGTCGACGATTTCGATAATGACGGCGCGCCGGACTTCTTCGCGGCCGGCGGCGCTTCCGGCTGGGCGCGCGCGTTGAACGCCGATCGGCTCGGAGCGCCCTACCAGCTGCGCGTCGGCGATCCGGTCACCGCCGAGGATCCGACCGCGACGGACGCGTGTGCGGCGGATATCGACAACGACGGCGATCTCGACATCCTGCTGGCGACTGCAGCGTCGGTCGTCGTGCTGCGCAATACCCGGGGCGGTACGTTCGAGCGCGACCTCGAGCGCGCGTTCGATGCTCCGAGCGCCGCGCGCACGGTCGACGCGGTCGATCTCGATGGGGACGGACGACTCGAGATCGTCGTCGGCGACCCGGGCGCGGGCCTCACCGTCTTCGCGCTGGATGCGACGCCGGCGTACGCGTCGCTTTCGCTGCGGCCGCAGGGCGGCAAGGACAACGCACGAGCGACCGGTACGGTCGTCGAGATCTTCGCAGGTCAGCTCTATCAGAATCGGCTGCTGCGGCGCACGAGCGGGTTGCACATCGGCCTCGGCGTGACGTCGATCGACGATGTCGATGGGCTGCGATTGCGGTGGCCGCAAGGCATCGTGCAGGCTCTGCCGCTGCCCGATCTGACGGAGCACCTCGCCGAGCGTGGTGGACGCCGCAGCGCGATGTTCCGCCAGAAGGAAGGGCTGGTCGCGAGCTGTCCGTTCCTGTACGCGTATGGGCCGAACGGCTGGCAGTTCGTGACGGATGTGCTGGGCATCGCGCCGCTCGACGAGTGGCTGCCACCCGGCGCAGAGCCGATGCTCGATCCCGAGGAGTGGGTGCGCATTCCCGGCGAGCTACTCGTCGAGCGCGATGGCGTGCTGCGCATCGCGGTGACCGAGGAGCTGCGCGAAACAGCGTACCTCGATGCGATCGAGTTGCGCGTCGTCGAGCACTCAGCGGATCACGAGGTGTGGACCAACGAGAGCACGAAGCAGCCGACGTACGGACCGCTCGAGCTTTTGGTCGCGCGGCGTGACGAGGCGACGCCGCCGCAGAGTCTCGTGACTCTCGAGGATGGCGCGGAGCGCACGAGTCTGGTGTCGACGCGCGATCGCGAGTACGTGCACGGTTACGCGGACGCGCCGAGCCAGTGGGGCGGCTGGGTCGAGCGCTACGGGCTCGAGCTGACCGCGGCGACCGAGACGACGGCGCTGCTGTTGACCGGACGGATCGCGTGGTACGACTCGACCGTCGTCTACTCGCTGGCGCAGAACGGACGCACCTGGGGGCCGTTGCGTCTCGAGCTCGTCGAGCCACGAGGCGGCGAGCGCGTGCTCCTCGAAGATCTCGGCGTGCCGGCAGGCATGGATCGGACGATGGTCGCGTTCCTGCCCGACGGCGCCGTGCCGGCGGGCGCACGCCTTCGGCTCTCGGGCCGGCACCGATTCCTGTGGGACCACATCCTGTGCGTCCGCGACATCGAGCGCGTCGTCGTCGGGGACTCCGACAAGCGCGTGAAGCTCGCGTCGGGCGATGCGCTACGCGTCAAGAAGCTGGCGCCGCGCAGTGCGCAGCTCGGCTTCCATGGCTACTCCCGCATCGTCGGCGACAAGTCGTTGCACGAGCAGACGTACGATTGGAACGCCGCGGCGCCGGACGATTGGCTGGCGCCCACGATCGGCTGCGCGACGCGTTACGGCGACGTCGAGCCGCTTCTGCGCGAGCACGACGATCGCCTCGTCGTGCTGGTGAGCGGCGATCGCGTCGAGATCGAGCTCGCCGCACCCACGCCACCGCGCGCCGGGCGTCGCTACACGTACTTCCTCCGCGTCAGCGGCTGGGCGAAGGAAGCCGGCTATCACAACGCGACGGGCGGTTCGGTCGAGCCGCTGCCGCTCCGCGCCATGAAGCGCTACCCGCCGGACGCCGCCGAGCAGCGCGACGACGCTGCGTACCGCGAGTACCTCGACGAGTATCAAACGCGTCGCGTGCGGCGTCGGGCGCTGTAGCGAACCCTCGCTCGGCGGACTACCCCAACGCGGCGATGTCGTCGCCGACGTCACTGAGGTGGCGGTTGAGCTTCTCGTAGATCGCCAGGCGTTTGGCGTAGGCCGCCGTGTGGTCGGCGTCCGGCGTCTTGATATCCGTGATGCGATGGACATCGGCGATGGGAGCGTAGTCGTCCCACAGTCCGAGGCCGACGAACGCCGCCGCGGCCGCGCCGAGAGCTGCCGCTTGCTCGCCGACCTGGCTCCGCAGCAGCTTCTTGCCGTAGAGGTCGGCGTAGATCTGCATCCAGAAATCGCTGCGAGCTCCGCCGCCGACGGCGAGGATCTCGGCGCTCAGCGGCGAGAGTCTCTCCAGATGGCGCAACGCCAGCGTCTGGGCCATCGCGATGCCCTCGACGACGGCGCGGCAAAGATCGGCTTGCGTCGTGCCCAGGTCGATCTGGACGAACGCGCCACGGATGTTCGCGCTGGGCTCCAGCGATGATCCTCCCGCCAGGTGCGGCAGGAACATCGCGCCGCCCGCTCCCAGCGGGCTCGTCGCGGCCAGCTCGAGCATGACGTCATAGGTGCTGCGCCCCTCCGCCTCGGCGCGAGCGTCGAGATTCGTGCCGAGCTGCTCGCGCATCCAGCGAAAGCTCGATCCGGTCGAGAACACGCCGAGAGCGCTGGTGAACTTCTCGGGCACGATGTGCGCGAACACGTAGGATCGACTGGCCGTGTCGAGCAGAGGCTTCGCGTCCGTCACCGCCAGCCAGCTGCTCGAGCCCATGGAGTTGTAGACGTCGCCGTCGCGATACGCCCGCGCGCCGAGCGCCATGCAGCTGTTGTCGACGCCACCGGCGACGACCTTCACGCTCGTCGACAGGCCCAGCTGCTCGGCGGCCTCGGGCGTGAGATTGCCGATGACATCGCTCGAGCGGACCGCGTCGGGGAAGATCGAGCCGTCCAGGTCGCTCGCGCCGACGAGTCGATCGTCGTAGCGCCAGTCAGCAAGACTCCACACTCCCGAGCCCGAGGCATAGGAGTGGTCCGTGGCCATCACGCCCGTCATGCGGTAGTTGATCGCATCCTTCGATCCGAGGACCTTGTGGATCTTGCGGAAGACCTCCGGCTCGTTGTCCCGCAACCACATGATCTTGAAGACCGTGTAGAGCGGCGCTGGAAAGCCGTTGCCGGTGGTGAGGTACCAGGTCTCCTCGTCGACGCTCTTGAAGAACTGCTCCGGCTGCGAGTCCGGCCGGGAGTCCGACCAGATCAAGGCGCGCTCGCGCAGGAGCTTGCCGGACTCGTCGAACGGCACGACGCCGAGCGAGTGCCCGGACAGGCCGATCGCGGCGATCGAGTCGGGCGAGCCGCTCCACTCCTCCAGCAGCCGTCGCGTGGCCTCGATCGTCGCTTGCCACCACGCTTCCGGGTCCTGCTCGTGCCAGCCGGGTCTGGGGTAGTGCGTCTCGTAGGTCGCCGCGTGCGACGCCGAGCACTTCCCGTCCGGCTGATAGATCGACGCCTTGATTCCGCCCGTGCCGAAGTCGTACGCCAGAACGTTGCCCATGCTGGTTGCCTTTCGTCGTATCGCCCGCTCTCAATCGGACGTCAGCGACGCGAGGATCGCTCGCGCCGTTCGCACGCCGATGCCGAATCGTGTCGCGCCCAGGCGATGCATCGCCAGCAGCGTCTCCAGGTCGCGAACGCCGCCGGCGGCCTTGACCTCAGCGCGGTCGCCGACGGTTCGCTTCATGAGCTCGATGTTTTCGAGCGTCGCGCCCGTCGGTGCCCAGCCCGTGCCGGTCTTGACGAACGCCGCGCCAGCCTCGACGCACAGCTCGCAGGCGCGGACGATCTCATCACTCGAGAGGTGGTGACATTCGAGGATGACCTTGACCGGCATGCCGGCGGCAGCGTCGACGACGGCGCGAATGTCATCGCGGTAGAGATCGAGCTTGCCGGCCTTGAGCCACCCGATGTTGTTGACCATGTCGAACTCGCAGCACCCGAGGGCCAGCTGCTCCTTGACCTCGAAGGCCTTCCCGGCCGGTGACGCGGCGCCGTCGGGAAAGCCCACGGTGGCGGCGACCGGCACATCGTCGCCGGCCAACTCGATCAGGTAGGGCACATGCGCCGGCAGCGCGAAGACCGCTGCCACTCGGTGCTCGCGAGCGAGGTCGATGGCGTCGCTCATCTCGTCCAACGTGCTGGAGGCCTGCACGCAGCTCAGGTCGATCATCGCGGCGATTTGGTCTGGCGTCATGGTGCTCCTGCTTTCGCTGGTTGTTCAAGTTGCGCTACAGCGCCGCGGTCAGGACGTTCAGGACATCGTCCTTCGTCATGGCCGGATTGCAGCTGAGGTTGCCGTCGGCGCCGAACGCGATCTTCACGACATCATCGACGATGGCGGGCAGATCGTCGGCATCGATATCGACCTCGCTCAGTCGCGTCGGCACGCCGATCCGCTGCAGAAATGCCTCGAACGCGTCGATGCCCACAGCGATCAGCTTTTCGTCGCTCTTGCCTTCCGCGTCGACGCCCATCACGTTCGTCGCGAACATCTTGTAGGTGTCCGGTCGCCGAGGCGCGTTGTAGCGCATCCAGTGTGGCATGACGATCGACAGGCTCGAGCCGTGGTTGACCCCGTGACGGCTCGTGAGGACGTGGCCGACCTGGTGCATGGGTGTCCAACCGTCGCCCGGCCAGCACCAGCCGTTGATCGCGCACGTCGACGCCCATAGCAGGTTGCCGCGGGCCTCGAGGTCGTCGGGATCTTCGAGGGTGGCCGTGATGTTGTCGATGACGGTGACCATCACGCCTTCCTGGAATCGATGCTGCAGCGGCGTGTCCTCGCGCGAGTTGATGTAGATCTCCAGCACGTGGCTGATCGTGTCGGCCGCTGCGCACGCCGATTGGAAGGGCGGCAGCGACGTCGTCAGGGCGGGATCGAGGATCGACACCTGCGGGAAGATGCACTCGGACCAGATGTAGCTCTTTTCGCCGAGCTCGCGGTTGCTGACGACCGAGCACATGTTCATCTCGCTGCCGGTGGCCGGCAGCGTGGTGATCGTCATCAGCGGCAGGGCCGTCTCCGGCGGCGCGATGTCGTCCGACGAGCCGTCGTGGCGGCTGTAGACCATATTCCATGCGTCGCCGTCGTAGAGCACGCCGGCCGCGATGGCCTTCGCCGCGTCCATGGCGGACCCGCCGCCGACTGCCAGCACCATGTCACAGCTCGAGGTCTTCGCCAGATCGATCCCCGCGCGAACGGTGGCGATGTCGGGGTTCTCCTCGACGGCGAAGAAATCGACGCACTCCACGCCGGCGTCGCGGAGGAGCGTCTTGACCTTCGATAGCACGTCAGCGAGCGGACCGGGCTCGGCGTAGCTGACGAGCAGGGCCTTCTTGCCGATTCTGGCCGCTTCTTTCCCCGCCCTCTCCGCCTTGCCGATGCCGAAAACCACGCGGACGGGATTGTAGAACCGAAAACTGAACATGATCGCTCCTGGATGGGCGGCCGTCGGAGGCGGCTCGCGGTGACGAATGGGCTGCGAGGAAACGCGGATTCTATCCCGCGACGACCGTGAAGGCGATCACGCAGCAACCGTCCCCCTTGCCTCGCTGCCGCCACCGCGCGACAATCGTCGCTGTCTCTTTTTCTCCGTGTCGCGTTCGACCTGCACCGATGAAGAAGCCGAATTCCGACAAGCTGACACCGTTCCTCCTCTCGGTGACGTGTCTGGCAGCCCTCGTCATGTGGGTCGGCGTGCGCTACCTGGACGATCGCGAGGTCGTCGAGCGCGTGCCCGGCATGGATCGCGATCCGAACGCGTCGACCGCGGTCGAGGCCGTCGTGATCAAGGGAACCCTGACGAAGGGCGACGGCGAGCCCTCCGATTGGCTCGGCTCGTGGCCCGGCTTTCGCGGCGCGAAGCTCGACGGCATCGCGCACGGCGAGGGGCCGCTCGCGCAGTCGTGGCCGGCCGAGGGACCTCCGGTTCTGTGGTCGGTCGATGTCGGCGAGGGCTATGCAGGCGCGGCTATCGACAGCGGCCGCGTCTACCTGATCGATTACGACGGCGCCAACAGGGCGGACGTCATCCGCTGCCTGTCACTCGACGACGGCGCCGAGATCTGGAGCTATTCGTATCCGATCAAGGTCAAGCGCAACCACGGCATGAGCCGCACCGTGCCGACGATCGCGTCCGGATATCTGGTCGCCATCGGTCCGAAGTGCCACGTCACGTGCCTTGACGCAACGACGGGCGAGAAGCGCTGGATGATCGACCTCGTGCAAGAGTACTCGACGACGGTGCCGCAGTGGTACGCCGGCCAGTGTCCGCTCATCGACGGCAAGCGCGTGATCCTGGCGCCCGGCGGCAAGGCGCTGCTGATGGCCGTGGACCTCGAGACCGGCGGAACCGTCTGGGAGACGCCCAACGCCGATGGCTGGGACATGACGCACGCATCCGTCATCCCGCTGACCGTCGGCGGCACGAAGATGTACGTCTACTGCGCGAAGCGCGGCGTCGTCGGCGTCGATGCGTCCGACGGCTCTCTGCTCTGGAAGACGAGCGATTGGAAGATCAGTATCGCGACCGTGCCGACGCCGGTTCCTGTGGGCGATGGGCGGCTGTTCTTCTCGGGCGGCTACAACGCTGGGAGCCTGATGGCGCAGATCGTGCAGGGCGCCGGAGGCGAATTCGAGTTCCGCACGCTGTTCCGGCTCAAGGCGTCGGTCTTCGGCGCCACGCAGCAGACGCCGGTCTTCTGGAAGGGCCACCTGTGGGGCATCCGTCCGAACGGCGAGCTCGTGTGTCTCGACCTCGACGGCAAGCCCGTGTGGACGAGCGGCGCGAAGGATCGCTTCGGTCTCGGACCGTTCATGATCACCGGCGACGGCTTGCTGTTCGCGATGGACGACGACGCATGGCTGACGCTGGCGCGCGCATCGACGAATGGCTTCGAGAAGCTCGCCCGCGTACGGGTCGTCGACGGCGGTCACGAAGCGTGGGGGCCGTTCGCCATCGCCGGAGGTCGGCTTCTCGCGCGCGACTTCAAGCACCTCGTCTGCCTCGACGTAAGGGAGCGTTGACGCGTGACGGCATCGTCTGGACACGAACCGCAACCGGGAAGCTCCGGGCCCGCGCCGAGACCGAACGATCCGTGGCAAGGCACACGTCCGCCGGGCCTCGTGTCGCGATGGAACTGGCAGTCCGCGCTCCTCGTGCTGGTGGCTCTCGTCTGCTCGGGATTCGTCCTGTGGCGGCTGGTTCGACGCGGCGAGACGAGTCGCACGCCGCTCGGCCCGGAGTTCCGGTACGACGCCAGCGTGTACAAGCGCGTCGATCCCGCCCTCGTGCTCTGGAAGGAGGCGGATCGCATCGACGTCGCCGGCGAGAAGCTCCACTGCGTCGCGGTCGGCCCCGACGACGCCGTCCGCGTCGGCGTCGACCTCAGCGTTCAGACGCTCGGCTCGAGCGGTGTGCCGAAGGCGACCGTCGCCCTGTCGTCTCCTGCGCGCGCTATCGCGATCGGCGCTGACGGCGCGTTGTACGTCGCGCTCGAGACGCGCATCGCCACGTGGAACGGCCGCGGCGAGCCCGGCGGAGCGTGGCGAGACCTCGGCGAGGTGACTCGGCTGTCGTCGATCGCGGTCACCGACGACGATGTGTTCGCAGCCGATTCCGGCCAGCGCACGGTGTGGCAATTCAGCCGCGCCGGCGAGCTGCGCGGTCGTATCGGCGGTCCGCGCGATGAGGACGGCAAGCCCGGCTTCGTCGTCCCGAGCCCGTACCTCGACGTCGCGATGGCGCCCGATGGCGTCTTGCGCGTCGTCAACCCCGGTCTCCATCGCATCGAGGCGTGGACCGTCGATGGGGACAGAGCGCTGTCATGGGGGAGAGGCGGGGCCGCGATCGAGGGCTTCATCGGCTGCTGCAACCCCGTGCACGCGGTCGTGCTCTCCGACGGCGCCGTCGTCACGAGCGAAAAGGGGGTGGCGCGCGTCAAGGTTTACGATTCAGATGGAATCTTCCAGAACGTCGTCGCCGGTCCGAACGAATTGGGCGATGACGGCAGCGCGCGCGATCTCGCCGTGGACTCGAAGGGACGAGTGATCGTGCTGGACCCGGCGACGCGCAGCGTTCGTATCTACGTTCGCAAGCCAGAGGCCGGCGCTGCGCCGTCGGCCGACGAGAAACCAAAGACCGACGAGAAGCCAGAGGTCGACGATGGAAACGGGTAACCGCACGACGCAACAGCCCGACGCAGGGCGTCGTGAGTTTCTGCTCACGCTGGGGCGCTACTCGGCGTTTCTCGGCGTCGTCGCCGGCGCCGGCGTTCTCGTCGCACGTGGTGGTGGACTGCAGGCCGCGTGCGAGCGCGACCTGCGCTGCGGTGGGTGCCCGATCTTCGGCGGCTGCCAGCTGCCGGAAAGACGGCACGTAGATAGCGAGGGCGCCGCGCCTCGGGAACGCCCTTCGAACCGAGAGACCTCATGAGTTCTGCCGACTCGACTACCGATACTCCTGCCGCCGGAGGTGCTGCGGAGATCAGTGACTCCCGGCGCTCCTTCCTGCGCGACGGCGTTCGCGGCCGCGGCGTGCTGGGCGGCGGGGGGCCGGGCGGGGTGGTCGGCGAGCGCGGGGGGGGCGGAGAGC
>CAYMRB010000155.1:0-9532 GCA_964392615.1 uncultured Planctomycetia bacterium | reverse complement strand
ATTGCTCGGCCTCGGAGGAACGGCCGGTCTGCTCGTCGAGCGCGGTGTGGCCGAAGAGACCGTGTGGCAGATCGACCCGCACCGCTGCGTGCAGTGCGGCAAGTGCGCGACGCACTGTGTGAAGGAGGAATCCGCGGTCAAGGCGGTGCGGTCGCATTCGATGTGCGGCTACTGCGAGCTTTGCACGAGCTACTTCGTCCCGGATCCGAACGGACTGAACACCGGCGCCGAGAATCAGGTCTGCCCGACCGGTGCGATCGTACGGAAGTTCATCGAGGATCCGTACTACGAGTACACGGTAAAAGACGACCTGTGCATCGGCTGCGCGAAGTGCGTGGAGGGGTGCGAGTTGTTCGGAAACGGCTCGATGTATCTGCAGGTCAAGCACGACTATTGCCTCGACTGCAACGAGTGCTCGATCGCGATCGTCTGCCCCTCTCACGCGATCTCGCGCATCCCGGCCAAGGCGCCCTACCTGCTGAAGACGAGCTGATCCCAACGAGTGAACTCCACCGCCTGCCTCGTTCTGTCTT
This sequence comes from uncultured Planctomycetia bacterium, assembly GCA_964392615.1. GTDB lineage: Bacteria > Planctomycetota > UBA8108 > UBA8108 > UBA8108 > CAYMRB01. The sequence goes on along the minus strand of CAYMRB010000155.1, from coordinate 8,999 downwards.
TCCTGCAGCAGTCGCTTCTCGGTGAGGTGGATCCGAACCGTTTTCCGCCGCCCGAGTTCGAGACGCCGCACGAGCTGCCGACGACATCGACGCCGTCGGCGCGCGCGCTGCCGCTCGAGTATGTCGACGTCGCCCTGCTCGTCATCGCATTGAGCGTCGCGGCGTGGCTCGTCATACGGAAGCGCTCGCGGCGCGGGCTCGTGTGGCTCGGCGTGATCTCGCTGGTCTACTTCGGCTTCTACCGCGAGGGCTGCGTGTGCTCGATCGGCGCGACGCAGAACGTCACGCTGGCGATTTTCGATTCGTCCTATCGCGTGCCCATGGCGGCGGTCCTGTTCTTCGCGCTGCCGCTCGCGTTCACGCTGTTCTTCGGCCGCGGATTCTGCGCGTCGGTCTGTCCGCTCGGCGCGATTCAGGACGTCGTCCTGTTGCGCCCGCTGCGCGTGCCGCCGTGGCTCGACCAGGCGCTGCGCGTCGGCGCGTACGCGTATCTCGGTCTCGCGGTGCTCCTTGCGGCGACGAAGACCGCGTTCATCATCTGCCGCTACGATCCGTTCGTCGGGTTCTTCCGCCTCAGCGGCAGTCTCGAGATGTTGATCTTCGGCGGCTGCCTGCTGGCGATCGGTGTCGTCGTCGGCCGGCCGTATTGCCGCTATCTGTGTCCGTACGGCGTGTTGCTCGGATTCGCCGGGCGCCTGTCGCGACTGCGCGTGACGATTACGCCGGACCACTGCGTGCAGTGCCGCCTGTGCGAGGAGTCGTGCCCGTTCGGTTCGATCGACACGGCGACGCCACCGCGTTCGGCCGCGGATCGCAGCGCGGCGCGCAAGCGCGTCGGCAGGCTCATTCTGATCACACCGATCATCGTGGTCGCCAGCGGTTGGCTCGGCAGCGAGCTCGGCGGCCCCCTGTCGCGGCTGCATCCGACTGTCAAGCTCGCCGAGGCGGTCCGAGACGAGCAACTCGGCGTGCGCAAGATCGACGCGGCAGCAGCAGAGGCGCCGGCGGCAGCACCGGTCGAAGCCGCCGATGATGACGAGCCGTCGGACGAGGTGCGTGCCCTCACGAAGCGCAAGGAGTCGGCCGATGCCGTCTTCGCCGCGGCCATCGACGTGCGGAGCTCGTTCACCAGCGGTGGCTGGTGGTTCGGCATGTGGATGGGGCTGGTTGTCGCGATCAAGCTGATCTGGCTCTCGAGACTGCCGTACCGCCACGACTACGAGGCGGACCGCGGCACCTGCTTCGCGTGCGCGCGTTGCTACGATTTCTGTCCGCAGGAGCACACCCGTCTCGAGACGCTCGCTCGTGCGCAGCCGCGACCGGCTGGAGGTGCCAAGTGACCGAACCGACCTCCCCGGCACCTGCGCCCGAGGCGAACGCTGCCCAGCCGCGGCCGTGGCGACCGATCGCGGCCGTCGCCGGCGTGTTCGCCTTCATCGTGCTCGCGTTCGCGCTGTCGGAGAATCTCGAGCCGCGACCGGAGGACCCGTTCGAAGCCGTCGAGCTCCGACAGCTGAAAGCCGAGCTCGCGGAGAGTCCGAAGGACGACGCGCTGAAGCAGCGCATCCGCCAGATGGACCGCGATCTGCGCGAGCACTTCTTCGATCGTCGCGATGCGAACAAGACCGGCGCGTACCTGCTGCTGACCGGGCTCGTGTTGTTCATCCTCGCCGTGCGCAAGGACAAAGCGCGCAGACCTGCCCTGCCCGACGTGCCGGCCGCGGTCGAGCTGCCGGACGACCGCGGGCGCAATGCGCGCATCGGCCGCATCGTGCTGACGTTGCTCGGCCTCCTGATGGTCGGCGGGTCGATCGCCGTCATCGAGAAGCTCGATCGCGACGACGACTACGGCCTCGGCCCGTCTCCGGACGCTGCGTCGAACGATGCGAAGCCTGACGTCGCCCCCATCCCGCCGCCGCCTCCTCCGCCGCCGACCTTCCCGACGCGCGAGGAGCTGCTCGCCGAGTGGCCAGCGTTCCGCGGTCCGGAAGGCAGCGGCATCGCGAAGAACGCGAAGTGCGTCGAGTCGTGGGACGGCAAGAGCGGCAAGAATGTGCTGTGGAAGGTGCCTGTTCCCGTGCCCGGCGCGAGCTCGCCCGTCATCTGGGGCGATCGGATCTGGCTGACTTCGGCGGACAAGCGACGCGAGGTCGTCCTCTGCTACAGCCTCGCAACCGGCGACCTGTTGTGGCAGAAGACCATGACGGTGTCGGGCAAGCGTCCGGAGCCGCCCGACGTGCTCGAGAAGAAGCTCGGCTTCGCGGCGGCGACGGCCGTGACGGACGGTCACCGCGTCGCGGCGATCTTCGCGAATGGCTTCGTCGGGTGCTTCGATCGTGACGGCAAGCAGCTGTGGGCGCAGAACATCGGTCCGTTCGAGGATCACTACGGTCACGCATCCAGCCTCGCGTTCCACCGTGACAAGCTGCTTCTGCAGATCGACGAGATGGGCGAGGACGCCGAGAAAGCGCACCTCATCGCGCTCGACTTCGTCACGGGCAAGGAAGTGTGGAAGGTCGAGCGGCCGGTCGAGATCTCGTGGAGCTCGCCGATCGTTGCACGCATCGGCGACAAGGACATGGCCATTCTGTGCGCGCCGCCGTACGCGATGGCGTACGACGCGGCGACGGGCGACGAGCTCTGGCGCGCGGACTGTCTGGCCGGCGAGGTGACGCCGTCTGCCGTCGCAGCCGGCGGGCGTGTCTACGCGGTCCACATGGACACGGCGCTCAACGCGATTCGCGCGGACGGCAAGGGCGACGTGACCGAGACGCACATCGACTGGATCTACGAGGACTATCTCCCCGACGTCACCAGTCCCGTGTGCGACGGCGAGCGCGTGCTCATCGTGTCGACCGACGGCTACGTGTCGTGCATCGACGTCGCGGACGGCGGGCTTCTGTGGGAACTAGAGATCGAGGCCGAGTTCTACGCGTCGCCGTCCCTCGCCGGCAATCTGCTGTTCGCAACGACGAAGAAGGGCGTCACGCACGTGCTGCGACTCGCCGCGGACAAGGCTGCGGATCCGGAGAAGCTGCCGACGGCCGACCTCGGCGAGGGCGTGTTCGCGAGCTTCGCGTTCGCCGGTGATACGATCGTCATCCGGGGGCATGAGCACCTGTACGCGATCGGAAAAAGAGAGTAGGCATGGCGGATCTGGATCTCGCAGCGGTAGACCGAGCGGTCGAGGCGATCGGCCGCGGCGCCGACAGGGTCGTGCCGATCCTGCAGGCGATTCAGGAGGAGTACCGCTACCTGCCGGAGCCCGCCCTGCGTCGCGTCTGTGAGATCTCGGACATCCGGCCGACGGACATCGTCGGCGTGTCGTCGTTCTTCGATCACTTCCGCTTCGAGCCGGTAGGCGAGCACGTCGTACGCGTGTGCTGCGGCACGGCGTGTCACGTCAAAGGCTCCGAGCTGATCTGGGAAGCGCTCCGCGATCGCCTCGGATTGCAGAACGGGCAGCACACCGACGCCGCGGGACGCTTCACGGTCGAGAAGGTCGCGTGCGTCGGCTGCTGTACGCTGGCGCCGGTCGTCCAGGCGCGCGACGACGCGTTCGGCTTCATCGCGCCGGACGGGGTCGGGCGCATGCTCGAGCAGGTCACCCAGCGCGCGGGCATCCGTCGATCGACGCGCGAGACCGTGCCCGAGGGGCCACGCGATCAGCCCGAGATTCGCGTCGGCCTCGGGTCGTGCTGTGCGTCGAAGGGCAGCGCGGTGCTGTACGACAACCTGAAGGTGGCCGCGCGCGAGGTCGGCATCGCGGTACGCGTGCAACGCGTCGGGTGCGTGGGCATGTGCCACCGCACGCCGCTCGTCGAGGTCGTGAACCCGGGACAGGAGCCGCACCTCTACGCCGAGGTCAAGCCGGAGGAGGCCGTGCCCATCGTGCGGCGGCACTTCCGTCCGCGCGGCGTCGGGCAGCGGATCAAGGCGGCTTTCACGAGCACGGTCGACGCGATCATCGGCGACGAGGGAGGCGGCACTGTCGAGCGCTATGCGATCGACGTGCGCGATCCGGCGGTCAACGCGTTCCTCGGGCGCCAGCGCCACATCGCGACCGAGCACTTCGACGCGATGGATCCGCTCGACCTCGATCAATACCGCGAGCTCGGCGGCTTCCAAGCATTCGAGCGCGTGCTGCGCGAAGTCTCCGCCGACGGTGTCATCGACGAGCTCGACAAGAGCGGCCTGCGCGGGCGCGGTGGCGCCGGATTCCCGACCGGGCGCAAGTGGCGCGCGGCGCGCGACGCGGTCGCTGAGGTCGAAGCCGGTCCGAACTACGTGATCTGCAACGGGGACGAGGGCGACCCCGGCGCGTTCATGGATCGCATGATCCTCGAGTCAGCGCCGTTTCGCGTCATCGAGGGCCTCGCGATCGCCGCGTACACGGCGGGCGCGAACCAGGGCTACTTCTACATCCGCGAGGAGTACGGCCTCGCGGTGCGGAGGGTGCGAGAAGCGCTGCGCCGGTGTCGCGATGCCGGGCTGCTCGGCGACGATGTTCTCGGCAGCGGATTCCGTCTCGACCTCGACATCTTCCAGGGCGCCGGTGCGTTCGTCTGCGGTGAGGAGACCGCGCTGATCGCGTCGATCGAGGGGCGTCGCGGCATGCCGACGTTGCGGCCGCCGTTCCCTGTCGAGCGGGGGCTGCATGACCGCCCGACGCTGATCAACAACGTCGAGACGCTGGCGCTCATTCCGTGGATCATGCGATTCGGCGCCGGCGCGTTCGCCGCGCTCGGCACGGAGCGTAGCAGGGGCACCAAGGTGTTCGCGCTGGCGGGCAAGATCGCGCGTGGCGGTCTGATCGAGGTGCCGATGGGCATCACGATTCGCGAGATCGTCGAGGAGATCGGCGGCGGCATCGCCGACGGGCGCGAGCTCAAGGCCGTCCAGGTCGGCGGTCCGTCGGGAGGCTGCATTCCGGCATCGTTGGCCGACACGCCGGTCGACTACGAGGCGCTGCTCGAGGTCGGCGCCATGATGGGCTCGGGCGGTCTCGTCGTTCTCGACGACAGCGACTGCATGGTCGACATGGCGCGCTACTTCCTGAGCTTCACGCAGGAGCAGTCCTGCGGGAAGTGCAGCTATTGCCGCGTCGGCACGCGACGATTGCTCGACATCATGGAGCGGCTCTGCGCGGGCAAGGGGCGCAAGAAGGACCTCGAGGTGCTCGACGAGCTCGGGCGGACCGTCCAATCCGGCAGCATCTGCGGGCTCGGTCGCACGGCGCCGAACCCGGTGTTGACGACGCTCGAGTACTTCCACGACGAGTACGAGGCGCACATCGAGGGGCGCTGCCCGGCGGGGAAGTGTCGCGGACTGATCTCGTACTCGGTGAAGGAGAGCTGCACGGGCTGCACGCTGTGTGCGCGGATCTGTCCGGTCGACGCGATCGAGTACGCGCCGTTTCAGATGCACGCCATCGACCTGGACAAGTGCACACGCTGCGACGCGTGTCGCAGCGTGTGCCCCGAGGACGCGATCCTGGTCAAGTGACGGAGATCCATCGGACGACATGCCGAAGCTGACGATCGACGGACGCGAGATCGAGGTGGCACAGGGTGCGACCGTTCTCGATGCGGCCCGCGAGCTCGGCATCGAGATTCCGGCGCTCTGCTACCTCGAGGGCACGGAGCCGTCGACGTCGTGCCTCTGCTGCGTGGTTCAGGTCGGCGAAAGCGACCGCATGGTGCCGTCGTGCGCGACGCTCGCGGCGGACGGTCTCGACGTGCGCAGCGAGACGCCGAAGGTGCACGCCGCGAGGCGTACCGCGCTCGAGTTGCTCCTGAGCGACCACCTCGGCGATTGCGAGGCGCCGTGCGAGCGCATCTGTCCGCTCGAGGTCGACATTCCGCTGATGACGCGCCTCGTGCGCACGGAGGATCTCGAGCAAGCCATCGTCGAGCTGCGGCGCACGTCGCCCATGCCGGGCGTCATGGGGCACATCTGCCCCGCGAACTGCGAGAACGGCTGTCGGCGCGGCCTTGGTGACGAGTCGGTGTCGATCCGCAACATCGAGAAGTACGTCAGCGACATCGACCGCGCGCGCGAAACGCCGCACGTGCCGCCGCGTGCGGCGTCGACCGGCAAGCGTGTGGCGGTCGTCGGCGCAGGACCCACCGGCCTCTCGGCCGCGTACTTCCTTGCCGTCGGCGGTCACGCGGTGACGGTTCTCGAGCGCGAGGCCGATATGGGCGGCTCGCTGCGCACCGACTTCGGCGAAGAGCAGCTGCCGCGCGCCGTTCTCGACGGCGAGATCGCGGTGGTCGCGGCGCTCGGTGTCGAGCTGCGGCGGCAAGCGGCCATCTCGGGCGAGGCGGCCCTCGCGGCTCTACGCGACGACTTCGACGCCGTTTTGATCTCAGCCGGATCGCAAGGTGACGAGGGCGGCAATCCGTGGGGCCTGGCGCAGAGCAAGGACGGTGTGCGCATCGACGCGGCGACGTTTCAGACGGAGGTCGCGGGCGTCTTCGCCGCCGGTGACGTCGTCAAGAGTCTGCGCCGTCCGGTGCGCTCGCTCGCAGCCGGCAAGGCGGTCGCGAGTTGCTTGGGACAGTACCTCGCCGGCGAGGAGATCGTCGGGCCCGACCGGATGTTCTGCAGCCGCATCGGCCGTATGGACTCCGCCGAGATCGACACGTTTCTCGAGCTGGTCAGCTCGGCGCCGCGCCTCGGGCCGCCGACGGGCACGCAAGAGAAGTTCTCTTTCGAGGTCGCCGCGAGCGAATCGGAGCGCTGCCTGCGATGCGATTGTCGCTGTGCGAGCGGGTGCAAGCTGCGTATCTGGTCGAGTCGCTATGGCGCCGATGCGAATCGTTACAAGGGTGAGCGGCGCGTCTTCGAGCAGAAGACGGATCATCCGTACGTGATCTTCGAGTCGGGCAAGTGCATCCTCTGCGGCTCGTGCGTTCGGGTCGCCAGCGAGGAGAAGGACGCGCTCGGCCTGACGTTCGTCGGGCGCGGGTTCAACGTCAAGATCGGCGTGCCGTTCGACGAGACGATGTCGGCAGCGCTCGAGGAGACCGCGCGTCGGGCGGTGGAGTGTTGTCCGACCGGCGCGCTTTCGTCGCGCGATGCCGAGTGCTCGCGCGGGAGTTGCTCGTGCGATTGACGAGCGTCTGAGGAGCCGCGCCATGCGGGAGTGGAAAGCCGCCTGTCTGATCGCCGGCGGATTCGCTGCCTGCTGGTTCCTGCCGGTCGAGCGTCTGCCGTTCGACAATGCGTTCTCGGACGCCCTCCACCTCGTGCGTTGGTACGCGCGGGAGCACGTGCTAGCAGGGCTCGTTCCCGCGCTGCTGATCGCGGGCGCCATCACCGCGTTCTCGTCGCCGCAAGGCATCGTCGCGTGTCTCGGGCCTGAGGCCAGGCCGGTCAAGGCATACGGCATCGCGGCGATCTCGGGCGGCGTGCTCGCCGTGTGCTCGTGCACGGTGCTGCCCGTCTTCGCGGGTATTCGGCGTCTCGGTGCGGGGCTCGGTCCGGCGACGACCTTCTTGTATGCCGGACCCGCGGTGAACCTTCTGGCGCTCGTTCTGACGACGCGCGTGCTCGGCGTCGAGTGGGGGGTCGTGCGCGCGCTCGCCGCGATCGTGTCGAGCGTCGTGCTCGGCATCGCGATGCACGCGATCTTCCGACGCGGCGACGGTGCGGCGATGGAGGACGCGTCGAGCCCACCGTCGCTCGCCGACAGCGGCAAGGGTGTGCCCGGCGCGCGGCCGGCGTGGAAGACAGCGCTCTTGTTCGTCGCGCTCGCCGGTGTCGTCGTCAGCGCGAATTGGGCGCGCACGGCGGATCTGCGCGCGATCTTCCTGTGTTGCCCGGACGGCCTGACGGCGTTCGAGGTCGAGGGGCGCGTCGTGCGCGAGACGGCGACCGTGCTGTGCGTCGTCGATGGCGAGGGCGTCGAGCACACGATCGACCGCGCCACGGTGCGAAGCGTGACGCCGCGCGACACCGGCAGCCTCAGCGAGCGCGTGTACCGCATGCGCTGGACTTTGGTGCCGGCGTTCGGCTGCGCGTTCGCGCTGATGGCGTGGCGTTGGACGACGCGTTTCGAGGTCAGCGCGTGGATCGAGGGCACGTGGAGCTTGGCGCGACAGATTCTCCCGCTCCTCCTCATCGGCGTGTTCGCGGTCGGGCTGCTCGTCGGCGGACCCGACGGCGACGGCTTGATTCCTGGCGCATGGATCGCCGCGGGCGTCGGAGGCGAGTCGCTGGGAGCCAACGCGTTGGCCGCAGTCGCGGGCGTGGTGCTGTGGCTCGCGACGCTGACGGAGATCCCGCTACTCGAGAGCCTGCGAGCCGCGGGCATGGGACAGGGACCTGCGCTGGCACTCCTTCTTGCCGGGCCGGCGGTGAGCCTGCCGAGCCTGCTCGTCGTGCGCAGCGTGATCGGCACGCGGCGGACGATCGTCTTCGTCGCGTTGGTGGTCGTGCTCTCGACTGTGGCCGGTGTCGCGTGGAGCGCGTGCGGCGAGGCCGTGGGCGAGCTGATCGGAGGCGTCGCGGGATGATCCGGATCCGAGTCCTCGGCACAGGCTGCAAGCGGTGCGATCGCCTCGCGGCCAACGTGGCGCGCGCGGCGGAGGAGGCCGGCGTCGAGGTCACGATCGAGCGCGTACGCGAAGTGCACGAGATTCTCGCGCACGGCGTGTTCGTGACGCCGGCGCTCGTGATCGACGGCGAGCTCGAGGTGATGGGGCGCATCGCGTCGGCCGCGGAAATCGCCGCGCTGCTGCGAGGGCGTGAGGACGGGTAGCCGCGGCGGAGTCCGGCGTCGGAGTCGGTGTCGGTGTCGGAGTCGGTGTCGGAGTCGGTGTCGGAGTCGGGGGGCGGCGTCGGACCCTACAGTCGCATAAGACGCCATGCAGGAGGGCCGAGCGCGCCACGACGCCGGTCAGCTTGGCCCTGTCCTGGCATTTCCAGATTAAGCGGTAGACCTCATTCTCTGTGAGGTTCGCCGAAGCCCGTTCTCGATCTCGCTTTCGCGC
>CAYMRB010000154.1:0-20223 GCA_964392615.1 uncultured Planctomycetia bacterium | reverse complement strand
GCGTCGGAGTCGGAGTCGGAGTCGGAGTCGGAGTCGGAGTCGGAGTCGGTGTCGGCGTCGGTGTCAGCGGGGCGGCGGGGCTCCGTCATCCTCGAGCTCCGGCGCGGCGAACACCGGGTCGAGCTCTGTTGTGTCGCCGTGTTCGGTCGAGATACGGCGTTCGCCGAAGCGCGAGCCCAAGGACCGCGGCGCCTCCGCCGACGCGACCTGCAGGAACGCGTAGAAGTTGCGGCTGACCTCGCGGCGCGCCGTCCCTCCGAACAGCTCTCCGACGCAGGGCAAGTCGGCGAGCAGCGGGACGCCCGATCGCTCGGTCACCCACGAGCTGATCGTGAGCCCGCCGATAACGTACACGGAGCCCGTCGGCAAGGTCACCATGCTGGCGATGCTGCTCGACGCTTTCGGTGGCGGTGGGGGCGGCGGCATCCCCGGCATCGCGAGGTCGACCTCGAGGAACACCGAGTTCTCCGAGTTGACGGTCGGCAGGATACCCAGCCGCACGCCGTCGTCGTCGCTGCCGGACTTCGCGGCGGTGACCTCGTGCGGGCGCCGAATGATCAAGCGGCCGCTCTCCACGCTGAGCTGGCTCCACCTGTTGTCGAGCAGGGTGAGATCGTCGCCGACTCCGAACACCTCGCAGTCGCTACGTGTACGAAGGAAGCGCACAAGTGAGTCGAAGTGCTCGGCGGAGGACTCCGGGCCGGCGAGATTCATGGCCTGCGCGAAGCGGCTCCGTGTCGCGGGGTCGTCCGGATTGCCGGCGAGGAGCTCGATCGCATGGTTCAGCGGGCTCGCCTGCTCGACGAGGGCGACGGCCATGCGCATCCGGACTCGCCTGGGCGGGCGATCGATCTGGGCCAGGATCGCGTCGATCTCGGCGATCTCTTCCGCCGCGCCCTGAACCTGGAGCGTGTTCGTCTCGCGGTGGGCGCGGACGCCCTTCGTGCCGACGACGTCGCACAGGGCCGTCGCGACCTCCTCGCTGTAGAGGTGGCGCAGCTTGCGGCAGCGAACGCTTGTCCCGGCAGGGGCGCTGGAGTCGATCGCTCGCGCGAGGGCGCGGATCGCACCGACCTCGGTCGCGTCAGCCGCTGCGGGAGTCAGGAAGATGACGTGACCGGTCTTCGGCAGGCCGAGGAAGCGACTCGCCGCTCCCGCGAACGCTTCCGGTACGCGAGCCGCGACGCGGTCCGCCGGCATGCGGACAGTTCGATCGTCGTCGGCCGCGACGATCTTCGCCGCTCGCCGAGCGTACTCGTCGAGCTGCGCGGCGATCGACTCGGCGCGTTCGGGAGTCACCTCGACGGATCGCGCGACGAGCTCGTCGCCGCTGCAGGGCCGCGCTGTGAGAAGAACCACGACGGCAGCGCCGGCAGCCAGGTGGCCGGCGAACGGTAGGAGACGGGTCATGATCGTCGCCTCGCTCCAAATGGGGCCGTTTCCGGAGATCGCACGGTGCACTCCGTTTTCCTTATCGGTGTGCCGAGGCGGAAACCGGAGTCGTGACTCTATTTGGGGCTCGATCGCTAGTCCGCGACATTCGCCGCCGCCGGCGTCGGTTCGCCGACCGGCGCGGGGTGCGGCGTCGCTACCCGCCGGGCCTTCGCGTCGCCCTCGCGCAGCTCCCAGAATGCGTTCGCGGCGAGGTTTTCGAGCTCCGTCACGCCTCCGGCGGGCCAATGGACGACGAGGCGTTCGACGTGCTCGTCGGCGCCGAGGCCGAAGTGGAGGTAGAGGCTCTGCCCCGAGAGATACCCCGACGTGGTCGCCACCTGGCGCGTCTGGCGGCTCGCGCCGTGCCAGATCGTCACCCGCGCGCCGATCGCGCTGCGGTTGCTCTCGGTACCGACGAGGCGCATGCGCACCCAGTGTCGTTCCGGGGGCGCCTCGTTGACCAGGAACCGCGCCGGCTGCAGGTAGTTGTTCAGCAGCAGGTCGAGGTCGCCGTCGCCGTCCGCGTCGAACACGCCGAGCCCGCGAGCGTCCTCGATGAGGTCGGCGCCCTCGGGGTACGCGACGTCGACGAACGATCCGTCACCGCGATTACGGTACAGAAGCCGTTGACCGAGAACCTCCCGACGTTGATGAAGTCCCCCTGATCCCCTCCGACCTTGCGACGTCGACCGACGTTCTCGATGAGGTCCATTCACAAGTCGTCCGGCCTGTTGCCGGAGATGAAACCGTTCGTCGAGTACAGGTCGAGGAGGCCGTCGCCGTCGTAGTCGAAGAAGATGCTGCTCCACGCCCAGCCATTGTGGCGGAGGCCCCGCGGCGTCGACTCCTCGGTGAACGTGCCGTCGGGATTCGACACGTAGAGTCGGTTCCCATACAGCATGTTGCGCAGGATCTCGATGACGCGAGAGCGGATCATGAGGTTGATGTACCAGGGCGCCGGCGCGGGGAAGCCGGGTTGATCGACCATCCAGCTCGAGTTCGAGTCCATCGCGGCCACGAAGAGGTCGGGTCGTCCGTCGCCGTTGATGTCTGCCCAGTCGGAGCTCATCGTCGTGCCGCGATAGACGATGCCCGCTTCCTGCGTGACCTCGTCGAACGTCGCGTCGCCGCGGTTGCGATAGAGCACGTTGAAGCCGACATCGTTGCCGACGAAGATGTCGACGTCTCCGTCGATGTCGTAGTCGTTGGCCGAGACCGCCAGGGCCCAACCCGCATGACCGACGCCCGCCTTCTCGGTGGCGTCGTGGAACGTGCCGTCGCCGTTCGAGAGCCACAGGCGATTCGCCGTCGCGTCGAGAGCGTTGTATGGCGGCTCCGGGTGCTTGCGCAGCAGATTGCCGCCGTTCGCGACGTACAGGTCGATCCAGCCGTTGCCGTCGAAGTCCGCGAAGCACGCGCCGGTCGTCTCGAACTCGCCGTTCTCGGGAATGATCCCCGCGCGCTCGCCGACCTCCTCGAAGCGCCAATGACCGCCGCCGTCGATGCCGCGATTGCGCCAGAGCTCGTTCGGCGCGTCGATCTTGCCGATGAACAGATCGAGCTGGCCGTCGTTGTCGTAGTCGACGAACACCGCGCAACGCCCCTCGCCGCGCTGCTCCCAATGCGCGGGGTGCGGCGGCCACACCTCTTCGGGCGGTGGAAGGTCGAGACCGCTCGCTTCCGTGACGTCCTCGAAGCGCCCGTCGCCGCGATTGCGGAAGAGCCGCCCCCCGCTGCCGCTGACGAGATAGAAATCGTCTGCCCCGTCACCGTCGAAGTCGCCGACGGCCAAGCCGCTGCCCGGCGAGTAGTCCTGGACCTCGCCGAACTTGTCAGCGACGCCGCCGGAGCGATGGACGAAGTCGACGCCGCGATCCTCGGATTCGTCGCGGTACGCGGGCTCGCGACTGTACACGACGAGCTCGTCGCGCACGTCCTCGCTGACGATGTGCCAGTTGCGGTCGGCGTCGCGTCGGCAGCGCACGTCGGCGAATCGCTCGATGGTCAGACGACGTCCGTCGGGAGTGAGGCCGCGCAGGCGGAGGATCACCGGCGCATCGATTTCGTCCTCGCCGTCTACCTGATCGACGGTCTTGATGATCGCGTAGGTGTGATCGAGCTCGACGAAGCGCGCCATCGTCGAGCGGATGCGCTGGCTCACTTCCGTCGCGTCTCCGCGCAACTCCTCGGCATAGAACTCGAGCACCGTTTGCGCATCGAGCGTCCGCCAGGCCTTCGGGTAAGCGGAGTGCAGGAAAACGTTGAGCGGGTTGACGAACTCCTTGCGCACGCGATCCCAACTCCTGCAGGATGCGGTGACAGCGACGAGTCCACCCAAGAGGAGGAGAGCGAAGTGGAAAGGACGGATGGAGACCGCACGTTGCGGGCTGGTAGGCGCCTTCATGCCGCACGGGATACTGGAATCGCGTTCAGCCTGTCAAGGGACGTGCAGACGGGCCGCTCCATCGCGTCCTGCGCTCGCTGTCCCCTCGGATCGTGAGTTTTCTCGCACGCTTTCTTTCCCGCCGGACGCTTCTCGCAGACCGCTTCTGCTGGGAGTCTCCCGAAACGGTCGGCAGGCCTCACGAATGCGCGGAACTCCGTGCGTTGGACGGCAGCATCCTGCGAGGGAGGTTCTTTCCCGGCGAGCGCCGCGGCGCGATTCTCTTTTGCGCGGGCAACTCCGGCAATCTGTCGAGCCATCTCGAGTACCTGCGCATGGCGCGTCGGACCGGGTACTCGGTTCTGGGTTTCGATTACCGCGGGTTCGGCGCGAGCGACGGCGTCGCCGACCTGCGCCACCTCGTCGACGATGTGAAGGCGGCCCTGGGCTGGCTTGCGACGCGCCTCCACGATGAGCCCGTCGCGCTGTTCGGGGTCTCGATCGGCGCGGCGAGCGCGTTTGCCGCGGCTGCCGCGGTGAGCGACGAGCGCCACGGACGCCGGGTCGATGCCGTCATCTGCGAGGGGCTCTCCGACGTCGAAGACATGCTCGCGGGCCTGTTCTCGCAAGGGAGCTTCGGTCCGCTGCGCGTCGATCGACTCGACCGGCCCGACGGTCGCGTCGAGCCCCGCGTTCGTACGCGCATCGGGCGCTTCCGTCTGCCGACGGGGTTGGCGAGGGCCGTCGCGCGTCATTTCTGTGCGTCCTATCCGTTCGCGGGCAAACGTCCGGGGGCTCTCGCCGCGTCGCTCGATGAGACTCCGGTCTTCGTCGTGCACGGAGTCGATGACGAGCTGCTGCCGTTCGAGGCGGCCCTCGACATTTTCGCGCGGCTGCGCGAACCGCGGCGGCTGTGGATCGTTCCCGGAGCAGGACACGCGCAGGAGCCGGCGCTGTCCCACGGCGCCGAGTACGCCGTTCAGATCGCGAGCTTCCTGGCGGACGCGTTCGACTCCGGGTCGATCCGCGTCGCCGGGGCGCGGCGTGTCCCGTCCCGGCTGGTCACGACCGCGACTGGAGGTACGCTCGCGCAGCGCGTGGTCGCCGATCCAGCAGAAACCGTCGAACCGCCCGCAGCGGACTTGTGCACCGAGCTCGAAGTCCATACGCTCGCGAGCGACGGTTTCCCGCGAAGCGACGACGACGAGCTGTCGAGTGCGTACCGAGGCGGCGGCTATCGGGACGCGTTTCGACGCTTGGTGCAAGCAGCCGGCGCGATGGACTACGGTGCGCTGGATCGGGAGATATCCTCGTACCTCGAGCTGCCTCGACGAATGCCCTTCGATCTTCTCGTCTCGACCTACTGCCTGCGTACGGCGATGGCTGCGCGCGGATTGGTGCCGGGTTGGCCACGGCCACGAGCCGAGGTCGCGGGCCGTGCTGCCCAGCGCTTTCGGGAGCTCTGGCATGCGCACCCTGAGCGCTTGCCATGTGCGGATCCCTCGAGCCCGCTGCGGTGGATCGAGGCACAGGAGGAGTTCGGGCGATGATCTCGCAGCGCGTCCTCGCCGCGATGTTCGCAGTCGTCGCCAGCGCCGCGATCGGTTGCCGCGCGCCGCGGCCTGTCGATGCCGGTTTCCCGACGGTCGACGCATCCAGCGATGCCGCCGTGCTCGCCGTCGTCGACGCGCGCTCCCATCCGCCGCGCACACTCTACGCGGAGCTCGCGATGAGCATCGACAGCGCCGAAGCGAGCGGCGTCTTCGATGCGGTGTGCCTGTACGACGTTCGTGGGCGGATGCGGTTCACGGCGTTTCGAGACGCATTCGTGTCGGTGCATGACATCTTCGATCTCGTGCTGCGGGGGGATCAGTACGAGCTCGTGCTGCACGCGGCGCACGACGAAGGTGGCAGCGCGGATGCCGTACGCGCTCCGCGTCGTACGTCCGGTTCGGTCGCGGATCTGGACGCCGAGCATCCCGCGTTTCGGCTCTTCACCGGCCTGCGGGAGCGTCTCTTTCTTCCCGGCTATCGCAGCGACGACGAATCGGCTGGGGTTCGCCGTGCCGGCGACGACATCTTCATCGACACGCATCGTGAAAACGGCCCGGACATCATTTGGCGGCTCGCGCCGCGTACCTTGGCCGTCCTGAGCGGCGAGATCGATGTCGGTGATGGACGCACGGCTGCCAGTGTCCTCTATCTGGCGTACCGCGAGCAGTCCGGACGATTCTTGCCCGACCGGTTCGAGCTGGTCGATAGCGCGTCGGGCGTCAGTGTGAGCGGTCGCGTTCGCTGGGTCGAGATCGACCCCGAGCTGACGGACGAGGACTTCGCCCTCGACTTCGAACACGAGAGCGGAGACGACGAGTGAGCCGTCAGGCGACCGAGCTGCCGACCGAGTCTCCGTGGGCCCGCTGCGCCGACTTCGCATGGCGGCGTCCGATTCTCGTGCTCGCGGTCGCGGCCTGCGCGTGCGGGCTGACGGGCTGGTCTGTGAGCACCATGCGGTTCCGCTCGGAGGTCACGGATCTTGCGCCCCACGTCGTGACCGGAAGCCTCGCGAAGCTCGAGGAGGAGTTCGGCGTTCTTGATCAACTCGTGCTGTTGATCGAGCGTAGTGCGGATACACAGTCCGAGGCCGGTTCGGGCGACGAGTGTCTCGTCGAGATCGCCGACACGCTCGCGGCTCGCCTGCGCGACGACCCGCTCGTGCGCGACGTCGAGTACGGGTGGGGCGATCTCGAGGCGCTGATGGGCGATCCATCGTTCCTGTCTCACGCGTTGCTCTTCGCTCCGCCGTCGATGGTCGAGGAGCTGGATCAACTGCTGACGCCGGCGGGCATCCGCCGGGCCGTCCGGCGCCAGGCGCTCCTCGTCGGCCTGCCGGGCGACGCGCAGGAGTGGGTCGAGAAGGATCCTCTCGAGCTGCGCCGGTTCGTGATCGCGCGTCTCGCGGCCGGCGCGGGAGACGAGCGGCTCGCGGCCGGGTCACGGCACTTTCTGTCCGCCGACGGTCGTCGTCTGCTCGTACGGATCACAGGAAACGTGCGATCGTCCGACATCGAGGGCGTCCGACGGCTGCTCGCGGCCGTTCACGACGCCGAGGCCGCCGCGATCGCAGAGTCGTCGTGCGACGCGGCGGAGATCAGGATCGGCCACGCCGGCGGCTACGCCCTGGCTGCGGAGAGCGAGCGCGTCATGCGCACGGATCTGGAGCGCAACATCACGCTGTCGATCGCGCTCGTCGTGCTGCTGCTTCTGGTGTCTTGGCGCCGTCCGCGAGTCGTGGCGCTTGCGGTCGTGCCCCTCGCCGTCGGAATATTCGTCGGCTTCGGGGTCTTGTCGATCGTGCGGCGAGAGATCGTCGTGCTCGCGCTCGTCTCCGGGGCCGTGCTCGCGGCTCTCGGTATCGATTTCGTCATCCACGTCGTCGAGCCCCTCCGCCACGATCGGCGCGGCATCGTGCGAGAGAGCGTCGTCGACGCGGTGCGCGTCACGGGCCGATCGCTCTTTCTCGCCGGCGTGACGACGATTCTGGCGTTTTCGTCCTTCGTGCTCCTCAGCGACGGGTTCCTGCGGGATCTCGGCCTGCTCACCGCGTGCGGCATCGCGGCGTGCTTCTCGAGCACGGTCTTCTTGCTGCCCGCGCTGCTCGCCATCACGACGCGAACCGGGGGGGCGAGACGCGGTGCAACAGCGGTCGCAGGTGTCGCCAGGACTTCGGACGCGCCTGAGCCGGCGCGGGCGTTTGCCGCGTGGTCGCCGTCGTCGTGGGCGGTGGCGTGCGCCGAGGTCGCGTCGAAGTACCCGCTGCCGGTTCTCATCGGTACGTTCCTGACCGTCGCCGTCGCGGTCGTGCGGCTGACGCTATCATCACCCGAGGTCGAATCGGATCTGCGTCGGCTCCACCCGGCCGACATGCAGGCGCTGCGCGTCGAGACCGAGCTGCGCGAGGCGTTCGGCAGCGTCAGCGACCCCGTACTGCTGCGCGTCGAAGCACCGCACGGGTCGCGTGACGGGGGGGGCGATCCCAGCGGCGTCGATCCGGAAAGCGGCGTGCTCAACGCACTAGCGCGGCTCGACGACGAGCTCTATGGGTTGCGCGACGCGGGCGTCATCGTCGCCCACGATTCGGCCGTGAGCTTCCTCCCTCCGCCGGTCGACACACGGCGCGTGCTCGACGTGCTCGTGCGCAAGGACGCGGACGCGCTTGCGAGTGAATTCGTCGCGGCCCTCGAGGACGAGGGCTTCGAGCCGGACGCGTTTCGCGACGCGGTGGACGTTCTGCGTGCGGCGGTCGCGATGCGTCGTCCTCTGCGCGCGGTCGATCTGCAGTGGCGCTCCCTGGCACGCCGCGTCGGAGCGCTACTCAGCGTCCGTCCCGACGGTGCCACGGGGCTGGTCGCCGTCCGTGCCACGGATCGGGTCTGGTCGAGTGACGAGCAGGAGGCGCTTTTCGAGCGGCTGCGCGAAGCGATGCGAAACGCCGGTGTCGTCGGCGAGACGACCGGTATTCACGCTGCATCTCTGGCCGCGGCTCGGCATGTCGTCGCGCATTTCGTCGAGGCGACGGGGCTAGCGCTGGGAGTCGTCGTACTCGTCGTCGCGCTGTTGTTGCGCGAGCCTCGACGCGTCGTCGCTGCGCTTGTTCCCGTTGCCGTCGGATGTGTGTGGACGATGCTCGTCTGGGACGCGCTCGACTACCGACTCAACCTCATGAACGTGGGCATCTTGCCGATGGTGCTCGGGATCGGGGTCGACGATGGCATCCACCTGGTCGCGCGCTGGGCCGCTCAGCCTTCGCACGACGTCGGCGTCGCCTATCGTCACACGGGGCCGGCAGTTCTTCTGACGACGCTGACGACCATCGCCGCCTTTGGCACACTCGCGTTCTCGCAGAGCCCCGGGCTCGCGTCGGTCGGGTTGCTGTGCGCGTTCGGCGTCGGGTTCTGCCTGCTGGCGTCGGTCACCGTGTTGCCGGCAGTCCTCACCATGACGCGTCGTCGAAGCTGACGCGCGGCCGAGGCCGGGGCTGGCGCTTCTGACGAAAAGGGAGCGCACCGTAGCGCAGCTCATCGCTCGGGGGCACACGAATCGAGAGATCGCCGTCCGACTCAAGCTCAGCGTGCGCACGGTAGAGTCGCACCGAGCGCGTATCCTGCGCAAGCTCGGACTCTCCCCACGTGCCGAGCTCGTGCGCTTCGCCGCGGACCACGGACTGCTCGACCTCGACTTCCCTCCTGACGCGTACGCCGCCTCGTTCCTCGACGTTCGCGACCTGCTCCTCGCGAAACTCGATCGCGCTCGACGTCTGGCAGGCCTCTTGCTCAAGGAGCCAGACGACGACACATGGTCCATTTCACGCGACAGAGTGACATCGGTAGCGGGCGCAGAGAGGAATACGTAGTTACTACCGACGTCGATTGCGGCTTTCCACGCGAGTCGATGCAGAACGGACCGGGGCAACTGCGTACAGACGGTTCTTTGCTGCCTGCAGTCGGCAATCTGCCGACATCGAAACACAGCGACGGTGATTCGACGAGAACGCAGAGTATTCCCGACGCGCCGTGGAAAGTTCCACGTTCAGTCGGTCGCGATCTGTGGACTCGGCGCTTGCTGTCGGTCAGCACGCCACGCCTCGGAGACACCATGGAGCGTGAAGCGATGGTTCTGAAGGCCCTTGCCGAGCGGACACGATTGCGACTGGTCGTTCTCCTCGCGACGCAAGGAGAGCTGTGTGTGTGTGCTCTCGCAGGCGCTATCGAGGAGCTTGACTGCGATGTCTCTCGGCACCTGAGCGTGCTTCGCGCGGCGGGTCTGGTCGAGTCGCGCCGCGAGAAGACGTGGGACTACTACCGGCTGTCCGATTCGCTCGGCATGTTTGCCGAGCGCTTGATCGACACCGTCCGCAACCTCCTCGGCACGCGCGCCGACGCACGCGAGGACATCCGACGACTTCGAGACATTTGTTGCGAATGAGTACGTCCGACGCGGAGGGCTC
Source organism: uncultured Planctomycetia bacterium (assembly GCA_964392615.1). Taxonomy (GTDB): domain Bacteria; phylum Planctomycetota; class UBA8108; order UBA8108; family UBA8108; genus CAYMRB01. Next base: position 10,402 of record CAYMRB010000154.1, on the reverse strand, counting down.
CGCGTCGGGCGGTGGAGAGAACCAGGGGATTCGATTCAGAAAGGGTGACCGCATGGATCCGATCACCGTCCATCACATTCAGCCCGGCCCGTACTGGGACTGGAAAGTCGCACTCGACCTGTTCCTGGGCGGTGCGGGAGTCGGAGCGTTTCTGTTCGCCGTCGGCCTCAACGCCGGCCTCAAGGGACGCTATCAGCGCATCTGTCGAACGGCCGCGTGGATCGCACCGCTCCTCGTGATTCTCGGGCTGGCCTTTCTTCTGCTGAAGCTCGGCCGTCCCCACCTGCTATTCCTGACGTTTACGCACTTTGCGCCTACTTCTCCACTGTGGTGGGGAGGCATCTTCCAGACGGTATTCGTCGTCGGAAGCATTGTCTACGCCCTCGCGTGGCGCCGGCGCGAGGGTAGTTCCAAGTTCCGTGACGGGCTCGGCTGGGCACTCGTGCCGGTCGCCGTGATCGTCGGGGCCTATCACGGGCTGCTGCTCGCGGCGGTCACCGCGCGCCCACTGTGGAATACAGGGCCGACCGTGATCGCCGCGATGCTCGGCTTCGGAACGACGGGTATCGCTGCAGTCATGCTGACCCATCTCCTGCGCATGAAGGTCGCGGGGCGTCTGTCGGATGAAGCGCACGTCAGTACGTTTCTCGACGACATGAAACCGGTCCGCAATATCCTGGTCGGCTTGATCGTGCTGCAGCTCGGGACGTTCTTCCTGTGGTGGCTCAGTCTGCGGCTCGGATCTCTCGAGGACATGCGGGCCCTCGCTGCAGCGAACGAGGCGTACGGCGTCGTGTTCTGGGGCATGGGCATCGGAGTCGGCTTGGTCCTGCCTCTGATACTCGGCGGGCTCTCGGTCTTGCGAGGCGAGTCGCCCAGCCGGCGTTTACAGGTGGCGGCGATCGTCGTGACGAGCGTGTTGATCCTCCTCGGAGGTTTCTACTTCCGCTGGGCTGTCGTGCTCGGCGGACAGCTGACCACTCCCGTTCCGACGCTGTCGTGAAATACCGAGGAGAACCGACGATGAGTACACACAGCACGCGACAGCGATCCGACTCGAGTGGCGTCTCCCGGCGCCGTTTCCTCAAGCGCGCCGGCGGTGTGGGCCTGATCGCGGCCGCCGGCGGTGGCCCGCTGCTGCAGCACTTCGCACGTGATGCCACGGCTGCTCCGAACGACGCCGCTGCGCAGTGGTTCGCTTCGACATGCCAGGGGTGCACCGCCTGGTGTCCAGTCCAGGTCGAGGTGTCCGGCGGACGCGCCATCAAGGTGCGCGGGAATCCGCACTCCAAGGCCAACCACGGCGAGATCTGTCCGCGTCCGCATCTGGCGCTGCAGCAGGTCTACGATCCCGATCGCATCAAGGTGCCGATGAAGCGCACCAACCCCAAGAAGGGCCGCGACGAGGATCCGGGATTCGTCCCGATCACCTGGGACGAAGCGCTCGGGCTGCTCGCCGACAAGATGATGGAGCTCCGCGCGAGCGAAGAGACACACAAGTTCGTCGTCTTCCGCGGTCGCTACAGCTATCTCCGCGACGTCATCTACTCGGCCGTACCGAAGGTCTTCGGATCGCCGAACGGCATCAGCCATTCGGCGATCTGTGCCGAGGCCGAGAAGTTCGGCGCTTACTACACGGAGGGCTTCTGGGACTACCGCGACTACGATCTCGAGAACACCCGCTACGTGCTCTGCTGGGGCGCGGATCCGCTCTCGTCCAACCGTCAGGTGCCGCACGCGATCAGCGCGTGGGGGCAGGTGCTCGACCAGGCGGAAGTCGCGGTTGTCGATCCGCGTCTGTCGGCCACGGCAGCCAAGGCCGACGAGTGGCTTCCCGTGATTCCCGGTGAGGACGGCGCGCTCGCCGTCGCCATGGCCCACGTGATACTCGTCGAAGGGCTCTGGAGCCGGGAGTTCGTCGGTGACTTCACCGACGGTACGAACCGCTTTGTCGCGGGAGCATTGGCCGATGAGAGCACGTTCACCGAGGTCAACACTCACGGCCTCGTGAAGTGGTGGAACCTCGAGCTCAAGGACCGCACGCCGGAGTGGGCCGAGAAGCAGTGTGGCATCCCGGCAGAGCAGATTCGCCGAGTCGCGATCCGCTTCGCGAAGGCGGCGCCGCGCGTGATCAGCTGGCTGTCACCGGGTGCGAGCATGCAGGCGCGTGGCGGCTACGCCGCGATGGCTACGCATGCTCTCAACGGCCTCGTGGGGGCCGCGGACCATCTCGGCGGCACCGTTCAGAAGACGAAGGTGCCCGCCGACAAGCTGCCGGACTTCGCGGCCTACCAGGACGACCTGGCCAAGAAGCTGTCGAAGAGTTCGAAGATCGACCAACGCGGCACGCTGCCGTTTCCGGCGCTGAAGAGCGGCAAGACCGGCGGCGGCGTCGTGACCAACAATGCCGCGGACGCGATCCTCGAGGACGATCCCTACGAGATCAAGGTGGCGATCGCCTACTGGGCGAACTTCGCGTTCTCGTGCTCCGGCACGGATCGCTGGGAGCGCGCGCTGACGAAGCTGCCGTTCTTCGCCCACATCACGACCCACGCCTCCGAGATGACGCACTTCGCGGACGTCGTATTGCCCGCGGCGCACCAGCTGTTCGAGAAGTGGAGCTTCCTCAAGTCGAAGCAGAACCTCCACGGCTACGCGAGTCTGACACAGCGCATGCTCGATCCGATCTGGGATGTGCGTCAGGACGAGACGGAGGTCCCGTGGTTGCTCGCGGAGAAGCTCGCCGAGCGCGGCTTCGACAACATGCTCAAGTATTTCAAGGAGTCCTTCCCCGATCCGCAGACGGGCGCCAAGCCTACGAATGGCCAGGAGTTCACGCTGGCAGCGCTCAAGCTTCTGACGCGACCGTGTTGGGACGCGTCCCACGCCGACTACGGCAAGTACGGCGACAAGCTGAACGGCTGGGACGACTTCGTCGCCAAGGGCGTCTGGAACTCGCACCGTTTTGTTCCGGGCAAGAAGCGCGAATCGTTCGCGACCGTCACCGGCAAGTTCGAGTTCTACAGCAAGACGCTCGAGAAGGCCCTCTCGGGCCATGCGGAGAAGCACGGGACGACCGTCGACGGCGTGCTCGAGGCCACGAAGTATGAGGCTCGGGGCGAGCTGGCGTACGTACCGCACTTCGAGCCGGCGCTGCGCTGGGGCGAAGAAAGTGAGTTCCCGCTGATCTTTTTCGAGCACCGCAGCCGGCTCAATCGCGAGGGACGCTCTGCGAACTCGACGTGGTACCAGGAGCACAAGGACGTCGATCCCGGCGACGAGAACTGGGATGACGTGCTGAAGATGAACCCGGTGGACGCCGAGAAGCTGAAGCTGCAGGACCGCGAAATGGTCCGTGTGGTCTCGCCGGTTGGCGAGATCACCGTGCGGCTGAAGCTCTGGGAGGGCGTACGGCCCGGCACCGTGACGAAGTGCTACGGCCAGGGGCACTGGGCGTACGGTCGAGTTGCCGCGCTAGACTTCAAGAAGCGGCTGCCCCGTGGCGGTAACAATAACGTGATCCTGCCGCCGGAGTACGAGCGGCTCAGCGGTTCGACGGCACGCCATGGAGGCGTGACGCGAGTCAAGGTCGTACGGGCTTGAGAGGCGGAGGAGAACGATGGCTGCCAAGAACTACGGAATGGTGATCGATCTTCACCGGTGTGTCGGCTGTGCCGCGTGCGATCTCGCCTGCAAGACCGAAAACAACGTGCCCGAGGGCTTTCACTGGTCGAACCACCTCACCGAGACCGTCGGCAAGTTCCCCGACGTGCGCTACCGCTACATCCCGACGCTCTGCAATCACTGTGAGAACGCACCCTGCGTCACCAACTGTCCGACGACGGCGATGCACAAGTCGGACGACGGCCTGACACTTCACGACGCCGATCTCTGTATCGGCTGTCGTGCGTGCCAGGTGGCCTGTCCGTACGGCTCGATTTTCTTCAACCACGACATTCCACATCGGCGCTACCAGAAGGACTCGCCCGCGGCAATCGCGGGCTGCACGGCAACCGGACCGGAGGTCGCGGAGAAGGTCGGCACGTCGCTGCCTCACTACAACCCCGCGAGGGCGAAGACGTACCCGGGCGTCCGCGAGCGTGGGATCGTCGAGAAGTGCACGATGTGCGACCACCGTGTCGCTGACGGCGAGTTGCCGTGGTGCGTGGTCAGTTGTCCTTCGGGTGCGAGGATCTTCGGCGATCTCAACGACCGCAAGAGCCCCGCGCGCAAGGAGCTGTCAAAGCACACGCCTCGAGTTCTCCACAAGGAGAAGGGCACCAAGCCGAACGTCTTCTACATTCGCCAGTTCTGATGACGGACGACACGAACGGCGAGTGCCGCCCCGATCCGGCCACTCTTCGAGCGAACGCGTACTCGATACTCGCCCGGCTGTTCGTTCGGCCAGCCGACTGGGACGACCGGCTAGCCGACGATCTGCGGCAGTCGATCGCGCGGCTCTCGCCGGCGCTCGATGCGCATGCGACAGGCACCGCCTCTGCGCTGTCCGCAACCTGGGCGAACCGGGAGAAGGCGTCGGTCGCGTTTGCGAAGCTGTTCCTCGGACCGTACGAGCTCGACGCTTCGCCGTACGCATCGCTCTACCTCGACCCGGAGCGCCAGATCATGGGGCAGGTCAGTCGGTTCGTCGCCGAGGCCTATGCCGACGCTGGCCTCGCACGTGCCGAGGGCGTCCACGAGGCGCCGGATCACATCACGCACGAGCTGGAGTTCATGTACTGGCTCGCTTTCCAGGACGTCACGCGCGGAGAGGCGGTGTGGGAGGAGCGGCAACGCGAGTTCTGGACGACACATCTCGGAACCTGGTTGCCGCTGTTCGCGGGCGCAATCATTCGAGCGAATCGTCACCCCGTTTACACGGCGCTCGGTGAGCTGCTGCTGGCCTTCGCGAAGCACGAGACGGCGAACTTTTCCTCAAACTGAGCGGTCGAGATCGGAGTTCTCTCGTAGTCCGAATCAACTCTTCCGACGTAGCGGACACGGACAGTCGAAGCGCATTCCCACATGGAGGAAGGTCAGATGCAGAGAATCGGGTGTGTCGCCATCGCGGCGATCGTGATGTTCGGGGCTTCGCAATCGCTCGCACAGGGCGTGTCGAGCGCCGAGTTCGAGGAGATGAAGCAGGACATCGCGGCGCTGAAGGCACTCAAGCTGGGCGACAAGTCGACGCTGCGCGCGTACTACAACAACGGGATCAACTTCGCGACCGCGGACGGTCAGTTCAAGCTCAAGCTTGGTGGTCGTGCGCACATCGACTTCTCGATCATGGACGGAGACGGACAGCTCGAGGCGGCCATCGGCGGTCTGCCGGACGGCGTGCGGTTCCGTCGCGCTCGCTTCTACATGTCGGGCAAGATCTGGAAGCGTATCGAGTACAAGGCGCAGTACGACTTCTCCGGCGGTGACGCGGACTTCCGCGACGTCTACGTCGGCGTGACCGATCTGCCGGTCGTCGGAAATGTCCGCGTCGGCCACTTCAAGGAGCCGTTCGGCCTCGAAGAGCTGACGAGCAGCAACTACATCTCGCTGATGGAGCGATCGCTGACGAGTGTCTTCACGCCGGCTCGTAACGTCGGTGCGTTGATCCACGGCCACTGCGAGGAGATGTTCCCGCTGACCTACGCGGCGGGTATCTTCCTCGACGACGGCGGCGATCTGTACGGCACGACGGTCGGCGACTCGAACTACGCGGGTACCGCGCGCTTGACCGCGGCTCCGATCCGGAACGACGACGGGACGCAGCTCGTGCACATCGGTGCCGCGTACACCGCCCGCAACCCGCTGGGCGACGTGGTGCGCTACCGCCAGCGTCCGTCGGCGCGTCACGCGCCGCAATTCGTCAACACGGGTTTCCTGAGCGCGGACGTCGAGCAGCGCGCCGGCGTCGAGGCGGCTGCGGTACTCGGGCCGCTGTCGATCCAGGGCGAGCTCATGGGCTCCGTCACCGACGGTGAGCGCGGCGCGAAGGACGGGTTCTTCTGGGGTTGGTACGGCATGGCCAGCTACTTCCTGACCGGCGAGTCCCGGCCGTACGACTTCAAGAAGGGATCGTTCGGTCGCGTCAAGCCGAACGCGAACTGGCTGGTCGACGGCGGCATCGGTGCCTGGGAGGTCGTGGCGCGCGTGTCGCAGCTCGACCTCGACGAGGGCTCCATTCAAGGCGGCAAGCTGACCGACGTGGTCGGCGGGGTCAACTGGTACTGGAACCCGGTCGTCCGCATGATGTTCAACTACGTGTACTCCAACGTCGATACGGTCGGCGACGCACACATGTTCCTCGTGCGCTGGTCGATCATGTTCTGATTCCGTCGGCCGATCCCGGCGATCGGCCGACGTGTACCGTAGGTGCGAGAGCACCCCTGCCGAGCCGACCCTCCTCGGCTCGGCAGGACTTCACGCGCCCCTCATACATAATTCACCGTTCCGAGCCATGACGAAACGCCCGATTCTCCCGGTGCTCCTGTGCTCTCTCGTCGGTTCCCTCGCCATAGTCCCGACCGTCCGCGGCGAAGGCCCCGCGGACGAGAGCGTCGACGACCGCATCCGTCGGCTCGAGAACACACAACGCGAGCACGAGGCGCTGCTGCAAGAACAGCGCGACGAGATCGCCCGCCTGCGCGGGGCGCTCGTCGGCGCCACGGACGCCGTCGAGGACAGCGACGACATTCCGGACGGCGACGGCGGAAGTGGCGGCGGCGATCTCTTTCAGTTCCCCGGCATCTGGACGCCGCGTGGCGACACCGCCGTGCGGCAGTTCGACCTCGAGGAGTTCCTGTCCCTCGGCTTCGGGCTGCAGTACCGGGTGATGTACAACGCGAGCGACCTGCCCGGACCCGGCGGCACCACGATTACCGATACGCGCAGCTACGACTTCATGCGTCAGCGTCTGCGCCTCAACCTCGGCGTCGCCCCGAAGGGCGTCCCTGCCGGAGGCTTCGTGCAGACTGAGTTCCGCGGCGGCTTCGGTGGCACCAGCCCCAACGTCAGCGACCCGCGCGCCGGCACCCCCACGGTCAATCCGTTCAACCGCCTCGAGGCGCGCGGCGTCCGATACGGTTACCTCTTCGCCGAGCCCTTTGCCGATCAGCGCGTCGTCGCCGGCATCCTCCCTCTATCCGATCACTTCGGCGACACGCTCTTCAGCGCGGATTGGGACTTCAATACTGGCGGCGCGGCGCTCCTCGGCGCCTGCGGGCCGGCGAGCTACCGTGTCGGCTATCTGCGTCTCATCGACGGCGTGGGCGCCGTTAACGACGACGTCATCGCGGAAGACGGCTCGCTCATCGTTCTCGACTGGGTGCACGATCTTTCCGATCGTGTCGGCTGCTTCGACGCCCTCGCTCTCGGCGCTCACGCTTACTACCTGCGCATAGGCGAAGGGTTGCCCATGGGCGACACCGACGAGGCCTGGATCGGCCCGACCCTCGAGGTGTCGATCGGCAAGCTCGAACTGCGCGGGTTCGCGATTCTCAACGTCGGCCGCCTCGGTGTCGGCACGCTCGACGGGAACGGCAACGTCGTCGCCGGATTCGACTCCAGCGACAGCCACACCGGCTACGCCTTCAAGCTCGAGGCGGCGCACCCCGTGGGCCCGGTCGAGCTGAGCCTGCAGACGCTCTACTCGAGCGGCGACGCTGGCGGTCGCACCGACGGGCGCTTCACGACCGTGCAAGGCCTCGTCGGCACCGAGGGCTATTGGGCCTACAACCACATTTTCACGTCCAATCCGCCGTCGGACGTCAACGACCTCGCCGTGGATCTCGGCAACGGCGGCGCCGGACTGTGGACCGTGCAGGGCCGCGCACGCATACCGATTCTCGAGTGGCTCCGAGCAGAGCTCACGGCCGGCTGGTTCCAGGCGACGCGCAGCCGCGGCGGCAGCCGCGACATGGGCGTCGAGGTCGCCGGCGCCTTGACCGTGACCGTCGCCGAAGGGTTCCAACTCGATGTCGGTACCGCCGGCGCGTTTCTCGGCGACTTCTACGGCCAAGGCGCCGAAGATCTCTACGAGATCTTCGTGCGCGGGCAGTTTCAATTCTGAGCATCGTTCCACGCGGTCCGCCGCGTGGGGCCTTGTCAGGACCGGCTGACACTCGAGCCCACGATGCCGCAGCGCCATCGCGCGCGACCCGCTGATCCAGGTTCCGCGCTGTGGCGCGCCCGTTCTCATCGTCGGCCAGCGGGAAGGCCGTCGAAGACTTGCTCGCGCTCGATCGCGCAGAGATCCCTCGACCTCCCGGGCCCAAGAACACGGACCCGAAGGCTGCGGAGCTCGTCGTCGCCGCCGCGCTACGCGATGCGGAGTTGTTTCACAGCGAGGACGGAACCGGGTACGTCCGTGCCCTCGTGGCACCCCCGGCAGCCTGAAAGCGCTGGTCGGCGGTCGAGTCGGGGGCGTCGGCCGCCGCGTCCCGCCGACACGTTACTCTGGGGCGAGGCTTCCCCGAGGCCGTCTCGACGGCGCTTTCGCCGCCGACGCGCTCGCGGTACGATCGCACCCGTTCCTCCGCTCCGCCGTCCGATCGTGCGGGGCTTCTGCTCTACCCTGACGCTAACATGCCCTCACTCTCGCGATCCGCTCTGCTCGCCCTGACCTCAGCACTCGCCCTCTCCCCGCTCGTGGGCGCACAAGACTCCGCGTCGCAGCCCGAGGTCGCGGCCTACCTCAAGGAACTCGCTCGCCGTTCGGCCCGAGTCACGACGCTCCGCGTGCGGTTTCGCCAAGAGAAGAAACTCCGCATCCTGCGCCGTCCCCGCGTCTCGGAAGCCGACCTCGTCTTTGCAAAGGGACGCCTCGCCATCACGACGACCGATCGGGACGGTCGCGTCGAGAGCCTCCTCCTCGTGCGCGACGGCGAAATGCGCCTCTACTATCCCGAACTCGCACGCATGGAGATCTACCCCGCCGCACGCGACCCGTCCCAAGGCGGCGGCGTGGGCGCGAGTCGAGGCGCCAGCCTGCCTCTATTCACCGGCGACTGGCGCAGCCTGCAGAAGAACCACACGATCGCGCTAACGCGCCAGACTCGCGCCGGCCCGCAGGGGAGACCGCGCGAGGAAGTCGTGCTACGACTGACACCCAAGCACGCGAAATCAAGGGACGCAGAGCCGCCGAAGCACAAGACGCCCAAGGGAGCCAAGGACCGCGGCGCCACGTCCCGCCTTCAGGAGATCCGCGTCACGCTGGTCGACTACCGCGTCGTCGAGTACGTCCAAACCGAGACGAGCGGCGACCGCGTTCGCATGCAGATCCTGTCGTGGGAGCCTGGCGCGAAGATCGATCCGCGCGCGTTCGAACTCGATGTGCCGCCCCAGACCCGCGTCGTCCGACTGGGCAAGCCTACCCCCAGAAGTCGTGGACCATCAGCCACTGCTCCGGATGACGAGCGAGACAGCGCGCCAGCACCGCGACGATCTCGGCCGTGATCTCGCGCGGTTCGCGGTCAGCGGTGACGATCGGCTTCTCGAGACGGACGCGGTAGGAGCCGTCCGCCGCGCGGACGCAGAACGCGGGCACGATCGGCGCTCCCGTCGAACGGGCGAGGCGCGCCGGCCACAGCGAGAACGGCGCCTCGCCGTGCAGAAACGGAAACCGCTCCGCGTCGTGCGCGGCGATCTGGTCAGCGGCCAGCAGAACGACTCCGCCTCGGCGCAGCCGCTCGCGCACATCGATCGCGAAGAACGGCGAGTTGTCGATGAGGATCTCGTCGAGATGCCGCGATCGCCGCGTCCGCGACCGTAGCCGCTCGAGGAACGCGATGCGCTCGCGGTTGTTGACGATCGTGACGTCCTGACGCAGCGCTGCGAGCTCGCGGCTCGGCAGCTCGTAGTTGCCCATGTGGAGTGTGATCAGGATCGTGCCGCTGTCCTGGGCGACGGCGTCGTCGAAGTGCTCGCGTCCCTCCAACGCGTCGAAGACGCCCTGCGGTCGCGCGATGCATTTCGGCGCGACCCATTCGATGATGAACGTCGCGAAGCTCGCGAGCGTCTCCTTGCCGAGCCGTTCGCGATCACGCGAGGTCGACTCGGGCCCGAGGATATGCGCCGCGTTCGCGAGCAGGTTCGCCCGCACACCGCGAAAGAGCACCCACACTGCCCGCGATGCTGACCGCCCGATCGCGAGAAGCCACGATGCCGGCAGCACTCGGCCGATGACGAACGCGAGCGCGAAGAACGGACGCGCGACCAAGTAGGCGATCCGGCCGCGCACGCCGCCCGGAACGCGTCGACGTCGGTCCTTCTTCGGGCCTGCCGCGGCGCTCGTGTCGGCAGACGCAGCCGCACGGCCCGAGCCGTTGTCGGAGGCGCCCGGAGGCGTACCGTTTGTCGTCACCGGTCTACCGCGCTGCTCTCTCGGACGATCGTGGGATCACCGGAGCGC
>CAYMRB010000153.1:0-20261 GCA_964392615.1 uncultured Planctomycetia bacterium | reverse complement strand
GATCTCCACACGACGTTCGCCGCGCTGATCGCGCGGATCCGCGAGCTTCTCGGTCCGAGCGAATCGCCGTACGAGAAGGTCGAGGTGCGCGGCAAGGACGGCATGTTCGAGGTTCTCGACCTGCGCCCCGAGCACGTCGGGCGTGAGACGTACTTCGTCGTCTGGGCCGGCGTCAACGCCGACCCAGAAGGGTTGATTCGGTGGGTAGAACGCGATTGCGTGATCGGCAACGGCGACCAGATCCGCGATCTCGTCCGCCACGTGGTCCTCGGAATCGAGCGCCACTTGATGGAGCCGCGACCGATCGACCTGCAAGTCCAGAAGGGCTCTCAGGTCTTCCAGCTGCGACCGAACCGGGACTATCTCGACGCGCTGCGCCAGAACCAGCAGCTGTTCTTCATGCGAGCGCGCAAGGACGTTCAGGACGCGACCGTGCCGACCGTCCTCGAGGTGTACGTCAAGAAGGAAAGGTGACCCGGTGGCCAAGCCGAGCTTGCGAGAGTGCTTCAGGGACTTCTTCGTCGAGGTGCAACGCCAGAAGGCCGCCGTACAGCAGGGGCACCACGGCGCTCCGGTCGATTCCGCTGGGCGCGAAGCCGGGGCGTCACGCTCCGCCGATGTCGGCGCCGTTCGGGGCCCCCACCCGGCGTGGGAGGCGATCTTGACGGTACTCCAGCGTCAAGCCCGAGCGTTCGAAGGACGCGACGCCGTCCTTCAGCGCTGCGCGCAGGAAGCTCAGTACGCCATGACGGCGCTCGCCGACCAGGTGTTCATCGTCGATCTCGGCAATTGGGCCGCGCGGCAGGCGTGGACCGACTTCCCGCTCGAGAAGGCGCTCTACAAGACGCAGATCGCCGGCGAGGAGGTCTTCCGGCGCATCGACACGCTCCTCGAACGCGGTGACCCGTCGACGCGCGAGCTCGCCGAGATCTATTTCAACGTACTGTCGCTCGGGTTCCTCGGCCGCTACGGCATAGGTCAGGCGCGCGCGGGCGGCTTCGCGCCGCCGGAGATCGAGGACTACCGCCGCCGGCTCCACTACTTCTTCACCGGCGGATCCCAGCCGATGCCGGGGCGAGTGTCGGAGACCGCGTACGAGCACATCGAGACGATGGATCTCGGCGGCAAGCTTCCGAGCGTCGTGCAATCGCTGACGCTGTTCGCGATCGTCGCAGTGCTCTTGTTCGTGGCGACTCTCGTGACGCGATACACGTTGACGAGGGATATCGAGACGCACCTGCGCGAGGTCCGGGCTGCACACGGCACCCCTGCGACCGCCCCCGCGAACGAGGAGCGCTGAGAGACGGGAAGAAGCATGAACTTCAATCTCCTCAACTTGCTGAAGAACTGGAAGACGCTCGGTGTCGTCGGCGTGATCGCGCTCGTCGCCATCCTGCTGCCGTTCATCGTGCGGCTCTGCGGTGGCACGATGTCGACCTCGGTCGGCCTGTGGATCGCCGGCGCGCTGGTCGTCGCGTTCGGGCTCTGGCTGCTCATCATGCGCCTCTCCAAGCTCGTGCGCGGCCGCTGGGCGACGAAGAAGGTCGCGGGCGAGCTCGCCGGGCAGCCGATGCACGGCGCGAGCGGCAGCTCGGCCGCGGAGCTCAAGGGGCGATTTACCGACGCGATGGGCACGCTTCGTGGCACTCTCGGCCGGGGGTTCCTGTACGAGCTGCCGTGGTACGTGCTGATCGGCGAGCCGGGCTCCGGCAAGTCGACATCGATCAAGAAGGCCGTGCGCCTGCCGCTCGGCGGCGAGCAGCAGGGCGTCGGCGGTACGGTCGACTGCGATTGGTTCTTCACGAACGACGCGGTCCTCCTCGACACGGCGGGACGCTTCTCGGTCCACGACGAAGGCTCGCCGGCGACGAAGGAGTGGGAGAAGTTCCTCGCCCTGTTGAAGAAGGTTCGGTCGGGGCGACCGATCGACGGCGTCATCGTCGCGATTCCAGCCGATCAGCTCATCGCGCGGGGTGACGCGCGCGACGCACTCGTCGCGAACGCGGACCAGAAGGCGCAGCTTCTCAACGCGAAGCTCCAGGAGCTACAGCGCAAGCTCGGGACCGTATTCCCGGTCTACGTCCTGATCACCAAGTGCGACAAAATCCAGGGCTTCACCGAGTTCTTCACCGGCGTGCCGCCGGCCGTGCAGCAGTCGCTCTTCGGCTGGAGCAACCCGCACCCGATCGACTCGGAGTTCGACACGGTGTGGATTGACGAGATCTTCGCCAGCGCCGCCGGCGACGTGGAACGTATCCGTCGCGACCTGTTCCTGCGCGGCGAGACGCCGCAGACGAACGACCTCGTGTATCTGTTCCCGGAGGAGTTCCGGTCGATGAAGCCGGTGCTCGCCCGCTACTTGGAGCGAATCTTCGAGCGCAACCGCTACATCGAAGCGCATCGCTTCCGCGGCGTTTTCTTCACGAGCGGCGGTCAGGACGCGACGCCGATGAGCTCGCTCGTCGACTACGGCACGACGTACGCGGCCGGGCCGGAGGCGGATGCTGGCGAGGTCGACGGGACGATGGTCTTGACGGGAGGCAGCTTCCAGAAGGACCTCTGGGGCCGCCCCTACTTCGTCCACGACTTCTACAACAAGAAGGTCTTCCAGGAGTCCGGCCTCGCGCGCCCGAGCCGCCGCGCAGCGGGCTGGAGTCGCAAGGTTCACCGTTACGGACGGATCGCGGCCATCGTTCTGCTCGTCCTCGGTATCGCGTTCCTCGCGCCGTACTTCTTCCGCTTGCCCGGCGTTCTGGACGACGTCGACCAGCAGCTCGTCACGGTCAAGGACCACCTGCAGACGCACAAGGATCGACCGCTCGCGTTCGACGGCCATCAGAAGAGCGACAAGGGACTCTTGGGCCAGCCGGTCCTGCGAGCGTACCAGCTTCTCGACGAGCACGACGGCGTCCTGCGCGGCGTGCTGATCCCCGGCCTCGTGCGCGACGTCCACGAGACGCTCGATGCGATCCTCGCTACCGGCTTCGCGTCGGTGGTCGATCGCGCCGCGACACCGCCGAGCTCGGTCGCGGCTCTCGCGGACGCGACCGACCTCGGCGCGCTCGATCGTCAGATTCGCGCGCTGCACAAACAGCGGGCGGAGTTCCTGAGCTACCGCGGCGGTGGCCAGGCCGCGAAGATCGCGTCGTTCCTGCGCACCGAGTACTACTCCGGCGAACCGACGGCCGGCTCCGGCGAGGATGGCACGTGGGCGACGCTCGGAACGCTCGCGGCATTCGGCCCGAGCTGGGAGCGCAGCGGCGCGCTCGACGGCGGTCGCGAGGGGAGCTTCGCCGTTCGCATGCCCGAGTCCGTCGCCTATGGCGTGGACGTGGAGATCGGCGTCGCGATCGACGCGCGTTTCCGCGAGCTCGTGAAAGGCGCGTGGGCACCGAAGGACGGCTGGGCCAACTACCGCGACGGCCCGGAGGATGGCATCGCGGGCGTCGTTGTGGCGGCCACCAAGCAGAGCACCCTGCGGAAGAAGTTCGAGCCGGACCCTCTCGTTCGCGAGCAGCCCGTCGTCACTGTCCAGGATGTCCTGGCATGGGCGAAAGCCTTCACGCAGCTCCACGGCGCCATCGACAGCGTGAATGCGCGCAAGCAGGACTTCGACGGGAAGGACCCGCCAGCCGCGACACCTGACGAGGCCGACTACTGCGACGAGCGGAAGGACCTCCTCTGCTTCCTGCTCGAAGCGCCCTTCAAGCGCCAGGCCTTCGAGGCGCAGCTCGGAGCGTTGCGCGACGCCTACGCCGCGAGCCCCGTCGCGTGGAAGGCCGAGGGCTTGCAGCCCGGGTGGCGCTTCGAGTCGATCGATGCGATCCTGCGCGGCGCGTTCGGCGATCTCCGCCAAACGGCCCTGGACTCGCTGACCGCGGGCGAGGTCCGTATCGTCGAAGGGCAGCTCCAGGGACCGGCGAAAGACGCGCTCGCCCAGCGCGTGAACGGCCTCGTCGCCTGGCAGAAGGAGCTCGAGTTCGGCGACTACGCGTCGTGGAACGCGAAGGACTATCTTGCCGCCAGCGGCAAGACGCGAGAGCAGGAGCTGCAGGTCCTCGAGGATCTGCTCGAGGTCGAGGTCGGCGCGGACGGCCCGCGGTTGACCGGAGCGTTCACCCAGTTCAAAGACCTGCTCAGCGAGCGGCGCGCGGCCGTCGCCGAGACCCGCGACGCGTGCAAGAAGATCGACGCGATCCTCGCCGAGGACGCCCGGCGCTGGGCGAGCGTCGTGTCGGCGCCCGCGTCGCGTCTCAGCCCCCCGTTCGACACGATCGCGTCCCGCATGCAGGGCGCGAGGCTCGCGTTGCTCGCCGCCCACCTGGGCACGAGCCTGCTGGCCGAGATCCCCGAAGGTCCGAGCGACAGCATGCTGCCGGCGTTGCGCCTCGTGCTGACGCCGTCATCCGGCGAGGGGAAGAAGAAGAACGAGGTTCGCGACCGCTTCGTCGCGGACCTGTCGCGATACGACGACGGCAGGTTCGTCGAGCTATACCTCGACCAATTGCGCGAGATGGGCACGACGAAGGCGCGCGACGATCTCGCCAAGGCGACCGTGACATTCCGGCGCCAGCCTCGCTCGCCGCTCGACGCGTTCTTCTTCCCCGCGGCGGGAGGCTTCAGCGACCAGAAGGCGCGATCGTTCTGGCGCGACCGCTCGGGCAATACGGTGTACCAGGTGCTGTGGGGTACGGACGAGGTCAATCCGGCCGACCTCGTCGGCGCGTGGGAGGAGGCGCTGAACGCGTACGCGAGCGCGCCGCAGGATCTCACGGCATTCGAGTTCCTGCGCGACTTCGACGCTCCCGACGCGTTGGCTGCGAACAAGACGTTCCAGGCTTTCGGCAGCGTGCTCGAGTCCTACCGGCCGGGGTCGGAAGGCCTGAGCAGTCCGCGCAGCCTGACGCGCGGACGCATCGAGAAGCTGCTCGAGAAGCTCACCGAGCTGAAGCCGCCGAGCTCGCGTGACGATCGATCGCACGCGGCGGTCCTCGTCGAGATGGGGCAACGCATCGACGAGCTCGAGAAGGTCGGCAAGCCGGAGGACGGCAAGGGCTTCCTCGACCCGCAGTACCGTCGCCTCGCAGCGCGAGTGCGCGCCGAGCTCGAGCTCTTCCTGTCCCATCAGCTGATCGAGATGTCGACGAGCGTCGTGCGGGACTTCGTCGCGTTGCGAGGCGCCTACCCGTTCGTCGCCGGCAGCGATCAGGATGTCGACCCCGTCAAGCTGATGGCGCTTCTCGAGAGCGAGACCTTCCAGATCGTCTGCGGAGACGGCGAGATCGAGGACTCACGGCTGACGTTCTCCGGACTCGTCGAGATCTGCCGCGACCGGCTCGAGCCGCAGAGGGATCCATTCTGGGCTCTGCTGCGCGATTTCTCCGCGGACATGCGTCGGGTCGCCGCGTTCTTCGCGCCCGGAGAGAAGGGCGCCACGGGCGCGGCGGTGCGCTCGATACCGTTCGGCATGCGCTTCCGCGCGACTCCTGACGGTATCGACGCGAACCATCCGCTGCGCACGGCCCTCTACACGTTCCGGATCGGGCTGCCCGGCGATCAGGCGATTGCGCTGTGCCCGGCGTCGTCGGCCGAGAAGCTCTTTCTCGATCCGAGCCACGACGCGACCTGGGGCATCTACACGCGCGAGGAGAACCCGATCAGCTTCGCCGCCGGACTGCGCAAGACGAACCTGTACACCGGCCTCAAGTTCCTGTCGCTCGACGAGGGAGTCGACGACTCGCCGAAGCTGAGGGTGCGCAACACGAACAACACGCCTCTCGTCCGGGCCTGCTCGCAGGTCAGCCGCAGCGTCCACGCGACGCGGGAGCTCGAGTTCCGCGCTCGCAGCCCGTGGTATCTACTGCGCTTCCTCGACCACTTCGACGCCGGGCGCGATCAGAATGTCGAGCAGCGCGTCGACGATCCCAAGCACCCACCGGGACACACCCTCGAGTTCGTCGTCGAGGTCGACAAGGTCGACAGGACGAAGGAGCGCGTCGAGATCTACGCCGTGCTCGCGTTTCGTGCGGAGCACGCCGGCGAAAAGCTGTATCGCGCGCCGGACTTCCGCAGCCCGCGCTTGAGGGCGATCGAGGTTCCCGAGACGGCCGGCTCGCATGTGTGGACCGTCGACAGTCTGGAGAAGGCGGCCGAGAAGCTCGTCGAGGCGCAACAGAACCTCGTCGGAGCGCAGGGAAGATGAGGCTCGCGCTCGCCTGCTTCGGGAAGCTCCGGCTCTACGAGGACTTCCTCGAGGTGCGCCGCTTCGGCGTGCATTCCGCGGCGGTCCGCGATTGGCTCATCGAAGGCGTCAGCGCCGCACAGCGTGACGGCAGCTCGGCGAGCGGTACGGCGGTGGCAGGCTCCCCCACGGCGGCGGCGGAGGAGGCTGCCGAAGCGGACTGCGTCGCGTACCGAACACTGTGGCCGCAGGCGGGAGGTCGCCGCATCCTCGCCGCATGGATTTGCGACAGCTTCGATCGTGTCGGCCGGCGGTTTCCGTTCTCGCTGCACACCGAACTCGCGACGCGCAAGCTCGGCACTCGCGGCGCGCAAGAGCTGCCGCTCGTCATGAGCCATCTGTGGCCGCGCATCGAGCCGCACGCGCGAACACCCGATGGCACGCCGTGGTCGCAGGCGGGGTCCGAGCACGGTGGCGCCACGCAGGTCCTGACGACCGTCAAGTCGACGAAGGTCGAGTTCGAGCCGCCGCACCGCGGTCGCGAAGGGCTCGAGAACGCGCTGTCGAACCGCCCGGCGGTCTCGTGGCTCGAGGGGCTCTTGCACGAGGCGTTCTGGGTGTTCTACCCGCGGCTCGCGTGGTGCCTCGCCGACATCGCCGAGCGCCTGCAATCGGAAGGTTCCTCCTCGTCGATCGCGTTCGGCGTCCCCGCGATGGCCGGCGTGCCCGTCGAGCTGCAGGCGGGCTTCTGGCTGCGCACGCTCGAGACACAGCTCGACGACGGCCTGCCGGCGCTCCCGGTGATGTGGCTGCCGTGCGAAGGCCACGAGGAACGCGGCATCTGGTTCTTCTTCCGTGCGCCGGCGGCGATCGACTTCCCACCGCTCTTCGGTCAAGCCGAAGCGCACGACTACCTGCTCGACCTGCGCCGCCCGATCGCGGCAATCGACGGCGCCGAGGACAAGTTCCAATCGTTCGCGGAGCGCGTTCAGGAACGGATCACGGAAGACGCGACGGCGCTGGGGCTGGCGGACTTGCCGTTGGCGAGAATGCGCTGATGTCGACCGGCGCGATTCGCTACGGCGTTCTGTTCGCTCTTCTCGCTACATCGATCGGCGGGTTCGGGCTTCTCTTATTGTGGCCCGCGGCCAACAGAGGGGAACAAAGGTAACGAAGGGCGAAGCGACTCGACCGCATCCGATTCTTCTTCGTTGCCTTCGTTTCCTTCTGTTCACATGCCTCAGATCCGACGGATGTTCGGCCGCCTAACACTCGGCCGTCGACAGCGTCCAGCGCCCTCGTCGACTCGGTGAAGAGCGTCCCGTTGAATCAGAACCCGTACGCGAAGTCCCCGTCCTCGACCGCCAAGTGCACCTTGTCGACCGTTTCGCCGCGCATCAGCCGTTCGAGGATCTCGCGGCTCACCTGGGGCAAGAGCGTGTGCGTGAGGATCGCGTCGACCATGCGCGCCCCGCTCTCGAGCTCGGTGCAGCGCTTCTGGATGAGCTCGACCGCGGCGTCGTCCCATGAGAGCGGCGCGTCGTGGTTCTCCTCGAGGCGCTGGGCGATGCGGCCGAGCTGGAGGCGGATGATCGTGTGGATCATCTCGTCACCGAGCGGGTAGTACGGCACCGTCACGACGCGGCCGAGGAGGGCCGCCGGGAAGACCTTCAGGAGCGGCTCGCGCATCGACTTCGTCAGTCCCTCCGTATCCGGCATCAGGTCCGGATCCTTGCAGAGGTTCATGATCAGATCGCTGCCGACGTTCGACGTCAGCAGGATGACCGTGTTCTTGAAGTCGATCATGCGCCCCTCGCCGTCTTCCATGACGCCCTTGTCGAACACCTGGAAGAAGATCTCGTGGACGTCGGAGTGCGCCTTCTCGATCTCGTCGAGCAGGACGACCGAGTACGGTCGCCGCCGCACGGCCTCCGTCAACACGCCGCCCTCGCCGTAGCCGACGTACCCGGGCGGCGCTCCCTTGAGCGTCGAGACCGTGTGGGCCTCCTGGAACTCGCTCATGTTGATCGTGATCAGGTTCTGCTCGCCGCCGTAGAGCGCTTCCGACAGCGCCAATGCGGTCTCGGTCTTGCCGACGCCGCTCGGCCCCGCGAGCAGGAAGACGCCGATCGGCCGGGCCGGATTATCGAGACCGGCACGCGACGTCTGGATGCGCTTCGCGATCGCATCGAGAGCATGGCGTTGACCGATGACGCGCTCTTCGAGCGTGTCCGCGAGCGTCAGTACCGACGCGACCTGATCCTTGACCATCCGGCCGACCGGCACGCCGGTCCAATCGGCGACGACCGACGCGACGGCCTGGTCGTCGACCGACGGCAAGATGAGCGGCGTCTCGCCCTGCATCTCGGTGAGCTTCGCCTGCAAGCCACGCAGCTCGTCGAGACACGCCGCGCGGTCCGCCTCGGTCAGCGCGCCGTCGCCGTCCGCCGCGTCGGCCGCTGCTGTGTCGTCCGGCGCACTCTCGCCGTCCGCGGCTTCGCCTTCCACGCCGTCGCCGTCTCCGTCTTCGTCGCCGTCCGCCTCAGCGCCGCCATCGCGCAGCCGCTTGCGCAGCGCGAGGATCTCGTCGACGAGATCCTTCTCCTGCGCCCAACCGCCGTGCAACTCGGCGAGCCGCGCACGCTCGGCATCCAGGTTCCCCACGACCGATGCACGCCGCTCGTCGTGATCGACGCCGACGGCCGCCTCGCGGTCGACGATCTCGAGCTCGGTCTCGAGCGCCTCGATCCGCCGCTGGCAATCTTCCACCGCCGCCGGCGTCGCGTGCTGTCCGACCGCGACGCGCGCGCACGCCGTGTCGAGCAGGCTCACCGCCTTGTCGGGCAGTTGCCGCGCCGGGATGTAGCGATGCGACAGCGTCACCGCGGACTCGAGCGCTGTGTCGAGCACCTGCACGCGGTGATGCGCCTCGAGCGTCGAGGCCATGCCGCGCATCATCAGCACGCCCTTCTCCTCGGTCGGCTCCTCGACCTTGACGACCTGGAAACGCCGCGTCAGCGCCGGGTCCTTCTCGAAGTACTTCTTGTACTCGGCCCACGTCGTCGCGGCGATCGTCCGCAGCGTGCCACGCGCGAGCGCCGGCTTGAGCAGATTCGCCGCGTCGCCCTGGCCCGCCGCTCCGCCCGCTCCGATCAGCGTGTGCGCTTCGTCGATGAAGAGAATGATCGGCTTTGGCGACGACTGCACCTCCTCGATGACCTGGCGCAGGCGGTTCTCGAACTCGCCCTTCATGCTCGCACCGGCCTGCAGCAAGCCGAGGTCGAGCGTTCGCAGCGTGACGTCCTTCAGAGGTGGCGGCACATCGCCCGACGCGATGCGCTGCGCGAATCCCTCGACGACCGCGGTCTTTCCGACGCCGGCCTCGCCGGTGAGGATCGGGTTGTTCTGACGGCGACGCATCAGGATGTCGACGATCTGCCGGATCTCCCCGTCGCGACCGACGATCGGGTCGATCTCGCCTGTACGGGCGCGTTCGGTCAGGTCGACGGAGAACTGTGCGAGCGCTTCCTGCTTGCCCATCTCGGCTGGCGCCATCGCAGCGCTCGCCTCGCCCGGCGCGACTCCCCCACCGACGGCGCTGCCGTCCGTCGCGGCGAGCGCGTCCTCCGGCGATCCGCCGACGATAGCGTCGAACTGCTGGCACAGGTCGTCGACCTTGACCTTGTCGAACTGCCGCGACAACGACAAGAGAACGCTGCGCAGATGCGATGTCTTCAGAATGCCGACGACGAGATGCCCGGTGCGCACGCGATTCGCTCCGAAGAGCAGCGTCGCGTAGAGCCAGCCGCGCTCGACCGCTTCCTCGAGATGCGGCGAGAAGTCGGAGATCGCCGTCGCCCCGCGCGGCAAAGCGTCGAGCGCAGCGGTCAGATCGGCTGCGAGACGTGACGGGTCGACCTCGAAGTGGCGCACGATACGGTGCAGGTCCGAGTCGGGCTGCTGCAGGATCTGATTGATCCAGTGCACGAGCTCGACGTACGGATTGCCCCGCATCTTGCAGAAGACCGTGCCGCTCTCGATCGACTTGTAGCCGAGGCTGTCGAGCTTTCCGAAGAGGACCTTGCGGTTGATGTCCGACATGAGTTCCCGCTCTCTCGTGATCTCACCCTGTAGTGCTGCGACCGTTCCCCACCGCGCCTCGAGCCGCTCCCGCTCCCTGTACCACCAAATCGGCGGCATCTCGTGCGAACATTCGACTCTTGAGCCAAGTCGACTGACCGAGCCGCCCTTCTCCTCCGAGCTCCAGGTCCGGCACTTCGCGCGCCGCGAGGACCAGCCGCACCTCCCAGACGAGCTCGAAACCGACGTAGTTGCGCACCCAATCGCGCAATCGCGACCAGCCGGGCGCCCCCGGCAGAAGATACCGATACCGCGCGACCGACATCGGCCCCAACACGATACGGAACTTCTGCTGCGCGTCCCAGTACCGCGAGCCCGCGAACGCATTGACGCCGAGCGTTCCCGTCTCCGGGTCGGCGCCGAGGCGGCAGCGGTACTCCAGAGGAATCTCCTCCCACTCCCCGACGAACTCCTCGATTCGCGCTGGCACGGCGAGGTCGTCGGCGAGAATCTGCTCGAGCCCCTCGACGTTGCGCGTGTGCGACACCAGGTGGTGCGCGTAGTGCAACTTCGCGGCGTCCGGAACCGCGTCCCGGCGCTGGTACGATTCGATCGCGATGCCGATCAATCCCGCAACATGGCGCGCAAACGAGTCCTCGCCGGGCCGATCGCGACACGCGGCCTGATTGCCGTAGAGCCACGCGCGGTAGAAGAGCGCCAGGATCCGGTGATGGAAGACATCGAGGAATCCGACGAGGGTGCGGTCCTTGTGGTGCAGAAGCCGCTCGAGCACGTACTCCGTGAAGTGGTGCGGCATCGGTCCGTTCGGCCCGAGGAGGCCGAGGAACCGCACGGCGAGCTTGTCCACTCCGTCACGGCCGGGCTCGAACCCGGACACGGACGATGGAGCGAACGCGAGCGATGCCTCCTGCGTGAAGCGAATCGGATCCTCGTGAAAGCGCTCCGCAAACCCCACGCGAGGCTTGTCCGCTGCGAGAGCCTCCAATCGCCGCACGGCTTGGAAGAAATCGAAGCGGAACGGCTCGTCCTCGAGGTCGCGCTTGAGCTCGCGCGCAGCTTCTTCCCGATTCGCCACGTCGCCGGAACTCACAGTACGTGCCTCGCGCCGATCCGCGACGGCCAGCGCTTGATCTCGCCCCGCTCCTGCGTGCGCAGGACCATCTCCGTGAACGAGTTGAGCGACACATATTTCGCGAAGAACTGCTCGAGCACCGAGCCGAGCAGGAACACGCCGGTCCCTTCGAACGCTGGCTCGTCGAGCGTCGTCGTGATCTCCAGGCCTCGGACGAATCCGACCGGCCACGGTCGCGGCGAGCGCCGGACAATCTCGTCCGTCGAGATCGACCGCAGGCCATCGATCTGCCGCCGCACCTCGGGTACGGCCACATCGCCGTAAAGCTTGAGCAGATCGCGCAACGCCTCGGCGCCGCGGCTCTCACCGGTCTCGAGGTCGATCGAGTCGACGAGCGACAGATAGTTGAGCGACAGATGGCTGATCAGGCGCCATGCGAGGTCGCCGCTGACATGAGCCGGCGTCGGCGCGGTCGGTCCCTTGAGACAGCGAGCCGCCACGATCGGCGCGCCCGCGTCCAGCGTGAAATCGGTCGTGCCCTTGCCGACCGGCATGTGAAGCGGCAGATCGCGATTCGTGCACAGCGTGGAGACGGCGAGCTGACGCAGCGAGCTGCTGTACGGCGCTTCCTTCGAATCGACGAGCGACACGTACACGTCGCTGCCGAGGTATCGCGAGCGCGGCCCCTGGCGTCGTTCCTTCTGCGATAGCGTTCGGGGCACGCGGTGGACGGCGAAGTATGCGGTGTCCTCGTGGTCCGGCCGCGAGCTCGTCGACGAGTAGAACGGCAGGAACTGCTGCTCGAAGTCCGAGCGCTGCCCGAACCCGGTGACGCCCGAAACCTGATAGACCTCGAAGTCGAGCGGTCGCGTGCGGTCGGGAATGACCTGGAACTCCGAGTGTCGATCCGACAGGTGGATGCGGTCCGCTCGGCGCGGAAAGAGATTCACCGCGGGAGTCGAGTACGGCGCCAGGTTCTTCGGATCGACGCCGCGCTCGAGATCCGGCCGGGCCTCGTCGAGCAGCACGAACACGTCGATCTCGCGCCCCTTGTGCCGCGCCGCAGCTCGCGACATCCCCCCGATCTCGACGTAGCGATATCGGTGCGGAAACGCGAAGTACTCGTGCAGGAGCCGATAGCCGTGGAACGAACGCGCTCCGGACGGAAGCAGCGCTTCGTCGTCCGCGAAGCCGCGCTGCCGAACGCAGTCGGCCGGCGCCGTCTCGCACCACTTGTCCTTCTTGACCGGCGAGCGGATCGCGATGCCGCGCGCGCTCGTCAGCAGGTGCTCGTGGAGATTCGCGGGAACCTCACCCGTGCCGTCGACGAAGAACGCGAGCCGGTCGAACCCCGCGAGCTTGTTAAACGTCAAGCCGCCGACGGTCGACAAGCGCAACCGCAACGCGGCCTTCGCACCGCCCTCGCGAGGACCGAGCACGGCCTCGGGCAAGCCCGTGGCTCCGGCGACGCTGTAGTACTGCAACTCCGTGAGCTCGACGGGCCACAACGTCACGTCATGTGCCGTACGGTACTCGCACGGCGTCTGATCGCCCTTGCCGAGCCGACTCCGCAGCACGCTGCCGCGCGGAATCTCGAATCCCTCGACGAGGCTGCCTTCGGCGAGGTCAGGCTCGAACTGCACCAGCGCCATCGACGGCGTCGGCGCGACGTAATTCGGGTAGACGGTCTCGAGAAGCGAATGCGTCAGCCGCGGAAACTCGGAGTCGAACTTCAGCTGCACGCGCGCGGTCAGGAACGCGAAGCCCTCGAGCAGCCGCTCGACGTACGGATCCGCGCACTCCAACGACTCGACGCCGAGCCGGCCGGCGATCTTCGGGAAGTCCTTCGCGAACTGCCCGGCGGACTCCCGCAGGTGTTGCAGCTCGCGGCTGTAGTACCTGAGCAGTCGACTATCCACGCCTCGACTCCTCGATCGTGCAGAGCCCGGTCTCCAGGTCGACCTCCGTGCGCACGTAGAGCGGATCGGGGAACGGCACGGACCAGAGCTCGCCATGGATCTCGAAGCCCAGCGCGTTCTGGGTCATCGAGTCACGATCGAGGACCACCCGCACCTCGAGGGTCTGGGGAATCAAGCGCGGCTCGAATGCCTTGATCGACCGCAGCACTTCGCGCTCGACCGCCTCGGGCGAAACTCCCGATGAAGTCAGGCCGGAGAGATCCCGGACGCCGAAATTGACGACCGAACGCGCCGCCTCCGGGGACTCGCTGATCTCCTCGTCGTCCCGGTGCTGGCTCGTGTTGAGAAGCCACGCGAGATCGCGCAGGACGGCTTCCCGGAACTGCCGCGGCGACATCACGCGCCGATCGCGCGACTCGACCTGCGAGTCGGGCTGGTCGTCGGTCAGACGATCGAGAAGAGACGGCTGCAGGCGCTCCTTCGGCGTCAGCTCAGGCATCGCGGTCGGCATCCCCGTCGCCGGAGTCCTCGCTCGCCCTCGTGGCGAGCTCGACGCGGCGAACCTCCAGCAGCGGATAGTCCGCGGCATCGGTGGTCAGCACGCGTTGCCCACGTCCGATCCAGGCGCCGCCCGCTCGCTCGAGCCACTCGCTCTTGCGCGCCATGCGGATCGCGTCGTCCGCGTCGGTCTCGCTGCCCGCGTACCGCACCGGGATCAGACCGACCGTCGCACCGCCGTTCGACCAGGTGAGGTCAACCGGCGCCCAGACGAGATCGCGCAGATCGGCCGGCGCCTCGATCTCGATCGTCGCGATGTTCTCGAACGGCACCCAGTAGTAGCGACCGTCGACGATCACCTCGAGAAGCGGACCGAGCCGCGAGTCGGCGTCGGCGATCCACTCGAACGCGACGGGCTCGCCCGCGTCGCCATCCGCTCCGGCCGTCGCGATCGTCCCGGACGTCGCCGGGGCCGCCTCGAGCGCGTCAGCGCGCAACGGCTGCGCCGCCGCGTCCTCGCCGCGTGCGGTCAGCTCGTGCGCTTGCAGAAGCGGACCGACCCAATCTGGCGGTCGCCCGAGGAAGAGCGGTGAACGGCGGCCGGCGAAGACCTCCGCGCGCAATGCCTCGCACTCCAGCGCAGCGCGTCCCACCTGCGCCATGAGCAGATTCGTCGCGTCGAGCTCGGCGGCGACGTTCAACGCGGTCAGCGCGCGGTCCCAATCGCCGAAGACGCACTGAATCTGGAACAGGAAGACGCGCAGGGCCGCGTCGGAGGGATCGGCGCGGACGCGGTCCTTGAGGGCGTCGAGCGCCTCGGAGAGTCGGCCCTGCCGGACGAGTTCTTCTGCGGACGCTGCTGCGGACATGCTGTCACCGGAAGTGTGCCTGGGGTGCCGTTTCAAACGACGGAACGCTGGCAGCGATCCGTGAGTCGCTGCCAGCGTCGCGTGCGTGCTCAGAAGAGATTGTCAGGTCGTGGGTTATGGAGCGACGCCCTTGTTCTCTCGCATGCTCCAGCCCTTCTTGACCTCGGGCCCGGTCTTGTTGCCTTCCGGATCCGTCGGCGTGTAGATCCAGTGGACCTCGGACGCCGCGAGCGTAATCTGCTCGTCCGGAATGACACCGCCGGACGCGCCGCCGGACGTGTACGAGCTGATCATCACGTCCTTCAGCTTGTACTCCATGAACTTCGTCTTGTCCTTCATCGCGCGGCAAAGCTCGATGTTCACCTCGGGGATGACCTCGCCGCGGCAGCAGAAGTCGGCGATGAGGGGCGACGCGCTGCTCATCGCGAAGCTCAGCGCGAAGTCGCCGATGTCGACGCGGCCGCCGGAGTGCGTGCCCTGGGCGCTGATGTTGCCGCCGCCGGACTGGTTCATGCTCGTGTTGAACGAGCTGACCTCGATCCACTCCTTGTGGTTGACGTCGTGGCTGTCGCCTTTGATCTGATCGCCGAGCTTGAGGAAGGTGTCGAATGCCATCTTGTCGTTCTCCTGAACACCCCGTCGCGGGGTATCTCGTGTTCACTGCCCGGCTTGCGCCGGATCCATCCGGAAAGAACTGCTACAGTCGGTGGCGCCGGACTGCTGATCGTCTCGTCTTCTGCTCCTACAACGGACTACCCGCCCTTCTCGGACGGCAATTTCGAGACCAGGCGCAGAGAAACTGTCAGGCCCTCCAGCTGATAGTGCGGCCGGAGGAAGAACTTCGACGTGTAGTAGCCCGGGTTGCCATCTACCTCCTCGACGACGACTTCGGCGCCCGCGAGCGGACGCTTGGCCTTGGCCTCGTCCGAAGCGGTCTCCGGGCTCGGCTCGACGTAGTTGTTGATCCAGTCGTTGAGCCACTTCTCCATGTCCGCGCGCTCCTTGAAGGAGCCGATCTTGTCGCGAACGATGCACTTCAGGAAGTGCGCGAAACGACAGCTCGCGAACAGGTACGGCAGCCGCGCGCCCAGATTGGCGTTCGCGGTCGCGTCATCGTCGTCGTACTCCGCGGGCTCGTGCAGCGACTGCGCGCCGATGAAGACCGAGTAGTCGGTGTTCTTCCAGTGGCAGAGCGGCATCATGCCGTTCTTGGCGAGCTCGGCTTCGCGACGGTCCGTGATCGCGACCTCGGTCGGACACTTCATGTCGACGCCGCCGTCGTCGGTCGGGAACGTGTGGACGGGCAGCCCCTCGACCATGCCGCCAGACTCGACGCCGCGGATTCGCGAGCACCAGCCGAAGCTCTTGAACGCGCGGTTGACGTTGACCGCCATCGCGTACGCAGCGTTCGACCACGTGTATTTGTGGTGGTCGGAGCCGTCGGTGTCTTCCTCGAACGCGAACTCCTCGACGGGGTTCGTCTTGGCACCGTACGGCTGCCGCGACAGGAAGCGCGGCATCGTCAGACCGACGTACTTCGAGTCCTCGGACTCACGAAGCGAACGCCAGGACGCGTACTCGGCCGTCTGGAAGATCTTCGTCAGGTCGCGCGGATTGCCCAGCTCCTGCCACGAGTCCATGTTCACGAGCGTGGGGTTGGCCGCCGCGAGGAACGGCGCGTGCGCCGCGGCCGCGATCTGCGCCATGCCGCCCAGAATCTCGACATCGGGTGGGCTGTGGTCGAAATGGTAGTCGCCGACCAGGCAGCCGTAGGGCTCGCCGCCGGGCGTGCCGTACTCCTCCTCGTACATCTTCTTGAAGAGAGGGCTCTGGTCCCAAGCCGTGCCCTTGAACTTCTTCAGGGTCTTGCCGAGGTCCTTCTTCGAGATGTTGAGGACGCGGATCTTCAGGTTCTCGTCGGTCTCGGTGTTGTTGACGAGATGGTGCAGACCGCGCCAGGAGCCTTCCAGCTGCTGGAAGTCGGCGCAGTGGATGATCTGGTTGACCTGTGCGGTCAGACGCGAGTCGATCTCGGCGATGATGCTCTCGATCGTCTTGACCGCGTCGTCCGAGATGACCGCCGTCTCGGCGAGGGCCTGCTCGGCCAGCGTCGCGACCGCGTTCTTGACGGCCTCCTTGGCCGGATCGGTCTTCGGCTTGAACGACTTCTCGAGTAGCGAATCGAACTCGCTGACCTCGATGGTGCCTTCTGCGGCTCCCTGGGATCGTGCTTCGTTTTCCGGCATCTCGCTCACGCCTCCTCGCCGCCTTCGGACGCCCCGCCGTCATCGCCGCCACCGGCGTCTCCACCACCGGCGTCTCCACCACCGGCGTCTCCACCGCCGGCATCGCCGCCGCCGACGTCTCCACCGCCACCGGCGTCGCCGCCGCCCTCATCGGCCGGCTTGGCGCTTCCGGAGAGCGACTGCAGCAGCGCCGGATCGTTCAGTACCTTCGCGAGGAGCGCCTCGGCGTCCGCCTTGCCGTCCATGTAGGAGAGCAGGTTCGAGAGCTGCTCACGGGCCGTCAGCAGCTTGTTCAGCGCACCGACCTTTCGCGCGACGGCCGCCGGCGAGAAGTCGTCCATGCTCTCGAAGGTGATGTCGACCGACAGATTGCCCTCGCCCGTCAGCGTGTTCGGCACCTGGAACGCGACCCGAGGCTTCATGCTCTTGAGACGTTCGTCGAAGTTGTCGACGTCGATCTCGAGGTATTTGCGGTCCGCGACAGGCGCGAGAGCTTCCTCGGGCTTGCCGGAGAGGTCGGCCATCACGCCCATGACGAAGGGCAGGTTGACCTTCTTCTCGGCCCCGTAGAGCTCGACGTCATACTCGATTTGCACCCGGGGGGCTCGGTTCCGGGCGATGAACTTCTGACTGCTTTGCTTTGCCATCGGCGCTCCTTCAGCCACTGCGGGCTGCCAGTGTCGTTCCTGTCACAGGACGGAGGCGATCCGCGCCGATTCGAGCTGCGTCCGGATCCGTCACCGTCACGGTTTCACCGTCAGTTGTCTGTTCTTCCCTACCGTCGGGCGGCCAGCTACTCACCACCAGAGTCGACTCCACCGAGCTTTCGGACCTGCTCCAGCACCTCCGGGGAGACATCCTGAATGACGTCGAGGAAGCTCGAGTTGACGAGCTTCTTCGCCCGGTTGACGAGAAGCGGGACCGGACTGGACGGCTCGTATCGCTCGTAGTACGACGTAATCTTCCCGAGAGCGGCCAGGACCTCCTCGCGCGAGTGAATCTCGCCGCTCAGTCGATTCGACGGCGCTGCTCCGGCAGCGCCGGTGGCGCCCGCTCCTGGCGCGTCACTCCCGGCCGACGTCTCCTCCGGGGCCGCTTCCTCCGGCGCGCAGCGCGCCAGGTGCTCCTCGGCATGCTTCGCGACCTCGGTGAGCGCGTCGTGGAGAGTCTCGAGGCTCATGGCCTTGTCGACTCCGACGCGCTCCGTCATCGCGTCCTCGATCGCCCGCGCATGCTCGCGGGACGCGCGAATCGCGTCGACGATGCCGCGCAGCTCGTCGAGATCGGTGTCCTGGAACGCCGCCTCGATCACGCTCATCTCCGGGGGCGAATCTCCCGACTCCGGCGCGGCCAGCGCACCGCCGGCCACGAGGATGTCCCGCACGCTGAAGCAGCCGAGCTGCCGCGACGCCGTCAGCGGCGCCTCGCGAATATGCCGCGGAAACGCCAGCGGATCCTGGAAGCTCCCCGGCGGCGGCGCGAGGGAGGCTAGAATGTTGACCCGCTCCGTCGGATCGAGCTGGTCGTCCGGATCGAGCTGCGGATGGAAGTCGTTCCAGAGGCGATCGATCAACCCGCGCACGAGCGCCAGGCCCTCGCACAGCCCCGGGAACCCCGCGGCCTTCAGCTCGGCGAGCGCGATCAGAAGCGCCAGGCGGAGGTCCTTGGTGCGCCCCATCAGGGCCGGGCCGCGCCGGGCGACCTCGCGCCAGTCCGGATCCTCCGCGGGCACGATCGAGTCGCCGACCTGCTGCTCCGGAGTGCCCTGCGCTAACCGCTGCAGCTCGAGATACTCTGGGTCGTACTCCAGATGTTCGCCCCCTGGCGCCTCCGGAGAGACCTCTTTGAGTAGCGTTTCAACGTCGATCACGCGAGTTCCCCGAACTCATGTAAAGCCTTTCCCGAAATCACACTACGCGGCTCGGGAGGGCTGTGTCAAGAGCGGCCACGGCACCGAGCAAGGGGCGAACCCCGCCGTCTTCCCGGTCGCTGTTCCGACGCGATCTGCTAACGGGCAGCGAGCGGCAAGCGGACGGTCGTTTCGCCGCGCCGGGACGGGCGGCGGCCGTTGAAGAGAATCTGACTCTTCTCTCCTTTTCGGCACTCGCGCCACGTACCGATAGCAGCCCGTTGAAAAAAAGCTCCGAGCGCGAGGGCGAGACGGTGGCCCATGTCGACGGGCTGATAGCCCATACCTCCGCTCGGCGGCCCCTGCAGGGCGACGACGCTGCAATCAGTGCGGCGATGCCGTAGGTTGGAGGGGGTGTCTGCGACCCCGATACTGACCCTCGCGCTGGCCCTCGGCGCCGGCTCACCCGACGGCGGCTTGCTGCTCCGCCTCGACGACGGCGAGCGGCGTGTGGCTTTCGCCGTCGCGGCCCCGCACTTCGCTCTGGCGGCGGACGAGTCGCTCGATCCGCGCATCGCGCCGCGCTTCACGGCCGAGTGGTCCGGCTTGCTTCGCGTCCTCGAAGGCGGCCGACATCGATTCCGCTCGGCGGGGCTCGACCCGACGCGAGTGGAGTTGACGATCGGCGGCCGCGCCGTGCGCCTCGACGCGGGCGAGGAGATCGAGCTCGACTCGGGCGATCACGCGCTGCGGCTGCGCTACCGCCGCGGACCGGGCCCGGCGCGGCTGGAGCTGCGTTGGTCTTCGGAGCGCTTCTGCTCGGAACCGGTGCCGAGCGCGGCCTTCGTGCGCGGCGAGGTCGCCATCGACGACGAGGCCGACCGAGGTCGCCATCTCGTCGAGGAGCACGGCTGCACCTCGTGCCACGAGAGCTCATCACCGGCGCTCGTCGCGCGCCGCGGCAGCGACCTGTCACGCGTCGGCGCCCGCCTGCGCCGAACCTGGCTCACGAAGTGGCTGCGGGACCCGCACGCGGTGCGCGCAGGAACGCCGATGCCGGATCTCCTCGACGACGCCGAAGCCACCCACGTCGCCGCCTACCTCGCGACGCTCGGCGCGCCCTCGACGCGAGCCGCCCAGCCGTCGACGCCGCACGACGTCGGCAAGGGTCGCGAGCTCTTCGAATCGATCGGCTGCGAGGTCTGCCACAGCGAGGCCGAGCTGTCGCTCGACGAGATCGGCGCGAAGTGGTACCCGGCCGCGCTGGCGCGGTATCTCGAGGATCCCGCCGCCGTCGCGCCACACGGCCGCATGCCATCGCTCGACCTCAACGAGACGGAGGCGAAACGGCTCGCGGCGTGGTTGACACGATCGACACCGCGGACGGCCGAGGAAGGGCCGGTCGAAGGCGATCCGGTGGCGGGCCGACGGTGGGTCGAGACGGTCGGGTGTCTCCGTTGTCACGAGCTGACCGACACCGACACCGACTCCGACTCCGACTCCGACTCCGACTCCGACTCCGACTC
>CAYMRB010000152.1:0-20290 GCA_964392615.1 uncultured Planctomycetia bacterium | reverse complement strand
CTTGCGGTTCCAATCGTCACGCAGCACGAGGCCGTGGCCGCGCGTGAAGTCGAACTTCCACATGTTCTTCCCCATCGCGTAGCGCCACACGCCGCCGCGCGCGCGGTAGTGGACGGGGTCGTACACCTCGCCGTCGTGCACGAGCGTGCCCGTCCACAGGTAGTCGCTGCCGCCGTAGCGACTGAACCACGTGCAGTCTTCGGTGTCCTCGACTCGCGTGATCAGGTGGAACGTCGGCAGGCTGTTCATCACGTCGAGCGGATAGTCGACGACCCGGCGCCGCTCCTCGTTCGAGCTGCCCGGCTGGATCGCAGCGCTCCACGTCGGCGCGCCGTCCCAGACGAAGTACGCGAAGTTCGGCTGCGGATCGTCCGCGTAGGGAACCTGCACGGAGTGCCCGACCGTGTCCGTCGCGCGAATGCGATAGCGCACGAGTCGGCGGTGGAGCTGCACGCCGGCGGGAACGGTGACGGTCCACGTATCGTCGTCCGCGAGCAGGTCGCCGTCGACGCCCGCGTCGTTCATGGCGAGCGGCGTCCAACCGTCGTCATACTCCGCATCTTCGACGCTGAAGTAGGTGCCGGGCTCGACGATCTGGTACTCGAGCTCGACCGACGCGACGCCGTCGAGATCGGTCGCCTTGACGCTGATGACGACATCTTCGTCGCTGTGAGGCTGCTTCGGCGCATGATCGACCTGGCGCGTCGTCGGCGGCAGCGTGAACGAGAACACCGAGTTCTGCGCGCCAGGCGTCGGACCGGACCCGCCGCGCGAAGCGCTCGTCAGGCGCGCGTCGATGAACGCGTCGGAGCTGCCGCCCAGCGAGGCGTTGAAGAGCTGGATCGCGAGGACGTTCTCTCCTTCGACCAGATAGTCCGACGGATCCGCCAGCGCAAACGCGTTGAAGTCGAGATCTTCGAGCGCGCTGTTCGCAGTGCCGTCGAACGCGAGGTCGTTCGAGGACAGGTTGTCCCCGGCCACCCAGGTGCCGTTGATCCAGGCGTTGAAGCCGTCGTCGTACACGACCTCGAGCGTCAACGTGCGGGCCGCGGCGAGGTTCTCGACGTCGAATGTCTGGCGCAGCGCGATCGACGTGTAGCTGCCGCGCATGTCGCCGAGCTCGGTGCGGACGATGCCCTCGCCGTAGCCGATCGGTGCGCGTCCGGTCGACCAGTCGGCGTCGTCGAAGTCGGCGGCGCGCCATGCGGAGCGAGGTGACGACGGCTCCTCTGTACCCTCGCGGTAACCCCACGTCGTGCTCGCGCGGACGAGGTCGGCGGAGTCGTCCGCTCCCGGGTTCGACGCGCGCCAGTTGCCGCCGAGATCGTTGTCGAGGTCGGGGTGGATCAGCTCGATCGAGAAGCCCGCGTCGCTGCCGACGGTCGGCCACGGATAGCCGCGACGGAAGTCGACCTTGTCCCGGCGGAAGCCGTCCGCATCGCGAAGGACGACGGACTCGCCGTCGTTCGACAGTCGACCCGAGAACGGGCCGACGACCGGCACGTCACCGAAGCTCGCGACGAGGGTGTCGGGATCCTGTGCGACGACGAGGTACGCACCGGCCTCGATCGTCACGCCGTCGGGGAACGTGAACTCGATGCCGTCGGAGAAGTACCAACCCGACAGATCGGCGACGGTGTCGCCGTGGTTGTAGAGCTCGACGAACTCCTCCGGCACGGTCTTGTCGGCCGGGTCGTAGTGGATCTCGTCGATAACGATGCTCTGGGGCCGAGCCACGGCAGTCGAAAGAACCGCCGCGCACAGCGCGAGGACGCAGTTTGTTCGCATGACACCCATCTCGTGGAATCGAACCCTCGATTCTACGCGTTGATCGGGGTGTCGTCCCGCGTTACGTCTTCCCGCCCCGCGCCCGAACCGCTGCCCGAGCGACGTCATCGTCACCGCATCCGGGGCCGGAAGGCCTCCAGGCCCGGATGCGGTGTTCCTTCTTCGCGGTCGGGTCCGATCAGCAGGACGTGAACGCGCAGGCCCCGAGCCCGTCCTCCGTCGCGTCCTCGCCGCAGTCCGTCGGCCCCGGCGCCGGTGGCGGCGGGCCCTGGCGGAAGAGGTACCCGAGTACGAACACGGCGTCCGACAGGTTCGTCTGGCCGTCGTCGTCGCTGTCGGCTGCGTCGAGGCACGTCGGCGGGGTCCCCTGGCGGAACAGCCAGTTCAGGATGGCGACCGCGTCCGTGATCAGCACGCTGCCGTCGTCATCCGCGTCACCTCGACGAAAACCGCCGCCTCCTTCGCCGCACACATCGTCCGGCTCGGGCGTGTACGTGCAGCTCGGTACGCCGTCGCCCGAGCACGGCTCGCCGTCGATGATCGCGACGACCTCGTAGGTCGCCTCGTCGCACAGCGGCATCTCGTCGCGGTACGACGTCAGGGTCGGGCGGGTGGGGCTGCCGATGAGCTCGCCGTTGCGGTAGATCTCGACCGTGTCGAACGGCGCTGGACTGATCGGGTTCGTCCAGCGCACGTACATGCCGCCGCTGGCCCGTCGGGTACAGGTCGCCGCTGTCGGGCACACCGAGGTGTAGATGCGGAGTTGGGGAATGAGCGAGAAGTCCGAGCTCGCCAGGGTGGTGTTGTGCCCCTGGATCGCCAGCACGTTCTCGTTCGGGTCGAGTGCCGCCAACGCCTCCTCGCTCAGCGTGAACCACTGCGGCGTGCCCGTCGCGTTGTGGCTGATCCCCAGCGTATCGAAGGGCACCGGCGTTCCCGGCGTGCCTGGCATCGAGGCGCGGGCGATCTCGACGCCGTTGAGGTACGCGACGAAGCCGTCGTCGTAGTCGACGCCGAGCTGCGCCACGACGACGCTGTCCGGGTCGACGTCGAAGAAGTGCCGGATGTAGAGGCTGACGTAGTTGTTCTGCATGTCCAGCACGGTGTTGTCGTCGCCGTCACCGTAGCCGGAGCCGGACTGGCCCTCCGGCCATTCGGAGTCGTCGAAGTCGAACGTGTTCCAGTTCTCCGGCGGCTCTTCGACGCCTTCGAAGTACAGCCACTCGTCCGAATCCGGCGGGATCACCGTGTCCTGAGCCTGGGCCGGCGAGACGCCGATCCAGCCCACGAACACCAACGGGAGCCCCCAGCGCGCGACAAGCGAGGTTCGTGATCCGAGACAGGTCATTTCCGACTTCCTCCATTCCGGGCCGTTCGTTCGGCCTTCCATTCCTCTCGGCAACTCATAGAGACCCCGCGTTGCCAGGACGCGGCCGAATGCGTCCCGGGAGTTGCTGACGGAGCCGCTCGGCAGCTCCGACATCAGCGCGCCTAGACCGATGGTTACACCACGATGCCCGGAGTGGGAAGGGTAAATCCCTTTCGCGGACGGCGATGCCGCCCGGAAGGGCCTCGTGGCGCAGACCACCGCCCCCCCCGCCGCGGGCCGCCACGCGGGCGCTCTCGCGGTGCCGGCTCCTGGACCGATCGACGGGAAATGTTACCCTCGGGCGGTTGCGGCGATCAGCCGTTGACGCGATTCGGCGGCGGAATTCGGACGCGTGGCGCTGATCCGGCCGCTCCATCGCCATTGATCCGAGCGGAGAAATCGATGACGACGCTCCTGATCGCGCTGGGCTCGATCGTCCTGTATCTCGTCGCGTATCACACCTACGGCCGCTGGCTCGCGCGCCGGGTGTTTCGTCTCGATCCGGACGCGGTCGTGCCGAGTGTCGCGCTCGAGGACGACAAGGACTTCGTTCCGACAGCGCGGACCGTCGTGTTCGGCCACCACTTCACGTCGATCGCCGGCACCGGACCGATCGTCGGGCCGGCCATCGCGGTCATGTGGGGCTGGGTGCCGGCCCTGCTGTGGGTGCTCTGCGGCTCGGTCCTGATCGGGGCCGTGCACGACTTCGGCGCGCTCGTCGTCAGTTTGCGTAGCCGCGGGCAGACGGTGGGGGACATCGCCGGGCGCGTGCTCAATCCGCGCGTGCGGCGTCTGTTCCTGTTCGTGCTGTTCCTCGCGCTGACGGTCGTTCTCGCGATCTTCGGTTTGGTCATCGCCGCGGTGTTCCGCATGTACCCTGCGACGATCCTGCCGTGCGTGCTGCAGATTCCGATCGCGGTGGTGATCGGCGTCGTGCTCCACCGACGTGGGGTGAACCTGTTCATCCCGTCGCTGATCGCGCTCGCGCTCATGTACCTGAGCGTCGTGTTCGGCAACGTCGGCGTGCTCGGTACGATCAACGAGTTCCTCAACAGCATGCCGGTGATGACCTGGGTCGTCATCCTGCTCGTGTACTCGTATGTCGCGTCGGTCCTGCCGGTTTGGACCCTGTTACAGCCACGTGACTACATCAACAGTCTGCAGCTCCTGACCGCGCTCGGCCTGGTGGTCGTCGGTCTGATCGTCGCCGCACTGGTCGGGGGACCGGAGGCGGCTGGGAGCGCCGAGCCGCGAGCGCTCGAGCTCGTCGCGCCCGCGGTGCAGCTCGACGCGCCGGGCGCGCCACCGATCTTCCCGTTCCTGTTCATCACGATCGCTTGCGGTGCGATCAGCGGATTCCATTGTCTCGTGTCCAGCGGCACGTCGAGCAAGCAGCTGCGTTGCGAGACGGACGCGCAGTTCGTCGGTTACGGCTCGATGCTGACCGAGGGCTTCCTCGCGACGCTCGTGATCCTCGCGTGCTGCGCCGGCGTCGGGCTGGGTATCGTGCCGCCGAAGGCGACGACGGCCGAGGACGCCGCGAAGCAGGAGGCGCTCATCGCCCGGGTCGAGGCCAGCGATCGGACGGGCGATGTCATCCGCGATGCGAGTACCGGCACCGTGACGCTCGTAACTGGCGAGAAGGCCTGGCTCAGTCGCTACGAGTCGTGGCATGCGGCGAAGGGGCTGTCGGCGAAGGTCGGCGCGTTCGTCGACGGCGCCGCGAACTTCCTGCGCGCGCTCGGCTTGCCCGCGGGAGTGGCCGTCGCGCTGATGGGGGTGCTGGTCGCGTCGTTCGCGGGGACGACGCTCGACACCGCGTGCCGGTTGCAGCGCTACGTGATTCAGGAGCTCGCGTCGACGTTCGTCGCACCGCGATCCGATGGCAGCCGCCCGCCGCTCGCCGTGCCCTTCGCGCCGCTCGTGAACAAGCACGGCGCGACGATCGTCGCGATCATCGTGGCCGGAGCGATGGCCGCGCTTCCGGTCGGAGCGGGCGCATGGACGTGGACGACAGCCGGCAAGGGAGGGCTGATCCTCTGGCCGCTGTTCGGGGCGACGAATCAGCTGCTCGGAGGGCTCGCATTCCTCGTGCTGACCTTCTGGCTCTGGCGTCGTCGTCTGCCGATCTGGTTCGCGGCATTCCCGACGGTGTTCATGCTGCTCCTGCCCGCGACCGCGATGACCTGGGACCTGGTCGGCTGGCTCGGCCTGCGCGAGGCGAAGGCGAACGTCGTGCTGAGCACGATCGCGATCGCGACGCTGGTGCTCGAAGCCTGGATGCTCGTCGAGGCCGTGCTCCTGCTGCCGCGAGTGAAGGGCGTGCTCGAGGAAGCGCTGCCGCCGCTCGGGCGAGGGCCGGGGAGCGAGGGCGGGCGGTCGTGTTGAGGGGCGAGGCCGCGTCGTAGCCGAGTCCGACTCCGACTCCGACACCGAGTCCGAGTCCGACTCCGAGTCCGCCCCTGACTCCGAGTTCGACTCCGACTCCCCGCCACCGAGCAGATCCTCCGCTCCGTAACGAACATACCGATCCGCGTGTGCGCGCAACTCGCCGATCCGCGCGCGGCTCGCGTCGTCGAGTCCGATGCGCCGCAGCGCGCGCACCGCGGCGTCGCGGATGCGGAAGTGCTCGTCGGCGAGGAGGTCGACGACCGCGTCGCGTGCGGCGGTGACCTCGCTTCCTCCGTAGCGCAGGAGCTCGAGCGCTCCGAGGCGGACGCGCAGCGCGTCGTGGTCGAGGAGCTCGATCAGGTAGGGGAGCTCGATGCGGGCCAGCCGGCGGAGTGCGTGGTACTCCTCCTGCGTGGGAGACTCCCTCTGCTCGGCGTCGCCGTCCCGCGGCGTTCGGAGGATGCCGTCGCGATTCAACCTCGCCAGCCCACGCATTCCCACGGCATCCTCGACGGCCGCACGGGGACGCAGCAGCTCGGCGCTGTCGAACCACCATGTAAGTGCTGTGAGATCGTCGGGTCTTTCCGGCGAGGCCGAGTCTTCGAGCACGTCACTCAGCGACGGTACGCGAAGCCAGCGGGGCTCGTGGTCGGTGACGGTGGACGGATCGACGTATGGCTCGCACGCAGCGAGGGCGCGTGGATCGCCGAGCGGTGCGACGTACAGATAGACCCGTGCGTACAACGACCGCGCTGGCTGCTCGTCCTGTCGCGCTCGTTCGAGAAGCGCCGGCGCTGCCGCTGCCGCCGCCGGTCCGATGGCCCGCAGCGCGATCGCGGCGAGGAAGCGAACGGTCCCGTCTTCGTGTGCGAGAGAATCGATGAGCGCTGACACGAGCTCGCGCGCCGTCGGGCCGAGTCTGCGGACCGCCCGCAACGCTTCTTGCCGCTTCTTGGGGGCCGAAGCGAGAAGCCAGCGCTGCAGCGACGGCAATCCGGCAGGCCCGATGGAGCCGATCGCGGCCATCGCCTCGCTGACGATCCAGTCGTCGGTTGCCGTGTCGGCGACTCGCTCCAGCGTCGGGATCGCATCGGCTGCTGCCGGGCCGATTCGCCCGAGCGAGATGAGGGCCCCGCTGTGACGGTACGGGTGGTCGAGGAGCGCGATCAGCGTCGGCGACGCTGGCGCGGAGAGAGGTCCGAACTCGCGTGCGGCGAAGAGGACCTCGGGCGGCGCTCTCTCGAGCCGCTCGCCCCAGTGTCGCTGCAGGGCCGCGAATCCGCGCCGACCGTGGTAGGAGAGCTCCTCGACTGCATCGGCGACGCCGTATCCCTCACCGGACGCGCACCGGACCAGGAACGGGAACGCGCGTTCATGCCCCCGCGCGATCGCTCCGAGCCACTCGATCGAAAGGTCGCGCCGACGTCGCCCTCTAGCTGCGCCGACAGCCGCCGCGACGAACTCGTCCGGAGGCGAGGGAGGGCGAGGGGAGAGGCCCTCGAACACGACTGCGCGTAGGTCGTCCTCCCACGGCTGCAATCGCTGGGGGCGGAGCTGCAGCAGCGCCTCGCATGCGACTGCGCACACAGGACGTACCGGCGTCGCGAGCGCATCGACCAGCGGCTCTCCGGCACCCTCGCCGATCGCGACGAACGCATCGACGGCCGTCTGGTGTCTGATGCGACCGATGGCGACCGCGTCGAGCAGCGGCTCGATCGCGCGCGTCGATCCGAGCTCGCCCAGCCCGTGCGCCGCCTCCTCGCAGACCGCGGCGTCCGGCGACTCCAGCCGCGGCAGATACCACGCCTCGAGCAGCGGGCGCCACGCGACCGCGACGACCAGTGCGGTCACCACGACCACGCCGATCCCGGCGAGGAGTGCGACTCTCTTGCGCGTTCGTCGCATGCACGATGTCTACCCGCGCAGCGGCGACCGGAGCA
Organism: uncultured Planctomycetia bacterium; assembly: GCA_964392615.1. GTDB lineage: Bacteria > Planctomycetota > UBA8108 > UBA8108 > UBA8108 > CAYMRB01. The sequence continues at coordinate 12,802 of CAYMRB010000152.1, read as the reverse complement.
AGATCGATGTTCGGAGAGCGGATTGTGTGAGCGCTACTGCCGCGCGCTCGTCAGCGACGGCGCTGCGGTCGTGACGCCCCCGTCGCGACGCAGCACTCGAACGACCACAGGGTGCTGGGGCAGCGTGCGGTAGATCAGCACGATGTCCTGGTCGCGGATCGCGTCCGTCGCGGCGCCGCGACGCGCATTCGGCGTCGCTGTCGCGCCGGCGCGTCGCCGGACCCGCAACGCGATGTGCGAGTCGAACCGCGTCGTTCCGGCCGTACTCACCTTCAGAAGCCCGCGTTGCGGCATGGCGAAGTGCAGTCGCCGCGGTCCTCCCGCGAGCTGTCCGAGCACGTCTGGAGTGATCGGAGCGGTGTGGCAGATGTGGCGCATGCTCTTGTTGGCGTCGAACTCGAAGCGCTGATACGGATAGTGCAGCGGATTCGTCGGGCTCGGCTCGCCGTTCGTCGCGAACGCCGCGACGTTCCAGGTGCCGACGAGATCGCCTTCATCGGCGAGTCTCCAGTCGCCGCGGCCGAGTTCACCCATGCTCCCGAAGCGGATCTTCGCGCGCATGCGATCGAGAACCCAGCGTCGGCCGGCGACGTCCGACGGCGGGCCGCCGAGCGAGGCGACGAACAGGAATGGGCCGACCTCCGTCACCGAGCAGGCGATATCGAGACGCAGCCCGTTGCGCGGCAGGCGCGAGCGATACTCGAGGTCGTACCACTTGCGAGCGCCGACCTTGCGACCTCCCGCGACCTTGAGGCCGACCGCGCCGCGTTCGCCTTGCACGCGGGCTTCCTCCGCCATCCATTTCGCAGCGGGCTTGCCCTCGTCGAAGAACAGCCGCAGCACGAGGAGCGTGCCGCTCTTCGCGCGATAGACGCGAGCGCCGTCGTCCCGGTCCTTCTGCCGCGTGAACGAGCGATCGATCGGGGCATCGAAGTCGATCGGCGACAAGGCGTTCGGCGCCGGCGCCGCACCGAGCAGCGGCGTCAGCGACACCGACACCGTGAGGAGGAAGCTGGAGAGGACAACGAGTGGGAAGGTCGATCGGGGCATCGTCATGTTCCGGGTCGGGCATCGTGCGTGTCGCTGACGCCTGCAAGCGGGCCCATAACGCGATGGAATGCGACACGTTTCCGGTCTCTATATCGCTCGCCCTGGTGCGAATCTTGACAGCCCGTTGACGGCGTTCGTCATCCGGAGTGCGTCAGCGCCTCGCTGCGGGCGTCGCGTCGCGCCGGCGTACCAGCGTCTGGACCTCGACGCAGAGCGACGGAAACCAGCGCCCCCACAGCGAGCTGAGCCGCCAGAACCAACGCTGGTCCTCCAGCGGGGAGAGGAACCCGCCGGAGACGAATCGGAACCCGCGCGCAGCGACGACCTCGAACGGGCCGCCCTCCTCGAGCGCTCGTCGCAACGTGCCCAGACTGAACACCTGGACGTGGTTTCGCTCAGGCTTCCCTCGCCAGCGATCGAAGGCAGGGAGGACTTCCGCGCGGATTCCTCGCCACCCGGGCGGGAAGGTCGGGACGCCGATGATGCCGATCCCCGACGGACGGAGCACGCGGTGGAGCTCGCCCATGACGCGGCGCGGGTCGCTCAGGTGTTCGAGAATCTGCTCGCAGAGGACGATGTCGAAGCTCTCGTCCGCGAACGGCAGGTCCGTTTCGACGTCGCCGCGCACGAGTGTCCACGATTCCCTCTTGTACACCGACTCGAGCCGACGCGGGCTCGAATCGACGCCGTGATAGCGGACACGACCGTCGGGATCGTGAACCTCGACATAGCGCCGCGAGCGCCCGCTCCCGACGCCGACGTCGAGCAGATCGAGAGGGCCATCATCGCGCCGGGAGCGCAGGTCGTCACCCACGCTTTCGCCCAAGGCGTGGTATCTGGCCAAGCGCAGCCGGTAGAGACGTTCCGAGGGTTCGACCCCGAATGCGAGCTTCTGCGGCGTGGCTCCGTTGGTCGGCACGGTCTTCACTGGCGGCGGGATTTCCTCGGAAAGTCGCCATTCTGCCAAAGGCCGTGTCGAACGACAACGGTGTCAGGTGCGCTCGCTACCGCGGGCGATCACGACCTTGCCGGACCGCACCATCTCGATGATGCCGAAGCTCGACAGGAGCTTCTCCAACGCGTCGAGCTTGGCGGAGTCGCCCGTCACCTCGATCGTCAGGGACTTGTCGGCGATGTCGACCGTCTTGCCGCGGAAGACCTCGACGATCTGCAAGAGCGCGGTACGCTCCTCGGGCTTCGCGCGTACCTTGATCATGCCGAGCTCGCGTTCGACCGCGTCTTCCTGCGCGTGCTCGCTGGCGTGGACCGTGTCGACCAGCTTGTCGAGCTGCTTGACGATCTGGTCCACGGCTGTCGGGTCTCCCTGACACGCTATCGTCATGCGCGAGAAGCCCGCGGTGTGGCCGGGACTCACCACGAGGGAGTCGATATTGAACCCCCGGCGGGCGAATACCTGGGCGATTCGCGAGAGCACACCCGGACGGTTGTGCACGCGCATGCTGATCGTCTGCTTGCCGTTCGTCTCTGTCTGCATCGGACTAGGTGCTCCCTTCCGGTCGGGCCAACTTGACCTTGGGTTTCTCGACGATCATTTCGCTCACCGCTGCGCCGGCAGGGATCATCGGGAACACATTGCCTTCCTTCTCGACGCACGCGTCGATCACGCACGGCCCGTCGGTGTAGTCCTGGGCTTGCTTGAGGACCCTTCGCACGTCGCCGCTGCGCCGAATCCGCAGGCCCTTGCAGCCGAACGACTCGGCGAGCTTGACGAAGTCCGGACTGCCGTGCAGGTCGACGCCCGAGTAACGATTGTCGAAGAACAGCTCCTGCCATTGCCGTACCATGCCGAGGTACGCGTTGTTGATGACGAGAACCTTGATCGGCAGGTTGAGGATCTTCGCGGTGGCGAGCTCACAGAACGTCATCTGGAAGCCGCCGTCACCGACGACCGCCCAGACCTCGTCGTTCGGTCGGCCCAGCTGCGCGCCGATGGCGGCGGGCATGCCGAAGCCCATCGTGCCCGCGCCGCCGCTCGTGATCCATTGGCGCTCGAGACGCGTGCGATAGAACTGCGCGGCCCACATCTGATGCTGCCCGACGTCCGTCGTCACGACGGCCTCGCCGCCGGTGATGTCGTTGAGCACGTCGAGAACGTGCTGCGCCTGCAGACCGCCGCCGCGCTTGGGGTACTTCAGCGGGAACTTCTTCTTCCAGTCGGCGATGCGCGCGAGCCACTCCTCGGTATCGAGGGCCTTGACGTGCTGGAGCAGCTCCTCGAGCACGACGCGCGCGTCACCGACGATCGACAGATCCGGCTCGATGATCTTGCCGTGCTCAGCCGGGTCGATGTCGATGTGGATCTTCTTCGCGTCCTTGCAGAACTCTTCGAGCTTGCCGGTGATGCGGTCGTCCCAACGCGCGCCGATCGCCAGGATCAGGTCGCAGTCGACGACCGTCTTGTTGGCGTACGCCGTGCCGTGCATGCCGAGCATCCCGACGGCGAGATCGTGCGTCTCCGGGATCGCTCCCTTGCCGAGCAGCGTCGTCGTCACGGGCGCGCGGAGCTTCTCCGCGAGCTTCAGTACGGTCTCCGATGCACCCGCCAGCCGCGCGCCGTGCCCGACGTAGAGAAGCGGTCGCTTCGACGCGTGCAGCATGTCGGCGCACGCGTAGATCGAGTCGCGGTCGATCTCGTCCCCAGGCAGCTTGTAGCCGGGCAGGTGCTCGTCGAGGCGCTCGGGGAACGCCGTCGTACACTCGCCCGAAGCGATGTTCTTCGGCACGTCGATAAGCACCGGCCCCGGGCGACCCGTGTTGCAGATGTGAAAGGCCTCTTTCATCACCCGCGGCAGGTCGTTCGGATCCTTGACGAGGTACGAGTGCTTCACGACCGGGATCGTGATGCCGAAGATGTCCGCCTCCTGGAACGCGTCCTTGCCCAAGAGCGGCGTGATCTGCTGGCCGGAGACGACGACCATCGGCGACGAGTCCATGTGCGCGGTCAGCAGCCCGGTGACGGTATTCGTCGCTCCCGGGCCGCTCGTGACCAGGACGACGCCCGGCTGTCCGGTGGCGCGCGCGTAGCCGTCGGCCATGTGCGTCGCACCCTGCTCGTGCCGCGTCAGCACGAGCTGGATCTCCGAGTCGAGGATCGAGTCGAAGATCGGAATCACGGCGCCGCCGGGGAGCCCGAACACGTACTCGACGTTTTCGCGGCGCATGGCCTCGATAACGATGTCGGCGCCCGTCTTCATGGCGATGTTCCCTGTGATCGTTGGCGTTAAGGGGGCTGATGTGCGGAAGAGTGGGCGACTTTATGCCTTGCTGTGTGCTCTTGCAAGGTTTTCTCGGCGATGCGATGCGGAATTCTCTCGAAAGTCGTGTTGTCGTGGCGCGCGTTCGGGGTTGAGCGGCCGTCTCTGGGCGAAAAAAGAGCCCGGAAGGCGACGCGATGGGCTTATCGCGCTCTTCCGGGCTGTGTTTCGGTGTTTTCGGCCCGCTCCGGTTGCGGAGTGGTCAGATGGAGCAGCTGTTCGGACAGGCTGTCACCCGGACGCAGTCCGTTCCGAGTGCTGGAGCGCCTCCGGCCGTGAACAGATAGTCGAGCAGCGATACGGCGTCCGTCACGTCGACCGAGCCGTCGGCGTTGATGTCGAGGACCGTGAGACCGCCGCCGGACTGCGGGTCGTCGCCGCCACAGGGCAGCGGTAAGCTCGCGTCGGTGAAGAGGATGCGTAGCACGCGGATCGAGTCGGAGACATCGAGCCGACCGTCGGAGTTCGAGTCTCCGGGCAGCTGCCAGCCACGTTGCGGCGGGGCCGAGTCCTCGGCCCGTCCCGGCGAGCCGTCGTCGTCGACGCTGGCGGTCCACTGCTCGGGGGTCTCCCACGCCGCGCGAGGAGCTCCCGTGTCGACGACGTGCAGCGAGCTCCCGCCGCCGTCGGTCGTCGGGTGCCATTCATCCTCGTAGCGGAAGTCGTGGATGAGATGGCCGTCCGCGTCGAGGAGCTCGAGCCGATCGCCGTCGTTGTCGAGCGCGCCGCGATAGATTCCGGCGACGGCGATGTCCGCCGTGTCGTAGTACCACGAGAACGCGGCGAAGTCGCGGACGACGACGGCGAACGCGCCCGGTTCGAGCGTCGGCAGCACACCCGTCGTGAAGTCGAAATCGATGCCGTTCGTGAAGCGGACGCCGTTCAGGCTGATCGGTTCGCCTCCGATGTTGACGACTTCGATGAACTCGAGATCGGACGCGTCGTGGGGGCTCCCCTCGGGAAGGTCGGCGGGGTGGTAGTGAATCTCGCTCACGCGCAGCGGCAGATCCGAGAACGGGACGAACGTCTCCTCGCGCAGGCCGCTCCAGTTCGTGGCGCCCGTCGTCGCACGCGCGCGCACGGTCGTGCGCTCCGTCAGGACGATCGCGTCACCCTCCGCCGTGCTGCTGGCGAGGAGCTCCGGCAGGATCAGGAGATCGCTGCTGGAGGTGTTCGTGTTCAGCCCCTGGATCGCGAGGACGTTGGTGCCCGCGCGCAAGTGCTCTGCCGCGTCCGCCAAGTTGAACGTCTCGAAGATGACCGCCGCACCGTCGTCGTGCTGGGCCGTCGCCGCCGACTCCCACGTCGCTATGGCTGGCGCGTTCGCTCCCGTGACACGGTGTCCGTTGACGAACGCGACGAAGCCGTCGTCGTACATCATGCGGAGGCTCAAGAAGCTGATCGCGTCCGGGTCGTCGATCTCGAAGCGGTAGCGAGCGTATACCGAGGTGCGCAGGTCGACCATGTCGGCGCCGACGTCCACGGTGATGTAGTCTTCGTAGCCGGAGCTTTCCTCGTAGCCGACGCCGAGACCGCTCGTGCCGCGCGTCCACGACGAGTCGTCATAGCCGACACCCGTCCACGACGTGCCGAGGCTCGACGTCGGCACGTGAACGCGGACTTCGTCGGTGACCTCTTCGGATACGAGAGTCAACGAGGCGCTGAAGCCGTAGCTCTCCGCCGTCGGTGCGACGCCGCCTCCGGGCAGGCGCGGGTCCGTGCCGTCGACGGTGTAGTAGATCGTCCCCGCGGCAGCGGCCATGCGGAGCTCGAGCGGAGCATCGAATCCGCCGCCGTCCGGCGTCAGGATCGGCTTCGCGAGGTAGTTCGAGTCCATCCACGCCAGGCGCTGCTGGAGCCAGTCCTTCATGAAGGTGATTTCCTGAGCGTACGTGTCCGCGATGTACCAGTTCGGCCAAACGCGCGTGCCGAGGATTCTCCAGCGGTCGAAGTTGCGCACCTGCGACTCCTCGAGGTGCGCGGTGATCTCATCGACTTGCGTGAGGAGCTTCTCGGTGGCGAATTCGTCTTCGCGGAGATCCTGCCACGTATCGATGTAGCGCTGCTGGAACTCGCGGTCCTGGAACATCCGCGGCCAGTACGGGTAGGCGTCCGCGCCGAGCTGCGGGTAGTACCAGCCCTGCGGCTGCCAGCCCTGGAGGTAGTCGGCGTTGCCGAGGGACAGGTTGTAGTCCCAGATCGGCCCGCTGAAGATGCGGCCGTTGCGGGGCTTGTGGAAGAACGTGCTGAGTCGGTAGCCGTCGATGTTCTTCGTGACCTCGACCAGGATGTGGTGCTCGACGAACGACTGCGGATCGGCGTGTCCCGCGTAGCCGATCTCCGGATCGGTGAAGTTGGCGCCGTACAGCGCGCTCTCGAAGGCGTTCAATGCCCCGCGGAGATACGTCGACTGCGCGGACGGGATCTCCCGCTCCTTCGGATACACGTAGGCGAGCGTCTGCCCCCGGCTCGTCCGGAATCCCGAGTCGCCCGGATCGAGGCGGTCCTTCTTGAAGATGTAGCCGCCTGTCACTTCCGGCTCGGCGGCGTCCGCCGGTCCGAGGCGTTCGACGTCCACGCGGTCGTTCCCGCGCTTGATCTTCTCCATCAGCACGTAGACGCCGTGGTAGTGGCCGCTCGTCAGGGCTCCCGTCCCGGTCTTGTAGAACAGCTCGCAGAGGCGCGTGTCCACCGCCCACATGCCGATCTGGTTCGACCAGTCGTACGACAGGTAGTTACGTATCAGGGACTTGTCGGAGTACGGCGCGTACACGACCCAGTCGGACTCCGGGGCCATGCCGAGCAGCGACACGTTGCGATCCGCGCCGTACTCATCGAGAGTCTCCATGGCCCACTGCTTCTTCGGGAATCCCCTCGAGCTCGAGCCGCGAATCTTGAGGCCGCCGCGGCCGGCGAACTCGGCCGGGTCCGTCAGGCGGGCGCGGCCGTCGGTCGTCAGGATCGTCTCGACGACGATGTCCGTGTACGCGTTCTCGCCGACGGCGCCTCCGCGGGTGTCGATGACGACGATCGGCAGGTTCGAGCTGAACGTGCGCACGTTCGTCGCGAGCCGGATATAGCTCTGGCTGACGCTGCGGCCGGCCGCCTTGCCCTCCTCCCACGTCCGCGCGTGGACGATCGTCGTCTCGTTGATCGCGATCGGTCCCGAGTACACGCTCGAGCTCTCGGTCGGCCGTGTACCGTTCGTCGTGTAGCGGATCGTCGCGTCCGGCGGCGCCGAGAGAGACAGATTGAAGTTCGTCGCGTACCCACCGCTCGGATGCGAGAACTCTGGATCCTCTGAGTACGCCGGGAATCCGACCTGGTTCGGACCGCCCGGTGTCGAGGACTCGAAGTACTCGGCGGCGCCTTGATCGATATCGCCGATCGACACGAGGTCCAGTCGGGGATCGATCAGGAAATCGCTCGACGTGCTGCTGAAATTCAGTCCTTGAATGGCGAGCACGTTGTCGCCGGGAACCAGCGCGTCGACGGCCGACGTCAGGTCGAAGTCGACGAGCTGGATCGCCGCGTTGTCAGCGTGGCTGCGCGAGGAGCGCGAGTCCCAGTCGAGAGGATCGGGCGCGTTCGCGACGGTGGCGAGCTCGCCGTTGATGTACGCCGCGAATCCGTCGTCGTATCGTATGCGCAGCTGGATCGCGTCGATGGCGTCCGGGTCATCGACCACGAACGGCACGCGGATGTAGATCGTCGAGTTCACGCCGTGCATGTCGGCTTCGACGTCGGTCGAGATGAACTGCTCGAAGCCCGACGAGCGCTCCGTTCCGACGCCCGGGGTGCCTTGACGCCAGCTCCCGTCGTCGAAACCGACCGCGGTCCAGCTCGTGCCGAGGGATCCGTCGCTCGGCACGTGGACCGTCAACGGAGAGCTGTCGTCGACGACGGTCGTGAATGTCGAGCCGGAGGACACGCCGTACGAGACGTCCTCGATCTGCGGCGGGAAGGTCGGCGCGAATCCGGCGACGAGCGTCTGGCCGTCGGGCGTGACGAGCGCGAGAAGCTCGCCGGCCGCCTCGAGGCGGAAGTTCGTGTGCAGCTCCTCGCCCGGCCGGCGCCGGTCCTTCTCGGAGCAGAACACGACCAGGAAACGTCCCGGCTCGATGCTCACCGCGGGGAACTCCCAGCGCTGCAGGTCGTTGGCGGAGTCCGTCGCCCAGAAGCCCTCGAGATCGACCGCCGTGTCGCCGGAGTTGTAGAGCTCGAACCAGTCGGAGTGGTCGCCATCTTCGTCGGCGAGCGCCGTGCGGTTCGAGGCCATGACCTCGGTCATGAGGATCGCCTCGAAGTCCGCATGTACGGCGGAGCCGAGGGCGGCCCAGAGAATCGGCACCAGCAGAAGGACACGTCGTTGCATCAGATTCCCTTCCCGGGCCCCGTCTTCCATGCGCGACCGAGTCCGATCACGAATCTCGAGTCGCGGCGATTCCATCTCCGTCTCCGGGTCGCACGCGTGCGCGCCCGAACATTCCCAAGCGTCCATTATAGGCCGTGGGCTCGTCCAGGCACCAGCACCGCGATGCGACGACGGGATACTGCGCCGCGCGCGAGCCCGCAGCGCATGCCGCACGTCCGGGGCCGAGCCCGCGACGTCGCCATGGCCGGGGGGCGTTCGCGCGAGCGCGAACGATCGGAGGGGGCGATGTCACGGCAGCCGCGAACCCCGGAGCGCAGCTGCCACGGTGGCAGGGGGGCGGAGGGCGCTGGGACGGCCCTGCCGATCTGGCAGCCAGGGCGGCCCGGGCAGGCTCCGGCTTCTCGGCGCAACCTTGGCTGCTGTCGCTACTTGCCGGCGCTTCAGGGCACGTGAGGTACGCTTTTTGCTTTCCTCTGCCGATTCGCGCCTGGCGTCACTGAAGTCGTTCGGCGCACGAGACGATAAACCGAACGTGCCGCCAAGCTGCCCGGCGCCTCGCGACTCTCTCCGGGGCGGCCCGGCTCGGCGCACTGAACGCGAAATCTACTGGAGGCTCTGGAATGTCCAAGATCATCGGGATCGACCTCGGCACGACGAATTCGGTCGTCGCCGTGATGGAGGGCCAAGAGCCCACGGTCATCGCCAACGCCGACGGCAACCGCGTCACGCCTAGCGTCGTCGCGATCACCGACAAGGGGCGCCAGGTCGGTCTGACCGCGAAGCGCCAGGCCGTCACGAATCCGCAGCGCACGATCTCCTCGATCAAGCGCTTCATGGGGCGCCGACACGCCGAGGTTTCCGCCGAGGAGAAGATCGTCCCCTACAAGCTCACCGGGGGCCCCGAGGAGCTCGTCAAGGTCGACATCGACGGCAAGTCGTTCACGCCGCCGGAGATCTCCGCGATCATCCTTCAGAATCTGAAGGAGACGGCGGAGGCCTACCTCGGCGAGAAGGTCGACCGCGCGGTCATCACCGTTCCGGCGTATTTCAACGACTCGCAGCGCCAGGCGACCAAGGACGCCGGCACGATCGCCGGCCTGACCGTCGAGCGGATCATCAACGAGCCGACCGCGGCGGCGCTCGCCTACGGTCTCAAGGGCAAGAAGTCCGGCGAGAAGGTCGCCGTGTTCGACCTCGGTGGTGGAACCTTCGACGTGTCGATCCTCGAGGTCGACGAGGGATTCTTCAAGGTCCTGTCGACCAACGGCGACACGCACCTCGGCGGTGACGACTTCGACGAGGAGCTCCTGGATTACATCGCCGACGAGTTCCAGAAGGAACAGGGTATCGATCTGCGCAGCGATCAGATGGCCCTGCAGCGCCTCAAGGAGGCCGCCGAGAAGGCGAAGTGCGAGCTGTCGACGAAGAGCGCCACCGACGTCAGCCTGCCGTTTATCACCGCGGACCAGTCCGGTCCGAAGCACCTGCAGATGGAGATCACGCGAGCGACCTTCGAGCGCCTCGCGGAGAAGCTCATCGAGCGCTGTCGCAAGCCGTGCGAGCTGGCGTTGAGAGACGCCGGGCTGAAGCCGCAGGAGGTCGACGAGGTCGTTCTGGTCGGCGGTTCGACGCGCAGCCCGTGCGTGCAGGAACTCGTCGAGGAGATCTTCAAGAAGACGCCGAACCGCTCGGTGAACCCCGATGAGGTCGTCGCGCTCGGTGCGGCCGTCCAGGGCGGTATCCTGCAGGGCGACGAGAACCTCAAGGACGTCCTCCTCCTCGATGTCACTCCCCTGTCGCTCGGCATCGAGACGCTCGGCGGGGTCATGACCCGGCTGATCGAGCGGAACACGACGATTCCGACGACGAAGAAGGAGACCTTCTCGACCGCGGCGGACAACCAGCCGGCCGTCGATATCAAGGTCTACCAAGGCGAACGAGAGCTGGCGACGGACAACCGTCTGCTCGGCAGCTTCGTCCTCGACGGCATTCCGCCGGCGCCGCGCGGCGTGCCGCAGGTCGAGGTTTCGTTCGACATCGACGCGAACGGCATCCTGAACGTCTCCGCGAAGGACCTCGGCTCCGGCAAGGAGCAGAAGATCCGCATCGAGTCCTCCAGCGGCCTGTCGAAGGACGAGGTCGAGACCATGCGTCGGGACGCGGAATCGCACGCCGACGAGGATCAGAAGAAGCGCGAGCTCATCGACCTCAAGAACAACGCGGACAACCTCGCCTACCAGCGCGAGAAGCTGCTGGAGGAGCAGAAGGACTCGATCGCCGAGTCCGATCGCGCCCGCCTGCAAGCCGCCATCGACCAGCTCAAGTCGGCGAAGGACAAGGAAGACGTCGACGGCATGAAGAAGGCGATGGACGAAGTCGAGAAGATCGCCCAAGAGGTCGGCGCGAAGCTCTACGAGAAGGCTAACGCCGGAGCGGAAGGCGCGGGCCCCGGCGCTGCTGGTCCTGGTCCCGGACCGGGCCCTGGCCCCTCCGGGCCCGGTGGTGGCGACGCCGGATCTGCCGGCGACGCCCAGAACGGCGCGAAGGACGGCGAGACGATCATCGACGCCGACTACGAGGTCAAGGACTGATCGACTCGCGGCCTCGAGACGCCGTGACGGCGTCTGAGCCCTTCGACGGGGGCGGCCCGGCGCGTGCGCGGGGCCGCCCCCGTTGTCGTTTTCGGCGCGAGCCGCGGCACGGTCCTATAATCGATAGCCAGGGGGCGCGACGCCCCAACGGGGACGCACGCAGGATCTCGCGTCTATGGCGTTCAGTTCCGGATACGCTGCGTCGATAGAAGATTCGGAGGTGATGGACGATGTTCGATTCCAGCCGAATCTACAGCCTGATCGAAACCAGCGTCGACCTGGAGAGCTTCCGCGACCTGGCATGGACAGGCAGTTTTACGGACTATCTCGATCTCGCGAGCGACAACCCCCGCGTCTGCCGCAACGCGTTCCAGCGGCTCTACGACATGATTCTGTCGTACGGGACCGTCGAGTATCGCGAGATGAAGGACAAGGTCGTCCACTACAACTTCTTCGACGACCCGATCGATGAGGGGCGCGACGCGGTCTACGGCCTCGATCGTCCGCTGTCGCGACTCGTCGGACACATCAAGTCGGCCGCGTTCGGCTACGGTACCGAGAAGCGAGTCCTCCTCCTTCACGGTCCCGTCGGAAGCGCGAAGTCGACCATCGCGCGTCTGATCAAGAAGGGCCTCGAGGCCTACTCCCGGACGCCCGAGGGCGCGCTGTACTCGTTCCGCTGGAAGCTCCCGGACGACATGGGGGAGCGGGGGCTCACCGCCTGCCCGATGCACGAGGAGCCGATGCGCCTCGTTCCGACGGACTCGCGGCAGAACGTGTTCGCCGGGCTGAACGAGGCGCTCGACGCCGGATACCGCGTGGCCAGCGAGGGCCATCTGTGCCCGTTCTGCCGGTACTACTACAACGAGCTGCTCAAGCGGTACCAGGGCGATTGGGCCAAGATGATCGAGCACGTGGAGGTGTACCGGATCGCGCTGTCCGAACAAGACCGCGTCGGGATCGGTACGTTCCAGCCCAAGGACGAGAAGAACCAGGACTCGACCGAGCTCACCGGCGATATCAACTACCGCAAGATCGCCGAGTACGGTACCGACTCCGACCCTCGCGCGTTCAACTTCGACGGCGAGTTCCACATCGCGAACCGGGGCGTCATCGAGTTCATCGAGGTCCTCAAGCTCGATGTGGCGTTCCTCTACGACCTGCTCGGCGCGAGCCAGGAACACAGCATCAAGCCGAAGAAGTTCGCCCAGACGGACATCGACCTCGTCATTCTCGGACACACGAACGAGCCGGAGTATCGCAAGCTCCAGAGCAACGAGCTCATGGAGGCCTTCCGCGATCGTACGGTCAAGGTCGACGTTCCGTACATCACGACGCTGAGTCACGAGATCCAGATCTACGAGAAGGACTTCGACGACGAAAAGGTGCGCGGCAAGCACATCGCGCCGCACACGCTCGAGATGGCCGCGATGTGGGCCGTGCTCACGCGCCTCGAGGAGCCCAAGAAGGCCCAGCTGACCCTGATGCAGAAGCTCAAGCTCTACGACGGC
>CAYMRB010000151.1:0-20484 GCA_964392615.1 uncultured Planctomycetia bacterium | reverse complement strand
TGGCCCACAGCCGATCGCTCGAGAGCCCGTAGCCCTTCGTGATGAGCTCCCACGCGTACGCGATGGCCTCCTCCTTGAAATAGTCGCCGAAGGAGAAGTTGCCGAGCATCTCGAAGAACGTCAGATGGCGCGTCGTGTAGCCGACGTTGTCGAGGTCGTTGTGCTTGCCTCCTGCGCGCACGCACTTCTGCGATGTGGTCGCACGAGGGGGCGTCGGCGCCGCTTGCCGGCCGGTGAAGATGTCCTTGAACTGCACCATGCCGGCGTTCGTGAACATCAACGTCGGGTCGCCGTGCGGAATCGATGAGCTCGACGGCAGGACCGCGTGGTCGTGGCGCTGGAAGTAGTCTAGAAACGTCTTGCGGACGTCGGCTGAGTTCATGAAGGGCTCAGGCCTCAGATGGTCAGGAAGCTGCGGAACTCGTCGAATCGGCCTGCGACCTCATCCTCCCCCACCGCGGCCAGACGGTCGGTGCCGAAGTCTTCGACCGTGAAGGAAGCGACGACGGTGCCGTGCGCGATCGACGCCTTGAGCGCGTCGGCGTCGGTGCTGCCACGACTGGCGAGGTAGCCCATCATGGCGCCGGCGAAGCTGTCTCCGGCACCGGTCGGATCCTTGACGCTCGACGTCGGGTACGCGGGAAGCGGCAGGACTCGGTCACCGGAGAAGAGCATCGCGCCGTGCTCGCCCTTCTTGACGACGACGGTCTCGGGTCCCATCGCGAGGATCGCCCGCCCCGCATCGATGACGTTCCCGAGCCCGGTGAGGAGGAGCGCCTCGGAGTCGTTCAGCGAGATCCCGTCAACGCGCTCGAGCAGCGCGACGAGCTCGGAGCGCTGCGTCGAGATCCACAGGTCCATCGTGTCGGCCATGACGAACTCGGCGTCGGTCACCTGATCGAGCACGCTCGACTGCGTGACCGGCGAGCCGTTGGCGAGAAACACGTAGCGCGAGTCGCGGAACGAGTCGGGAATCTTCGGCTGAAAGTCCTCGAAGACATTGAGCTCGACGGACAGCGTCTCGCGGTCGTTCATGTCCGGGGAGTACTCCCCCGCCCACCGGAACGTCCGCCCGCCGGGCACGACCTCGAGACCCTCCGTGTCGACGTCGCGCGCGCGCAGAACGCCGATATGATCTTCACGGAAATCTTCGCCGACGACGCCGACGAGCCGCACCGGCGCGAACAGACGCGCCGCCAGCGAGAAGTAGACCGCCGAGCCGCCGAGCGCCTCGACCGCTTCGCCATGCGGCGTCTTGATGCTGTCGTACGCGACCGAACCGACGACGAGCAGTGCCATGAGAAGGCCTCCCTTGGACAAAAGGCAGTATGATACCGGATGGCGTTCGGGATGGAAGTTGCCAGACGAGGGGGCCACCGGCGCCCGAAACCCCTCCTCCTCGCGACGGATTCGCCGGGGATCTTGACGCACGCCCCCTTGTGTTCTCGACGCGGGCCCTGAAAAATGGCCATTCATTTCTTCAGCGGCCCCGGCATGACGCTTTACCTCCAGATCGACCCCGAGAACCCGGACCTCGAGACGATCGAGAAGGCGGCCGAGATCCTCCGAGAAGGTGGACTGGCCGCATTCCCGACGGAGACGGTCTATGGCCTTGGCGCGGCGGCGTCGCGGCCGGAAGCGGTCGAGCGCCTGCGGCAGGTCAAGGCGCGACCGGACGACAAGCCGTTCTCGTTCCTGCTGTCGACGACCGCGGACGTCTTCGACCTGGTCGCGGAGCTGCCGCTCCTCGCCAATGACCTCGTCGACCGATACTGGCCCGGCCCGCTGACGCTGGTCCTGCCGCAAGCCCCCGGCTCGACCGATCTGGTCGGCGTCCGGCTGCCGGGCTCGGCACTCGCGCGCATGCTCGTCGCGCACGTCGGCGCACCTCTCGCGGCGCCGAGCGCCAATCCGTCCGGCAAGCCCCCGGCGACGACGGGCGATGAGGTCCGCGAGTACTTCGACGGCAAGGTCGACGTCGTGCTCGACGGAGGGCCGGTGACGATCAAGCAGTCGTCCACGGTGGTCAAGGTCGACAACGACGGCTACGAGGTGCTACGCGCCGGGATCATCACGACGGAAATGGTCCAGCAGCTCGTCTCGGGCAAGGTGATCGTCTTCGTCTGCACCGGCAACACGTGCCGCAGCCCGATGGCCGCGGCGCTGTTCCGCAAGCACCTCGCCGCCAAGCTCGACCGGGCCGAGGACGACCTCGAGGAGTGCGGCTTCCGCATCCTCTCCTGCGGCACGTTCGCGATGTACGGCGCGCGCGCCAGCGAGAATGCCGTGACGGTCATGACGGAACGAGACTGCGACGTCTCGCGCCACATCTCGGCACCCGTGACGCGCGAGCTCCTCGCCCGCGCGGATCGCATCTACGCGATGACGTCGAGCCACCACGCGACGCTACTCGAGTTCGGCAGTGACATCGCAGGGATGGCGGACCGCGTCTGCCTCCTGGGCGATCACGACGTCAGCGACCCGGTCGGCCAGTCGGTCGAGCGCTATCGGGCCTGCGCCGACGAGATCGAGGCCGCGGTCCGCGAAATCGTGGCCGGATTCTGACGGCCCCCGAAACGCGAGTATCTCGATCCTCGCGCCGCGGACAGCGCGGAGAATCGAGATACTTGCGGGCCATCGAGGAGGTTTTGGCTACCCGGCCGACGACTCGGGCTCGCCCTCGGCCGGCGGCTCGTCGGCGGCAGCGCCCAGGCCGGACGCTTCCAGCGTGGCGGTACGCCACTCGGCGAAGACCGCGTCGAAGGCGTCTCGCTCGAGCGCCCCCCGGAGATTTCTCTCGGAACGCTCGAAGTCACCGGCGTCCGGCTCCTGGCGGCCGGCGTAGCTGACGACGTAGACGCGACCACCCTTCTCGTCGCGCGCCGCGACGACGTTGCCGGTCTCGTCGATCGTGAAGAGCGCAGTGACGATGTCCCGGGACGACGCATGCGCCTCTTCCTCGGGAATCGGCAGCTCGTCCTCTTCGGCGTCGTCGCCGTTGTCGTCCTTCTTCTCGGGGTCGTCTTCCTCGGGCGCCTTCGGCACCATGATGCGCGACCACTTGCGCAGGTAGGTCGGCGCTGTCTCGACGGCGGAGAACGTCGCGGGGGCCTTCGCCTCCCCATCGAGCGCGATCTCGACCTCCGAGCCGGCGAGATCGGCGAAGGCGAGCTTGCCCGCGACGACGTCCTCGATCTTCGCATCGATCGACGTGCCGAGAAGCTCGGCCAGCTTGGAGTTCAGGAGGTCTTCGGCGACCTGCTCGCGCGCTTCCTCGAACGGCTGCGTGCCCGCGGACTGCAGGTCGACGCCGGCGACGTAGACGAATCCGACCCTCTCGGACTTGCCGCCGTCCTCGTCCCTCTTCGTGATGCTCTTCGACGTTCGGAGCTGCTTGAGCGCCTTGTCGTCGAGCTCGAAGGCGGCGTCTTCCGACTTCGAGCGGAGCCAGTTGCTGAGCTGGAACCGCACGGCACCGTGGAGATCCTCGCCGAGCTTCTCCTCGGCATCCTGCTGGGTGACGTAGTCGGTAGTCGCCGTCTCGAGGAATTCATACTCCGCGGCGAGATCGGCGAAGGTGGCGCCCTCGCCGCCGATCTTCGGGGCGTCAGCCGACGCTGGCTGGCTCGGGTAGAGGCGACTCTTGAGCTTGCGCGCGAAGTCGCTCATGTCCGCGAGCGCCGTCTTCGAGACAGCGGCTTCGCGCACCTTGTCGCTCACCTCGTCGAACGGCAGGTAGAGCTCCTGGGTCCTCGCCTCCTTCTCCTCGGGCGTCCGCAGCGCGAAGGCGCCGGTGTCCGTACGGATGTCCGGGCGGGCGTAGTCCTTCAGGTTGTTGTCGTACTCCTTGCGCACGTCCGCGTCCTCGACCTTCTTCTCGGCCTCGGCGCGGAAGTGATCGATCGATCCGCGCAAGTACTGGAAGCGCGCGCGAACCGGGCTCTGGTAGCCGCCCATGGGATCTTCCTTGTTCTCATCCCAGTAGGCGCGGAGGTCGTCGTCGGACAGGCTCGCGGTGATCGCCGCTTTCAGAGCATCCGAAGCGACGAGCTCGACCCATTCGGCTCGACGCCGGTGCTGATCGGCACGGAACTTCTCGTAGACTTCCTTCTTGCTGATCTGCACGCCGGCTCGAATGCTCGCCTCGAGCCGCGCGACGGCGATCACATCCCGCAGAAGCTCCTCGTAGACCTCGGAGCGCAGCCGCGGCGTGCGTCGCTTGACCTGCACGGGCCAGTCGGCCGCGTCGAACTGATTCTCGAGCGCCGTCTCGAACTCCTCGAGGTGGCTCTGGAACAAGCTGGAGTAGGCGCGTTGCGCGCTCGGGTCGTTGCTCGGTTGCACGCCGAGTTCCTGAAGCTTGGCCCGGGTCTGCTCCTGGGCTCGCCACTGGCGCCAGATCTTGCGGCGCGCGGCGTCGAGCTCGGCATCCGAAACGCGGATCCCCGCGTCCCGCGCCGCAGCGCGGTAGAAGAAGTAGTCCCCAGGATTCCACTTGCCGTCGCGCATGAACAGGAACGGCATGGTCTGCGTCGGTACGCCGCCCGGCAATACGCCGGCGTAGAGAGCGGCCCGTGCGGCCTCCGGCACGTTGCGCGACGCGAACCCGAATTCCTCCTGCCCGATGTTCTCTCCGAAACCGACGTCGAATTGCCCCGCCGCCGAACCTTGGAAGAGCCCCTGTATCACGTCGCCGAACGCAAAAGTGAATCCGACGAGCGCCAGGAGCACGACGATCAGGACCTTTTCGTTCGCGCGGACCCAGTCCATCGGGGTCGGGACCTTCTCCTTGCGCGTCTGCTTGGCCATTTTGACTCCGGTTTCTTACTGGTATTTCTGCAGGGATCGAGGGAAAGCTCGTGTACTGACACGAGTTAGCCGATTGTACCGGATTGCGGTGGCGGAGAGAAGAGGACAAGCCAAAGCGCGGAATCGCCCGATCGACCGCCGCAGCGGAATTCTCAGCGCTCGGATCTCGGCCCGGGGCGATCCCGGACCTCCAGGCGCCGCCGAACGCTCGACGCGACGCGCTCGTCCTCCGGGAACCGCTCGAGGGCCTCCTCCCACGCTCGGCGAGCGCCGCTAACGTCGCCGACGCCGTCGCGACACCGTCCGAGCTGCTCGAGGACCTCCGGCTCCCAGAGCCCCTCGTCGGGCCGCTGGAGCGCGCGCTCGAAGGCGTCGCGCGCAACAGCCCACGCCCCGCTCTCCACGCGGGTCCGGGCGATCAGGTAGCGGAGCGTGTCGTCGAGCGCCGGCGCCCTCCCGGCGGCGAGCAGCGCCTTGAACGCCTCCCGGGCCGCCGCGTGGTCGCCGCGCTCGAACCTGACGACCGCCGCACGGAACTCGGCCTCCGACGCCGCCGGCAGGAGCTTTCGCACGTGCCGGCGCGAGTCTCGGAAGATCGTCGGCACGAGAGCTGCAGGAGCGACGCCGACCGCCGCCGCGACGACTCGAGCCGCGTCGTCAGCCGCCGCGACCCGCCGGCTGACATGGCGGACTCCGTCGGCGCCGAGCGCGGACTCGATCCATCGCACGGCGAGCCAGCACTCGGCGTATGTCGGGAGCGCGTGCCGTGCCGATCTCTCGGCATCGACCTCGACGCCGACGAGGAACGACGCCGACGGTCGCCCACCGAGCGCGGTCAACGCGACGCGATCGCGCACGCGCTGCGGCCCTTCGCCCGCCACCCACAACGCCAGGCCCTCGCGCAGCCAGAACGGCACCGCTTCGAATCGCTCGCGAGTGCGAAGCCGCGACGCCAGGACGGCATGCGCGGCTTCGTGCACGACGACCCGGCGGACCTTCGCCGGACGCGCGAGGTAACGATAGGCCGGCAATCGAACGACGACCGCAGCTGCCTCGACGCGAGTCCATCCGGCGTGAAACCCGGTCGTCGCCGCTCGCACTCGCGCCGTGTCGTCCGGTGACGCGACGGCGATCCAGGCGATCGCTGTCTTCCCTGGCGCGATCCCGAGGCGCTTCTCGACGCGACCGAGCGCCTCGACGCGCGCCGTCTCGAGCTCGCGCTTCAGAGCCGGCCAGCGCGGGTCGGCGCGCAGGCTCGCGTCGACGGCCTTCCACGCCGAGCTGCCCTCGTCACCGTTCGCGTCGACGTCGGCCGCACGGCCGACCGCGTGACCGAGCGCGATCGCCATCACCGCCGCGCTCGCCAGCCGTCGCACCGCGCGTGGCATCACTCGTCGGCCAGTCGGAAGCTGATCAGGCGAGCGTTCACGTCGAGACCGCTGAGCTCGACGCGCACGCGATCGCCGATGCGGTGCACCTTGCGGCCGCGCCGGGCGCTGAGCGTGTGTCGCACTTCGTCGTACTCGTAGTACTCATCGAGCGTGGCGACGTGGACGAGGCCCTCGATCGGAGAGTCGACGACTCGCACGAACAGGCCGAACTGCTTGACCGACACGACCCACGCGTCCATCTCCTCGCCGACGCGCGGCTCGAGGAAACGAATCAGCCCCATCTGCCCCATCGCCCTTTCGGCGCCCTCCGCGCGACGCTCCGCCGCCGACGCCGGCGCGGCAACAGCCTCGACGCGCTCGCCCAGCTCCTGCCGACGCGCCGCCCCGCCGCGTCGCGAGAGCGCGCCGTCGAGGTAGTCGTCGAGCACCTGATGGATGACGAGATCGGGATAGCGCCGAATCGGCGACGTGAAGTGGCAATACGCCTTCGTCGCGAGCGCGTAGTGAAGCGCGACCCCGGCGATGTACTCCGCGTGGCCCATCGTGCGCAGAAGCGCGACCTGCACCGCCGCCGACATCGGCGTGTCGATGACCTCGTCGACGAGCCGCTGCAGATCCTGCGGTCGATCGCCACCGCGCAACTCGAAGCCGACGGCCTCGACGAGTTCCCGCAGCTCTTCGATGCGGTCGGCATCGGGCGCCGGGTGTGCCCGCCCGACGATCGGCAGGTCGTGCGCGACGAAGAACTCCGCGACGGCCTCGTTCGCCGCCAGCATGAACTCCTCGATCAGCTCGTGCGAGCCGGAGCGCTCGTAGCGGCCGATGCCGGTCACGTCGCCCTGCGGCGACAGCTCGAGGTGCAGCTGCGGTATCTCGAGGAACAGCCCGCCGCGCTGCCGCCTCGCCTCCTGCAGCCGATCGCGCAGCTGCGCCATGGACGCGAGCGCCTCGGCGTACTCCGAGGCGTCCGCTGGAACGGTCGCCGCCTGCCGTACTCCCGTGACGTCGTCCAGCACGGCCTGGACCTCGTCGTAGGCGAAGCGCCGGACCGATCGGATCACGCTGCGCACGACCTCGACCTCGCCGAGCGTTCCGTCGGCGGCGTACGTCAGGAAGACCGACTTGGCGGGGCGATCCTCGAGCGAGCGCAGGCTGCAGAGATCATTCGACAGCCGCTCCGGCAACATCGGGATCACACGACCGGGCAGGTAGATCGACGTGCCGCGATCCTCCGCAGCGCGGTCGAGACGCGAGCCGGGCTTCACATACCAGGACACGTCGGCGATGTGGACGCCGAGACGGATCGCGTCGGCGCCGAGACGTTCGAGCGACACCGCGTCGTCGAAGTCCTGCGCGTCGGCCGGATCGATCGTGAAGAGCTGGAGGTCGCGAAGGTCGCGACGCGCGCCCTGACCGGACGACTCGCCGCCGCGGCCGATCGCGAACGGCGTGCACTCCGCCGCCGCCGCCTCGACATCCGGCGCGTGCGGCCCGGGGAGATCGAATTCGGCCGTGACGATCGTGAGGTCGCACTCGATCGTGCCCTCGCCCTCGAGCACGACGACGACCTCGCCGCGCGGCTTGCCGCCATCGCTCCCGCTGACGAGCCGCACGAGCGCGCGCTGACCGTCCGCGATGTCGCGACTCAGGTCGGCCGGAATCGCGATGTCCGTCGCAGCGTCGCGGTCATCCGGAACGATGACCCCCGCGCACTCGATGCGCCGCTTCGAGCGCCGCCCGCCTCGCTTCTCGTCCTGCCGCCCGCGCGTGGCGGCGAACGTCCCGCGCACCAAGCGTCGCGTGCGCTCGACGACCTCGACCACATAGGCCTCGCGCAACCGCTGCCGGCGACCATCGCGGGTCAAGCAGACGAGGACCAGATCGCCGTTGTACGCATCGGCGGTGTCCTCCTGCGGCACGTAGATGTCGTCTTCGTCCTCCTGCGCCGAGCGCACGAATCCCCGACCGCGGCGATCGGCACGGAGAGTCCCGACGCGATACGAGCACCGCTCGGGCAGATCCCAGCCACGCCCCGGCACGAGCACGATCGCACCGTCGCGCTGCAGCCGCTCGAGCTCCGCGACGAGCGTGTCGAAGTCGGCGCCCTGCGTATCGACCTCGTTCGCCTCGGCGACCTGATGCGACGACACGCCGGGATGGCGGCGCACGTAAGTGACGAGACGATCGTCGTCACGCGAGCGACGCGCACCGCTGCCACGCTGCCGCGCGGACTTTCCCCGCTTGGCCCCCCCGCGACCACGCCCGCCGCGTCCGGATCCCCCGCGGGATTCCCCGGATGCAGAAACCCGACGGCCGCCGGTGCGTCGCCGGCCGTCGGGCTTCCGACCTCTTCTCTGCCGTTTCCTCAGAGGATTAGATACCCTGGATAATCGAGACGAGCGGCAGGAAGAGCGCGACGACGATGAAGCCGACCGCCAATCCCATGCCGACGATGAGCAGCGGCTCCAGCAGGCTGGACATACCCTCGACGGCGACGTCGACGTCCGCTTCGTAGTTGTCGGCGATCTTCATGAGCATCTTATCGAGCTCACCGGTCTCCTCACCGACGTCGATCATGTTGATCAGCAGCTCGTCGAAGATGCCGGACTGGCGCAGCGGATCCGCGATCGTGTCACCCTCGCGGATACTGCCGTGGACGTCCTCGATCGCTCGCTGAATGACGACGTTCGGAATCGCGTCCTTGACGATCCGCAGCGCCTCGAGGATCGGCACGCCGGACGCGATCAGCGTTCCGAGCGTACGACAGAAGCGCGCCACGGATGACTTCTTCATGATGTTGCCGAACACCGGCATGCGCAGCTTGAACAGGTCGAGCGCGCGTCGACCCTTCTCGGTGCGGCCGATCCACCAGAAGCCCAGCCAGAGCAGGCCGACCGTGCCCGCTACCGCGAGCATGTACCGCCAGTCCGACAGCACGTTCGAGATCGACATCAGGACCTGCGTCGGCAGCGGCAGCTCCTTGCCGATGTCGTCGAACATCTGCTTGAACGCCGGGACGACGAAGATCATGATCACGACGAGAATCACCACGGCGACGGTGACGACCGCCGCGGGGTAGATCATCGCGCCCTTGACCTTCTTGCGGAGCTTCTGGGACTTCTCCATGAACTCCGCGAGACGCCGCAGGATGATGTCGAGCACACCGCCAGCCTCGCCGGCCTTCACCATGCTGACGTAGAGCTTGTCGAAGCTCTTCGGGTACTTCGCGAGCGCCTCGGAGAACGTGCTTCCCTGCTCGACCTCCTCCGCGATGCCGTCGATCTGATCCTTGAACTTGCCGGGCTTCTGCTGCTCGCCCAGGATCTTCAAGCTGCGCACGATCGGCAGTCCGGCGTCCTGCAACGTCGAAAGCTGCGTCGTGAAAGTCACGATCTGCGCCGGTTTGACGGAATCGAAGAGGACCATCCCCTTCTTCTTCTTCCCGCCCTTGCCACCGGCACTCTTTTGCGCACCCGCCTTCGGAGCGACGCGAGTCGGACGGAGCCCCTTTTCACGGATCGACTTGATCGCGTCGTCCTTGGAGTTCGCGTTCACCTCGTCACGGATCTTCTTCCCGCTCGCATCAACCGCTTCAAAGGCGAAGACGGGCATACCACCCTCCTGGTCGTACGACTACTTGCTTCCGATCGGGAATCTGACACCCACGTGGAGTCACCCCCCGATCGCTTACGGGTCCATTTCTCGAGCGGCGCGGCTCGGGAGCCGAACGGCACTCTCGGGCAAAGGAGACCGGAACGATGAGCCCAGGAGCGCCGGAGCCGGGTCGCCGGCTGCGATGATACCGAACGCCTGGCGCCGCGCCAAGCGTGGAATCATCCCGATTCCCGCCCCACAAGCAACTCCCATCCTCGCCGAATGCAAGGAGTTGGGGCGCAGCGGCGCGAGCGCTGCCCGCCATGAGCGCGGATCGCGCCCTGCGCCAGCCGGGCCAGCTCACGGGCTGTTAGGCCGTCGCGATCGTCTCGCGCACGACCTCCTCGATCGTCGACACGCCGTCGTAGATGTGCAGGAGACCGCCGTCGCGCAACACGCGCATGCCGTTCTCCTTCGCCGCATCGCGGAGATCGGCCGTCGACGCCGATTCCATGATCATCTGCCGCAGGCGGTCGTTGGATAGCATCATCTCGTAGATCGCGACACGCCCCTTGTAGCCGGTGCCGTTGCACTGCTTGCAGCCCTTGCCGTAGTAGAACTGCCGCCCCTCGACCTGCGTCGGCGTCAGCTCGAGCTCATACAGCTCCTTCTCGGTCGGCTCGTACGGGGTCTTGCACTGCAGGCACGTGCGTCGCACGAGCCGCTGCGCGATGATTCCCTCGAGCGTCGCGGAGATCAGGAACGGCTCGAGGCCGAGGTCGAGAATACGCGTGATGGCCGAGGGCGCGTCGTTCGTGTGCAGCGTCGTGTACACGATGTGACCGGTGAGCGACGCCTCGACCGCGATCTGGGCCGTCTCGAGGTCGCGGACCTCACCGACGAGCACCTTGTCCGGGTCCTGGCGCAGGATCGCGCGCAGACAGCTCGCGAACGTGAGGCCGATCTCCTCGTTGATCTGCACCTGCACGATACCCTCGAGGTCGTACTCGACCGGGTCCTCGGTGGTGATGATCTTGACGTCGATCGTGTTCGCTTCCATCAGGACCGAGTACAGCGTCGTCGTCTTGCCGGATCCGGTCGGACCGGTGACGAGGATGATGCCGTTCGGCTTCGACACGAGCGTGCGGAACGCCTTGAGCTCGTCGGGGCGGAAACCGAGCTTCTCGAGATCCAGGGCGAGGTTCGAACGGTCGAGGATACGCATGACGACGCTCTCGCCGAACATCGTCGGCAGCGTCGATACGCGGAGGTCGATCGGGTTGCCGCCGACGTTGAGCTCGATGCGGCCGTCCTGCGGCAAACGCGTCTCGGCGATGTCGAGGTTCGCCATGACCTTCACACGCGAGATCACCGCGCGCGCCAGGTGGATCGGCGGCGGCATCATCTCGTACAGGACGCCGTCGACGCGATAGCGCACCTTGAACTCGTGCTCGAACGGCTCGAGGTGGATATCCGCGGAGCGGTCCCGGATCGCCTGCAGGAGGATCATGTTGAGCAGCTTGACGACCGGGCCAGCGTTGGCGTCGGCCTCGAGCTTGGCGAGATCGGTCGGCCCGCCGTCCTCGGAGAGGTCGCGGACGCTGCCGAGGAGCTCGTCCATGTTGGCGTCGGTCGCGCCGGCATCGTAGTAGGCCTGGTGGGCCTTCTTGATCCCCTCCTCGCTCGCGACCATCGCCTTGAAGTTGCTGATCTGCGGCAGCGTGAAGCGAAGGTCGTCGAGGACCGAGAGGTTGTCCGGTTTGCTGATCGCGACCGTCAGCGTGGCGCCGTCGAAGTACACCGGCATCACCTGGAAGGTCTCGGCCGTGTTCTGGTCGATCAGCTCGACCACCTCGGGCGGCACTTCGACCTTGTCGAGCTCGACGAAGTCCATGCCGGCCTGCTGCGCGAGCGCGCGGCTGAGGTCCTCATCGGTAACGAGGCCGTTGTCGATCAGGATGCGGCCGATCGCGCTGCCGTTTTCCTTCTGCGTCCCGAGGGCCTGCTGGATGTCGAACTCCGTAATCAGGCCCATCGACTTGAAGATCTGTCCGAGCGGTTGGGAGGTCATCGTATTGGGGTGTTCTCTAGGCGATTCGGTCCGCGTTCGGGACGGGTCCGTGGCCGGCGCTCAGCGCCTACTCGTCGCGGTGCGTGATGCGAAGGATCTCGCTGATCGTCGTGACGCCAGACAGCACTTTGCGCACGCCGTCCATCTGCAGGGTGTTCATGCCCTCGTTGATGGCCTTGACGCGCAACTCCATGCCCGACTTCTTCTGGAACGCCATCTCGCGCAGATCGGGCGACATCTCCATGAGCTCGTAGACGCCCTGGCGTCCCTTGTATCCCGCGCCGCCGCAGACGTTGCAGCCAGTGGCTTCGAAGATGGTCGCGGTCTCGAGTCGATCCCGCGTCAGCCCGATAGAGCGGAGGTCGGAGTCCGTCACCTCGGCCGGGCTCTTGCATTCCGGACACAGGCGACGAATCAGGCGCTGTGCCATGATGGCCATGACTGCCGACGCGACGAGGAACGGCTTGACGCCCATATCGATCAAGCGCGTCAGGGCCGACGGCGCGTCGTTGGTGTGCAGCGTGCTGAACACCAAGTGACCGGTGAGCGCCGCCTGGATCGCGATGTCCGCGGTCTCTTGGTCGCGAATCTCACCGACGAGAATGATGTTCGGCGCCTGGCGCATCATCGCGCGCAGGATGCGCTGGAACGTCAACCCGATCTCGTGGCGCACCTCGGCCTGGTTGATGCCGGCGAGGTTGTACTCGATCGGGTTCTCAGCCGTGATGATCTTGACGTCGGGCTTGTTGAGCCTCTTGAGCGCCGCGTACAGAGTCGTCGTCTTTCCCGAACCTGTCGGCCCGGTGACGAGGAAGATGCCGTTGGGACGCTTGATGATCGCGTTGAAGTGATCGTGATCGCTCTCGTGGAAGCCCAGTTCCTCGAGGTCGACAAGGCCCTTCTCCTTGTCGAGGATACGCATCACGATGCTCTCCCCGTGCCGCGCGGGAAGCGAGTTGACGCGCAGGTCGATCTCGCGGCCGTGGAGCTTGATCTTGATGCGCCCGTCCTGCGTGCGCCGCTTCTCGGCCATGTCCATGCCGGACATGATCTTCACGCGCGAGAGGATAGGCCCCTGGAGCTTCTTCGGTGGGCTCTCCTTCTCGATGCACATGCCGTCGATCCGGTAGCGGATACGCACACGCTTCTCGAAGGGCTCGACGTGAATGTCGCTCGCGCGCTCCTTCAGAGCGTTCGAGATGAGCTGCGTGACGTACTTGATGACCGGCGCGTCGTTCGCGTCGGAGTCCTCGCCGGAATACTCGTCGCGGCCGACCTGCACGTCGTCATCGCCGTCGAGGACGTCCGACAGATTGCCCGTCAAGCGATAGTAGTGATCAAGCGCTTCCTCGATGTCCTCCGGCGTCGCGATCGCCGCTTCGACCTGCTGATTCAGCAGGAAGCGGAGGTTGTCGAGCACCATGTAGTCGAGGGCCTCCATGGCGACGAACAACGTCCCGTTGCGCTTCTGGACGGGAATGATCGAGTTCTCGATCGCCACGTCCTTCGGCACGAGAGCGATGACGTCCTTCGGGATCTCACCTTTCGCGAGGTTCGCGAACGGCAGACTCCAGTGCTTGGCGAGCGCCCGGCTGACATGAGCCTGCTCGCACGCGCCGGTCTTGACGAGGGCCTCGCCGATACGGCAGTCCTCGTTCTTGGAGTATTCCAGCGCCTTGGCGATCTGGGCGTCGGTCACGGCACCCATCGTCTTGAGGATCTGCCCGACAGCCTTCTTGTTCAAGGGTCACTCCTGCTCGATCGTCTCATTCGCAGACGCGACGCTACGGGGACGAATCCCGCCAATGCGGGATCACCCAACCGGAACGCGCCGGAAATCGCGATCAAACTTGCTCGGCAGCCCGTCAACCGGGCTGATTCAATCCTACGGAAACGACATGTGGACCGGAGGACACCCTGGACCTCGTTCGATCCACACGCGGCACTCGATCAGCGTCGCGGACCATGTGCCGCAATGATCCGCGGGCAGCGCCCGCGAATCAGAACGTGCTGACTTCGTGGAAAGGCCACCAGCGGACGACGACCCTGCCTTTCAGCGCTTCGATCGGTACGGGACCGAAACGCCGGCTATCGTGGCTGTCGTCGCGATTGTCCCCCAGCACGAAGTACTCGTTTGGACCTAGGACCTCGTCCACCGGCGCGTCGTACTCGCCGAAAGCCTGGTCCTTGATATAGCGTTCCTCCAGCGGCTTGCCATCGACCAGGACTCTGCCGGGTTCGATGCGAACGTGCTCGCCTGGCAGGCCGATCACTCGCTTGATTAAGTCCTTCGTCGGATCGTCGCGCGAAGAGAAGATCACGACAGAGCCACGTTCGACTCCGTACAGCACCTTCAGCACGACCACGCGCTCGCCGTTGTGGAACGTCGGAGCCATGCTGCGCCCCTTGATCTCGTACGCCTCGGCGACGTACGTCTTCAAGGTCAAGGCGAGCACGAGCGCCAACAACACTAGGACGAGCGCCTCGAGGACGCTGCTTCGCGCACGCGACACGGGCTTCTCGGCGCCCGCGGTCTGCTCGTCGAAGCTCACCCCGTCCAGAGCCGCGTGCGGATCGGCGCTCTCCGGCCAGTCCCCGTTGTGGAGGTCGAAGAGATCGTCGTGTTCGTCGCCACGGTCCATGGACAGGCCATCTCCGTTGTACTCGCGCAGCACTCTCGCAAGATCCTCTTGCAGGAGGCCGCTCGCAGGCCGGGCTCGACAGCGACGAAAGACGCGCAGAGCCACGACGCTGGGATTGCGTCACAAGCGTCCATGTTACCAGTCGTCGCAAGAGTTGACAAGGGAGGCCGGCCCGTTCCGAACCCGTCCACCACCGCGTCGGAGATGGCCTAAGCCGCGACATGAAACGCAGATAGGACGAACCGAACGAAGCCCTCACGAAGGCTCGAGACAGCCTATTTGGCCACTCGCTTGACGACGAGCAGTGTCATGTCGTCCTTCACCGACACGCCGCGAGCGAAGTCGTGCACCTCGGCGGAGATCGCGGCGACGATCTCGTCAGCGCCGAGGTGCAAGTTGGCGCGAAAGACCTCCGTGAGGCGGTCTTTCCCGAAGCGCTCCCCGTTGCGATCGGTCTGCTCCCAGATGCCGTCCGTCGTCACCAAGAGCCCGTCGCCCACCTCGATCGGCCCGTCCGCGAAGAGCTCGTAGGACCATTCGGCGAACATGCCGAGCGGCAGCCCCGAGGGACTCAGACGTGAGGCGGAGCCGTCGCGACCGCGGCAGAAGATCGGCGGGTCGTGCCCTGCATTGACGTACGTGAACTCGTTCGTCTCGGGATCGAGCCGCGCGATGAACAACGTCATGAAATTCGCGGTGTTCATGTCGTGTTCGAGCAGGTCGTTGAGGCGCCCCACGACTTCGCGCAAATCCGACCTCACGCTCAGGAGGGCCCGCAAGTTTGCACGCCCGGTCGCCATCAGCAGAGACGAGCCGATGCCGTGCCCGGATACATCGCCCACGATCAGGGCGAGCGCGCCGTCCTCGAGCGTCACGAGGTCGACGTAGTCGCCACCGGTCTCGTCGCAGCTCTCGCTTTGCCACGCGATGTCGTATCCCGACAGCTCGGGCATCTCCCGCGGCAGCAAATCGCGCTGGATGTCCCGCGCGACGTCGAGGCTCGCCTCGATCTTCTCCTTCTCGAGCGCGTCGCGGTGCAGGTAGGCGTTGTCGATGGCCGTCGCCGCGAGCGCGGCGACCGACGTCACCGCCAGCTCGTCCTGCGCCGTCAGCGTGCCGCCTTCGTTGCGCGAGTTCACGAGGTTGATCGTGCCGAGCACTCGCGTTCCCGACACGATCGGAACGCACAGCACGGACCGGATGGCGAATAGCGCGACGGGCAGGAATCCCGACGCGCGGTCGTACTTCGGCACGAGACACGCACGGCGCGTGTCCAGGCTCCGGGTGACGATCTCCTCACCGTCGGCGAACCGCAGACAGCCGAGCAGCGTTTCCGGCAACCCCCACTCTACGTACGTCGGCGCCTCTCCGACGAGGAGCACGGATCCCACCTCGGCGTCACCGAGGTCGACGCAAACGTCGATCAGCCGGCTCAGAAGAACCTCGAGGTCGAGAGTTCCCAGCACCGAGCTCATTCTCGCAATCGCGTCGAGCCGGGCCGTCGCGCTCTCGCCTCGCTCGAGGAGAAGCTCGCGCTCGTGGACTTGACCGTAGGCCGAAGCGATGTGGTCGAACGTGTAGCAGTCGAGACCGAGGTGCCGGTCCTCGTTGTCCATCAGGACCGGTCGGTGGAACACGAGCAGAGTCAGCCCATCGCTCACTTCGTCCAGAACGACGGTCCGCGAAATGGAGAGCGTCTCGCTTCCGACGCGCAGGGTCGGAGCGCCGATAGCACCGAGCTCGGAGTTGCCACCGCGGTCGACGACCTCCTGAAGCGCACGCGACCGAAAGTACAGCCCGGCGCGATTAGCGGCGTCCGCCTCGACTACGTTCGAGCATTCGAGCCGAAAGAGGCCGCGCTCCCGGCCCGCCCGGACGACCGAGAAGTGGACCTCTTCGAACACTCCACG
The DNA here is from genome assembly GCA_964392615.1 of uncultured Planctomycetia bacterium. Classification (GTDB taxonomy): domain Bacteria; phylum Planctomycetota; class UBA8108; order UBA8108; family UBA8108; genus CAYMRB01. The sequence continues at coordinate 4,067 of CAYMRB010000151.1, read as the reverse complement.
CAAGAACCACTCGAGACTTTGGAAGAAGTCCCGCCGCGTGGAGGTCGCGTACAGGTACACGACGCCCGAATTCAGGCTCTCGAGAGCATGATCGTCCATTGGTGCCAACCACCGAATTCTGAACGATGGAGCGCCAACCGACAACCTGCTCCGCCAACGACGGCCATCGAGCTCCGGAAACGTTCCGCCGCCGGATCATAGTTATCGGAGTTTGATCCATAGCGACGCGAGAAATATACTCGAGGAGAGCACTGGGGCCGGCCTGGTCCCGATGCAGCAGGCGGGGGGAACGCCTGCAAGACCGACAGCAGTCACCTCAAGGCGGACGTGTGGTAGAGCAGGTCACGATAGAACAGATCGAGGAGCTCCGGCGCGGCGGCGACGAGTTCCTGTCCGAAACGCGACAGCTCGGCGACGCGACGATTCTCGTCGGAAAGAGCGGCGATCTGTCGTTCATCGAGATGCAGGGGCAATTCACCCGGGAAGTCGGACAGTACCTCGAGCGAGTTGCGCGCTCGTGCCCCGCCAACATCGGGCTCGCCTTCCGCGAGATCCGACGGGACCCGAACTCCGCTGTCCCGACGAAGTTCGACAGCACGATCGTGCCGCTCTTGAAACGCGTCCGCGCGCGGTGCGAACGACGGGGCTTCTCGTTCGTTCTGTGCAGCCCGCCGCAGGAGCTCCTGGACGTCTTCAGCCTGCTGGGCATCCAGGAGGAGTTCACGATTATCGACGACGCGGGCGAACGCCAAGAGCTCGCCCAGCGAAGCCGACCGGGCTCCTTCAGGCAGCGCAAGCAGAGAGTCCGGAGGACTGCGAGCGAAGAGGAGTCGGGCGGCAAGAGCGCCGACGCGGAGCCCGTCGAGCGACGAATCCAGTGGCTCGGCAGCTCGCTGAAGCGGACCGCTCATATCGAGAAGGAGCTCGATTCAGCGGCGAAGTGCGTCAAGCGCTTCCTTCCCGAGAACGCGCCAAGCGTCCTGGGATACTCGATAGGCTTCTCGTACAGCAGTTGCGAGAAGGTAGGCGGCGACTTCTTCGACTTCGTTCCGCTGGACGACCAGTCGCTCGGCATCAGCATTGGCGACGTCACGGGACACGGCCTGGACGCCGCCCTCGTCATGGGCATCACCAAGAAGCTGATCAGCGTCCGAGCGAAGGATCTGTCCCGCCAGTCTCCCGCAGAGGTTCTGAAGCAGGTCAACAGGGATCTCTCGGGTGACTTGAATCGCAAGACTTTCGTCACGGCGATCTACGGCGTCCTCGATCTGTCGAGCGGGGTCTTCCGCTTCGCACGCGCCGGACACGAATTTCCGATCGTGTTCCGACAAGGCGGCAATCAGAAGATTCTCGAGTCCAAGGGACTCGCCCTCGGCATGGGGAACGCGAAAATGTTCGATACGGTCATCGAGGAGATGGCAGTCCGGCTGGACGCCGGGGTCCACCTGCTCCTAGTGACCGATGGCCTCGCCGAATGCCGCAACGACAAGGACGCTCTCTACTCACGTGAGCGCATCTTGTTCGAGCTCGGCCAGCGAGAGCCGAACGCTACGACACAGGACTATTTGGATCGTCTCCTCAGCAAGATCCGAACGTTTCAGAACGGGCGGGCGCAGGAAGACGACATGACGGCGATCCTCGTTCAGAGGGTCGAGGACGGCAGCAACGGCTGATACGGCTCCGTAACCGGAGCCGCCCTCGCGGAGAGGGGCGAGCACGTGACTTTTCGAGGCGACGTCGACCAAATACCGATTGCCAATATCGTTCAGGCGCTGTTCCTGAACGGTCAGGAAGGCGTATTGACCGTCGACAGCGGAACGATCCGGCGCAAGTTCCGTATTCTGAAGCTCGGCATTCGACCGTTGATGAACGGTTCGAACGACCTGTCGCTGCTCGAGCGAGCGCTGATCAAGGAACGGCTGCTGAACGAGACGCAGTTTCAGAATGCGATCTCCACGTGGGACTCGTCGACGCTGTTCCCGGGCGACTTCTTGCTGCGACGGCGCGTCATCTCGAGCGACGACGTCGAGCATGGCATCCGGAAGCAGCTCGAGGAGAGTATCTACGAGGTACTGACGGCACGCGATCTGCGGTACGAGTTCTCGGCGGGCGACGTATGCCTCGACCACGAGATCTTCGATCCGGAAGGCCTCGGGACGACGCTGATCTACAGCGTCAACGGCGTCCTCATGGAGGCCGTGCGCCGCGAGGACGAGTGGCGACGTATCGAAGAGGAGGTCCCGACCGGTTACGAGATCTACGTTCCGGTGAAGAAGGGCCTGCCGTCGGCAGCGCCAGCGGATATCGACCTGGCGGAGTCGCACTACAAGCAGCTCGCACCGCTCCTGACCGGTGACCGCAGCGTCGAACGCATCGTCGCCGACTCCGTGCTGTCGCGGTACGAGGTCTACAACGGGCTCTACCAGCTCAAGTCGCGCGGCTACATCCGACGGCTGCGGCTGTCGGAGAAGGAAGGCCTCGCGGACAAGCTGCGACGCCTCGTCAGGAACAAGGAAGCGATCGACGTCTATCGGAGCATTCTCGACGAAAGCCCCGATAACCTGCGGACGAGGATCCAGCTGATCTTCCTGCTCGAGAAGGGAGCACACCATCCGTCGCTCCTGATCGAGCACTACTTGGCGCTGTTCGAGCACTTCGAGAGCGAGGACTCCGCCAAGGCGGAAAGCTACATCGAGAAGATCCTGTCTCTCGATCCGGACAACCTCACCGCGTTCGAGAAGCTGTTCACGCTTCACGCGATGAGCAACAACCGCTCAGGAGCACTGACCGCGGTACGCGCGCTTCTGAAATCGGTCAAGAAGACGGAACGGTACCAGGACGGCGCCGAGCTCCTCATGCGGATAGTCAACTACTATCCGGATGAGCTGTCCCTCTACCACGAGCTCGCCGACCTGCTGATCGCGTCGAACCAGAACGACATGGCGGTCGGCTGCCTGAAGACGGCGGCCGACCTGTATGAGCGAGCCGGAGATCGCGCACGTCTCCTGAAGACCTACGAGCTGATCGTTCGCATCGACCCGTCGGAAAGCGGCAAGCTCAAGAAGCTCGCGGGAGAGACGAAACGAGAGCTTCTCACGACGAGCGACATCGTGCGCCTGTCGTTGATCACTGTCGCGCTCGCCGTCGTCGGCACCATCGGCGCCTTCTTCCTGCTTATCGAAGTCGACTCTCGCAGCGTCTACGCCGACACCGAGCGCATGGTCCACGTCCAGCTCAAGTATGACGAGTTCGGTCGGGCGCGTGCGACTCTGATGGATTTCCTCAACTCCTTTTGGTTCTCGACGAAGAAGAAGCCCGCGCGGGCCCTCTTCGCGCAGATCGAGCACCTCGAGAAGAGCCGAGTCGTCGAGCAGAAGAAGCTGGAATCGGAGCAGTCGCGCATTCTGAGCTCAGCACTCGCCAAAGCGCTGCAACACATGTCCGACGGCGAGTACGGCAAGGCGCGACAGATCCTCCAACAGGCGATCGACGGAGTCTCTGACCACGATCTGGAAGCGAAGCAGGCCGCACAGCTTCGCCGGGTCGAATCGGCGCTCAAGGAAGTCGATACCTACCTGACGGATGCGAAGAAGCTCCTCGCCGAATCCCGCGCCGCGATCGCGAACCGGGATATCGCCACAGCCCACCGCGCTGCGTTGGAGCTGATCGAAGATTATCCGCACTCGCCGCTCGCACAGTCGGCGAAGATACCGGTCCTGATCGACTCGGTGCCGCCTGACGCGACCGTCGAGATTCGGGGCAAGAAGTACGCGAACACGACGCCGCTCGTTCTCAGTGCGCCGCCGGTTCCGCGAATGAAGGTGACGCTGTCGAAAGTCGGCTACCGCAGCGACACGTTCAGCTTCAACCCACGGACGACCTACCACTTGATCCGGGAGCTCGAGAAACTCCCTCTGTGGATCTTCGACAGCCACGGGCCGATCGACGGATTCCCGATCGCGCACGACAACATCGTGTTCTTCGGCAACCGGGATGGCCGGATCTTCTGCCTCAACGAAGAAGGCAAGAAGAAGTGGCGCGAGGTCAGCGTCCACATGGACATCTCG
>CAYMRB010000150.1:19788-20504 GCA_964392615.1 uncultured Planctomycetia bacterium | reverse complement strand
CCGCTCGGAGGACTGGGGCGCTGCACCGCACGTCTTCGGCGGGTGCGCGAACCGCGAGCACGACTCGGACGGCACGCCGGCGCAGACGATCCGCTATCGACTGCTGGACGCCGCTCCCGAGGTCCCGGCCCCGGCGTTGGGGAAACGCATCGTCTGGGAGGTCGAACGGGGCAGTCTGACCGACACGGGCGTCTCCTATGCGCTCACGGCGGGTGACGGCGTCGCGGTGACGGCCTCGTTCTCCGGCTGGACCGACACGCAATCGGCCACGCCCGGCGAAGGATCCGGGCACGTCGACGGACGGCCGTCCGGCCCCGTCGGCGAGTTCGCCGACGCCCACGACATCGGCGACGTCAGCAATCCCGGCTCCTTCGAGTTCGACGGCTCGGAGTACACGATTCGCGGCTCGGGCGCCGATATCTGGTCCGGCTCCGGCGACAATATGCACTTCGCGTACAAGGTGGTCTCGGGTGACTTCGACGCGCGCGTGCGCATCACCGATCGCCAGCACGCCGACACCGGCCGCTGGGGCCGCCACGGCCTGATGGCGAAGTACGACTGCCGTCACAAATCGCGACACACGTTCGCGATGACGACCGCGGGCAACTCCGGCGACGGAATCGACCTCCCGCGCCACCAGTTCCGCCCCGTACACATGGGTGGCAACAGCATCGACGACAGCCAGCAGGTGGACGACGGCTCGCTGCCCGACTTCC
>CAYMRB010000150.1:0-19778 GCA_964392615.1 uncultured Planctomycetia bacterium | reverse complement strand
ATCACGGTCGATCGGCGTCCGGAGTGGCTGCGCCTCGTGCGCCGCGGCCCGACGATCTACAGCTACATGGCATTCGATGACGGCGGCGCTCCGGACGAGTGGTGCCAGACCGGAGCCGATACGGACGAGAATCGTCCCGACGAGCTTCTCGTCGGCGTCGCGAGCGGGTCGCACAACTCGATCAACGGCCAGGAGCTCGTGACGATCAGATTCGACAACTTCACCTGTGTGGCAGTGCCACCGGCAGCACCGCTCGACTGCCTCGACGTCGGCGTCGTCGCTGCGCTCGAGTTCGACTCCGACGATGATGTCGGCGTCGTCGTGAAACGCGGCGGAGACTTCACGCCGGCGCGCTCCGGCGAACGCCTGCGCCTCCTGGAGGAGGGCTTGGCCAGCTCGGCCGTCGCCGTGTGGTATCCCATCGCCGCCGACCCCGGCGCCGACGGCATACCGCTTCTCGACGACGGCTTCCGCGCCGAGTTCGATCTCTACTTGACCCACAGCGGCGCCAGCAGCCCGGCGGACGGCTTGACGTTCGCCGCCATCGCGACGGGCCAGAACGACGGCCTCGGCACGGCGCTCGGAGCGTTCCCGCCGGGCCTCGATATCGCGTCCCTCGGTGGCGACGCCGGCGGCTCGATGGGCTACAGCGGCGGTACGATCCGCCAGCGCGCCGAGTGCCACCCGAGCTTCGCGGTCGAGATCGACCTCTGGGTCGGCGGCGGCAACAACGAGGTGCCGGACGGCGGCTCGCCGGGTAACCCCGGCAGATGGCACACCGGCATCAACGTCGACGGGTACGTCGACTCGCTGCAGACGAGCGCCGACTACGGCGTGCCGAGCACGGAACTGCCCGACCTCTTCGCTCCGGACGGTGTCCACGTCGAGGTCGTCTACCGTGCAAACGGTCAGATCGAGACGTGGGTCGCGGCCAACGACGGCTCGGTAGCTCGCGTGCAGACCGGTTCGGTCGAGATCGAGCCGCTGCCGTCGGGCGACGTCATCCTCGGCTTCACGGGCGGCACCGGCGGTGCGACGGTGACGGCGGAGATCGACAACGTCATCCTGACCGCGCTCTGCTGCGAGACGTCCGACATCGTGGAGATCTCCGGCGACACGATCGGCATCAACGAGGCGGGAATCGCCGCGATGCTGTCGGCCGAAGTGACCGGCATCGACGAAGGCGGCGCTCCGGTCTACAGCTGGGAGATCGTCAGCGGCGACGCGTCGATCGTCAGCGCCGACGACGAGCAGGACGTGCTCATCCAGTGCGAATCGCTGGACGACGTGGTCGTGCGCGTGACGGCCGGTGACGGCGTCTGCGACGACGTCGCGGTCGATGAGTACACGCTGCTGTGCGCGTGTCCGACCGAGGGTGACACGCACTGCGACGGCCTGTCGTTCACCGGCCCCGAGGGCAATCTCGCCGGGCCGTACACGCTCGCCGCGTCGGGTACGGATGATTCGGGCGACGACGTCATCTATCACTTCGCGGCCGACAACGGCATCGACGAGCCCATGACGGCGACGACGACGGGCATCGCGTCCGCGGTCTTCGACCTCGACGCCGGTCTCTGGACGCTCTCGGTGACGGTCGACGACGACCCGGCGTGTCCGGACGAGGCGGGCGACGCGACGTGCTCGATCGAACTCGAGATCCTGCCGTCGACTCCGTTCATCCGCGGTGACTGCAACCAGGATGGCGAGGTCTGCCGCAATGTGTCGGACCTCGTGGCTTCCATCGCGCTGTGCTTCCTCGGCGGCCCCGAGCCGGCGTGCCCGGCGGCATGCGATGCCAACGGCGACGGCGTGATCTGTGGTGGCACGGCCGACATCGTGTACCTCGCGGTGTACTGCTTCATCGACAACTCGGCCCCGCCGCCGGCGCCGTACCCGGACTGCGGTTCGGACGAGACGACGCCGCTGAGGTGCGACGCACCGACCGCGTGCACCGACTGACCGGGCCGGTACTGACGCGGGCGGGAACGCGAGGTCCTTTCGGACCGCGCGTTTCCGCCCGCCCGATTCGTACGCGATGCGTATGGGCGCAGATGGGAAATAACTTTCCGGCGGCGACCCTGTCTTGCCCGCCGGACGAGACACCGATACACTTGCCCGAACAGAAGCCTCTCGAGCCCGGTCCGACTCGGTTCGCCGAGGGTGTCGGCGCCGGCGGGACGCGGACGAAGTGATGGAGTTCGGAGGGTGGTTGGCGGGTCTCGAGCTTGTCCCGCTCGCGCGGGACGGCCGGCACGGAGAAACGAAGCAAGATGTTCTGGCAACGAGGCCTGATCGGTGGGCTGTTCTGCTGGGCAGCGCTCCTCGCAGCGAGTGCGACCGACCGTCTCTGTGCACAGCCGTTCGATCTCGTGCCGCTCGGCGCAGAGTACGCGTACTTCAAGGGCACGGAAGAGCCTAGCCCGGACATCGACGGTCTTCCCACCACCGACTGGACGCGGCCCGAGTTCGCCGCTGCCGGGTGGGCCCGCGGCAACGCGGGCTTCGGCTACGGCGATCGGGCGGGCGCGATCGGCACGCCCCTCAACGACATGGAGGATCTGTACGCCAGCGTCTACCTGCGGCACGTGTTCACGATCGACGACCTCGCGGCGGTCTCGGCAGTTCGTTTCAACGCGGACTACGACGACGGATTCGTCGCGTATCTCAACGGCGTCGAGGTCGCCCGCGCGGGCCTGAACGGCACGCCGCCAGCGTACACGACCCTGTCGACCAGCCACGAGTCGAGAGGCGCCCTGACGCCCTTTGACATCGCGGATTTCGACATGCTCGTGGCGGGCGAGAACATGCTCGCGATTCAGTTGCACAACACGTCACTCGGCTCGAGCGACTGCGTGATGGTCCCACAGCTCGTCGCCAATCCGCTCTTCTGTCCATCGGATCTATCGTGCGTCTTCGACACGACGTCCGGAACCGTGCGGCTCGACTGGGAGAACGCGCGCGCGGAGTACGACTCGATCGCGGTCCACCGCGACGGCGCGGTGCTGGTCGCGGACATCGGCGGCGACGCGGAGAGCTGGGAGGACGACGCCCCTCCCATCGGTGACGTGACCTACGAGATCGCCGCCGTCGACGGCCAGAACGTCGATAACGCGGATTGTCCGGTGCTCAGCTGTACGGTGACGGTCCTCGATCTCGAGGCCCTGCTGATCACGCCCGGCGCCCCGTGGCTGTACTTCAAGGGCCTCGAGGCACCAGCCGTCGGCTGGACCTCGCTGGACTTCGATGACACGGATTGGCTCGAGGGGCCCACCGGCATCGGATACGGCGACGGCGACGATGCGACCGTGCTGTCCGATATGCGCAACAGCTACGTATCGATCTTCACGCGCAAGGTCTTGCTGGTCGAGCGCCCGGAGGAGATCAGCGTCCTCCGCCTCGACCTGACGATCGACGACGGCTGCGTGGTCTGGCTCAACGGCCGGGAGGTCGGGCGGATCAACATGCCGATCGGCCCGGTCGACCACCTGACGGAGGCGGTGTCGGCGATCGCGGAGGACCAGGTCCGTTCGATCGAGCTCGATCCGTCGATGCTGGCCGAGGAGAACATCCTCGCGATCAGCGTCCACAACACGACGATCGGCAGCTCGGATCTGTCGTTCATCCCGGCCCTCTACCACGAGCGCGGCGGCGGCGAGGCCCTGTTCCGGCGCGGTGACGTCGACAACAATGGCGCGGTCAACCTGACCGACGCGGTCCGCCTGCTCGACCACCTCTTCCGTCAGCAGCCGCCCCCGGACTGCGCCGACGCGGCGGACGTCGACGACAACGGCGCATTGAACCTGACGGACTCGGTCCGCCTGCTCGGACACCTCTTCCGAGCCGAGCCGCCGCCGCCCGAGCCAGGGCTGGACTGCGGCGTCGATCCCACCGCGGACCCGTTCGCGGACTGCAGCACGACGGGGTGTTAGCCCCCCCGGGGAGACTTCACTTCACGACCTCGGTATCGGCCAGTTCGCGCCGCAGCTCTCGCAGCCGTTTCTGCAGTTGCGCCGTGATGCGCTCTGTCCCCGCCTGGCCGAACAGGTTGCGCCGCTCGCGCGGGTCCGCCTGGAGGTCGAAGAGCTCCCATGCGTCGACGATGCGGCTGTTCCGGATCGGAGGCATCGTCGAGCCATCGTCGATGGCGACCGGCCCGAGGTAGCGGATGAGCTTGTACCGCTCCGTTCGAATGCCGAGCTGCGTTGGCAGGCCGTAGTTGCGCGCGTAGTAACGGTAGTACATGTCGCGGCGCCAGTCCGCCGGCGCCGTTCCGGTCAACAGGCGTCGCAGGCTGCGCCCCTGCATGTCCGGCGGTACCGGCGCGCCTGCGAGGTCGAGCAGCGTCGGGGCGAAGTCGATGTTGAGCACCATCGACTGGCAGACCGCCCGCGCCGTCACGAGACGCGGATAGCGGACGACGAGCGGCATCCGCAGGCACTCCTCGAGCATCCACCGCTTGTCGAACCAACCGTGCTCGCCGAGGAAGAAACCCTGGTCGGAGGTGTAGATGACGACGGTGTCCTCGGTGAGCCGCCGCTGGTCCAGCCAGTCAAGCATGCGTCCGACGCCGTCATCGATTCCCGCGACACAAGCGGCGTACTCCCGCATGTACTCCTGATAGACGTGGCGGATCCGCTCGCGCGGGTCCGTGCTCGTCGGAGAGCTCCACTTCTTCTGCCAGCGCAGGAGGTTCTCGACGCGCAGAATGCTGGCATCGCGCACGGGATCCGGCTTCTCGAGACGCTCGAATAGCGTCGCCGGTTCCGGAAACACCCGCGTGCGATACTTCTCTCGATGGCGCGCTGAGGGCTCGAACGGCATGTGTGCGGCCTTGTCCTGCACACAGATGAGAAACGGCTTCGCCGGATCGCGTCGGTCGAGCCAATCGAGGGCGAGCCGCGTCACGACGTCGCTGACGTGCCCCTTCTCCACGACCTTGCCGCCAGGCGTCAGAAAGACCGGGTCGTGGTACCGCCCTTGGCCGGGCAGGATCTTCCACTCGTCGAACCCCGCCGGCTTGTTGCCCAGGTGGTACTTGCCGAAGAGCGCGGTCTGATAGCCGCGAGCGCGCAGGATCTCGGGAAAGGTCCGGTGCTTCCGATCGTACGGTGCCCACCCCTTGGCTCCGGTGACGTGACCATACTTGCCCGTCAGAATCGCCGCTCGGCTGGGGCCACAGATCGACTCGGTACAGAAGCAGTTGTCGAAGCGCATCCCTCCTGCGGCGAGGCGATCGATGTGCGGAGTCTCGACGAGCCGGCTTCCGTAGCAGCCGATCGCCTGCGCGGCGTGGTCGTCCGAGAGGATCAGGACGATATTGGGTCGCCGGGGCGCGGCCGAAACCGGAGCTGCGAGGCCGACGACGAATGCCGCGATGACGAGGGCGTGAATGCAAGCGCGCATGATGGAGGAGCTCGCTATCAGGTCAGCGGCCAGAAGAACGGGATCACCAGCGTCGCGACGATCCACATCAGGATGTTGAGCGGCAGCCCGATGCGCAGGAAGTCCCGGAACGTGTAGCCGCCGGGCCCGAGCACGATCAGGTTCGTCTGATACCCGATCGGCGTCGCGAAGCTCGCGCTCGCGCCGAAGCAGATCGCGACGAGCAACGCCTCGTGGTGGATCCCGAGCCGCGCGGCGAGCCCCATCGCGATCGGGAAGAGAAGGACCGCGACCGCGGTATTCGACAGGAACGTCGTCAGAAGCGACGTCAGGAAGTAGAAAGCCGACAGGAAGACGACCGGATGTCGCTCTCCGAAGGCTGCAACAATCGCGTCGACGATCGTGCGCGCGAGCCCGGTGTCCTCGATCGCGTGGCCGAGGGGAATCGTCGCCGCCAACAGAAACAGCACGCTCGTGTCCAGTGAGCGCCGCATCTCGTCGACGCGGATCGAGCGCGACACGAGAAGCACGGCCACACCCGCCAGTGCGATGAGCGCAATCGGCGCGTGCGTGAAGGTTGCAGCGAGGACCACGGCGAGCAGAGTCAACACGGCGATCGGCGCCTTGCGCGAGTCGACGACGGTCCGATCGACCTCCTCGACGACGAGCACGGCCTCGCTATCGCGCAAGGCGTTGAGCCCCGCGTCGTCGGCCTGTACGAGCAGGACGTCCCCGGAGTGAACGCGCATGCCGCGAATCCGGTAGCGGTGCTGACGGCCGTGGCGTTGCACGGCGACCACCTTGACCCCGAAGCGCCGGTTGAGCTCGAGGCCGCTGACCGTCCGCGCCTCGAACGGAGAATCGGGCAGCACGACCGCCTCGGCGAGCTTGAGCTCGATGGTGCGCATCGGCACTCGGACGTCGTCCTCGACGACCGTCGAAAGATCCGTGCCGGACTCGGTCAGGAACGCGTTGATCTCCTGTGGGCGCCCCTCGATGATCAGCGCGTCGCCCGCCTCGAGCTCCATCTCGCGCGCTCCCCGCGGCAGGATGATCTCCTCGCCGCGCACGAGCTCGATCAGCCGCAGCTTCGAGCCGGCGAAAATCTCGCCGACCTTGCGCCCGATCACCGGCGAGCCGGCGCGCGTGATCACCTCGGTGACGAACACCGCCTGGCGCTCGCGCTGCAGCATGCCGGAGAGCGGCGACCGATCGGGAAGCAGCCGACGCGAGAAGAGCAGCAGGAACACGGCGCCGACACCGAGGTAGACGAGTCCCACCGGCGTGAAAGAGAACAGACGGAAGCCGTCCGCCAGCTCGAACGGCCCGGACCAGGTGTCCGCGTGCGTGGCCGCGAAATCGCGATAGAGCCCGTCGATCAGGATGTTCGTGCTCGTCCCGAGCAGCGTGCACGTTCCGCCGAGAATCGACAGAAAGCTCAGCGGGATCATCACCTTCGACGCCTTGATGTCGTAGCGCCGGCAGATCGCGAAGAGCACCGGCACCAACATGACGACAATCGGGGTGTTGTTGACGAAGGCGCTCGCCGGAGGAACGATCAGCACGAGAAGCAGCAGCAGTCGCAACAAGCTGCCGCCGGACAGGCGTCCCAGACTCTGCGTGAGCGCCTCCAGAGCGCCGGTGCGCACGAGCGCTCCGGAGAGGACGAACATCGCGGCGACGGTGATCGTCGCGGGATTCGCGAAGCCGCTGAACGCCTCGCCGGGCTCCAGGAGGCCGGTCAGCGCCAGAGCCGCGATCAGCAGCACGGACACGGTCTCGACCGACATCCACTGCCCGATGTACAGGCAGATCATCATCGCGAGCAGGACCACGACCAGGATCTGATTCGAGAGCCCTCCGGCCTCGAGGAGCTGAGAAAGCTCGACGAACATCGCGATCGTTACCTCGTCCCTCCGGTTGCTGCGGCCCGCTCCAACACGATCGTCGTCTGAGCCTCCTCGCTGTCGAGATCAAGCTGCACTCGTTGGCGCCGGAATCCGGCCGCGTCGACGATCAACTTGTGCGCTCCGCCGCCGAGCTCGGAGAACTCGAACCGGCCCGCACGGTCGCTCGACGTGCTGCGATACGACGTGCTCCGCCCCGCCTCCCACGCGTGCTGCCAGTGGAGGTCGACCCGCGCCAGCGAAACGGGCTCGCCGCTGTCGTCGACAACCGTACCACGAATCGATCGCTCGCCCCAATCGAGTACTAGATCGACCTCGGCCTCCGCGCCGGCTTCGAGCGTCAATCCGCGAATCGTGAAGCGTGGCTGCGAGCGCGTCTCGAAGACCAGCTCGCCCGCCGGCACGTCGTTCGCCTCGAATTCGCCGCCCGGCCCGCTCGCGAGCGGCCGCGCCCGTGCCAGGGCCTGAGTGCTTCGAACCCACATCCGGAAACCGGGAACCGGCTGGCCGCGGACATCGACCATACGTCCCCTCACCGCACCGACGCCGATCTCGTCGAGCGTGAGCTCGACGTAGAGGCCCTCGGGCGTGACCTCGAGCGGCTCGCGGACCGCGTCCTTGAACTCGGCGCGCGGATAGACCCACAGCCGGTAGTCGGTACCCAGCGGCACGTCGCCGAGATCGAAGGCGCCCGTCGCATCGCTGACCGCCGACGTGCGCACTTGCAAGCGGGCGGACTGCAAGTAGACGGTCTCGGCCCGTATCGGCGCGCCCTCGGCGGAGACGAGCAACCCGCCGACCGGGGCAGCCTCGCCGAGCGGGTCGAGCGAGACGTCGAGCGCGTGCTCGTCGCTCGCGATCAGATCGGCGTGTCGCAGGTGCACGCGCTCCGTGCGGAAGCCGTCGGCGCTGAAGGCGATCGAGAAGATCGTGCGCTCCGACGCGAGCGGCAGCTCGAGTTCGTACCGACCGTCCTCCCCGGTGAGGGCCTGGGCGCTCGGCAGCTCGAGCGGGAAGGCCGCGGCTCCCTCCAGAGGGTCGCCCTCGGCGGTCGTCACGAGCCCGCTGAGGCGCACGGCGCGCGACCGCCGCAACACGAAGTCGACCGACCGCAACCCGGCGCGCACGACCCGACGCGCGCTCGCGAACTCATCTGTCGCGATCGTCGCGACTTCGTACTCGCCGGCCGGGAGGCCACCGACCTCGTAGCGCCCGGACGCGTCGGTCTCGCCCGACAGGTTCTTTCCCCCGTCGAGAGCCGGCACGAGGGTGTCCGGCGCGGCCGCCGGCGCGTACGGGGTCAGCTCGACGCGGACACCCGCCAGCGCGGCACCGTCCTCGTCGATCACCCGGCCGCCGATCGCGAGGTCGGTCGGGCCGACGAGAAGGCGCAGCTCATGCGCCTCGCCGCCGGCGAGCACGACGGAGCGGGCCGTCTCGAGAATGCCGCGCTCGTCGATCGCGATGCGCACGCGGTACGCACCGGACGCGAGGCCGTCGAACGCGACACTTCCGTCGCGCTCCGTACGCGCCTCGATGCCGCCGCCGGACGCAGCCACGAGGGCGACGAGCGCATCGGCGATACCGTCGCCGGCGCGGTCGACGACGATCACCTCGAGGGCGCAACCGGAGCCCGCTTCTTCGCGGCGACCCGAGTCGAGCCCGGATCCGTCGTTCGCCGAGCCGCCCGCGACGCCGTCGGACGCCGTCGGACGGTCCCGCAGGCCGCGCCTGTGCCGCCCGGCGCCGACCCGGGCGGCGCTCGTCGAGGTCCCCGAGCCGCCGTCGACGGAATCGCCCCCGGCGAGGGCATCACCGGCGAGCGCGTCACCACCGCCGGCTTCCACGGCGCTGCTCCGATCGGACAGCGAGCCACCGCGTCGCGCGTTGACGACGAGGAACGCGAGCCCGGCGAGCAGGATCGCCAGGGCACACGAGGCTGCGACGATCCAAGTTCTCACCTGGTGCCGTCCTTCATGAATGCTCGTGCGTACTCGCCAGCGAACTCGTTGGCTGGCGAGGCGCCGGCGATACGCACAATGATCTGTGAAGGGCGGCACTCAGGGTCCCCCGACCCGCTGCCGCGACGACGGTGATCGCGGCCGTCAGAGCGGCCAGCGACCGATGTAGGGCAATCCAGAGGCCACACGCTCCACCTCCTCCGGCTCGTCCAGCAATAGCTGGGTCGAATCCCACACTCCGGACAGGAACGCCCGCCGCGCTCCATCTGCGAGACCGGCCTCGAGCTCGACGTCACCGCAGCCGACGCGACGCGCGTCCAGATCGAGCTCGAGCTCGAGCTGTGGAGCGGCCTCGACCGTGGCCTGCAGGCGTTCGATCTGCTCCGCCGACAGCGTGAGACACGGGACTCCCAGCGACACGCAGTTGCCGAAGAAGATCTCGGCGTACGACACACCGACGATGCCGCGGATTCCCCACCGCTTCAGACTCTGAGGCGCGTGCTCGCGAGACGAGCCGCAGCCAAAGTTGGCGCCGACGATGAGGATCGATGCTCCCTGAAACTCCTCGCGGTCGAACGGGTGGCGGGCACCTCCGTCAGGGCCGCTCCAGCCGGCGCGGTCATCCTCGAACGCGTGGTCGCCAAGGCCGTCGAACGTGACGCAGCGCAGGAAGCGCGCCGGGATGATGCGGTCGGTGTCGATGTCATTGCCGCGAACGGCGACTCCCCGGCCGCGGATGGTACGGACGACAGCGGAACTCATACGCTGGCCTCCTCGAGGATCCCGCGGACGTCGGTGACCTCGCCCGCGACGGCGGCCGCGGCGACCATCGCCGGACTCATCAGCAGAGTGCGCCCGGTCGGGTGCCCCTGACGGCCCTTGAAGTTGCGATTGCTCGACGATGCGCAGAGCTGGCGGTCGGTCAGCTTGTCCGGATTCATCGCGAGGCACATCGAGCACCCCGCCTCGCGCCACTCGAAGCCAGCCTCGGTGAACACCTTGTCGAGGCCCTCGGCCTCGGCTTCGCGCAGCACGCTCTTCGAGCCGGGAACCACGAGAGCCTTGACGTGCGACGCGACACGTCGGCCCTTCGCGACGCGCGCCGCTTCGCGCAGGTCGCTGATGCGGCCGTTCGTGCACGATCCGACGAACGCGACGTCGACCCGGGTGCCGCGAATCGGTGCGCCACCGTCGAACGCCATGAACTCGAGCGCGTCGCGGACCGAATCGCGCTCGTCGTCGGGAACGTCGGACGGCGAGGGCAGGGCCTCGTCGACGTACACGCTCTGTCCGGGATGGATGCCCCACGTGACGACCGGGCGGATGGACGCGCCGTCGATCGTCACCTCATCGTCATACGACGCGTCGGCATCCGAGGCCATCGACCGCCACCACGCGACGGCATCGTCCCATGCGGACTCCTTCGGAGCGAACGGGCGGCCGCGGATGTACTCGAACGTCGTATCGTCGGGATTGATATAGCCGACGCGGGCACCGCCCTCGATCGACATATTGCAGAGCGTCATGCGCTCTTCCATCGACATGCGTTCGACGACATCGCCGGAGTACTCGTACGCGAAGCCGACGCCCCCCTTGACGCCGAGCTCGCGGATCACCGCGAGCGCCACGTCCTTGGCGTAGGTCTGCGCCGGCAGCGCGCCGTCGATGCGCACGCGGCGAACCTTGAGCGGATCCATGGCCAGGCATTGACTGGCCAACACATCCCGCACCTGACTCGTCCCGATGCCGAACGCGATCGCACCGAAGGCGCCGTGCGTGGACGTGTGGCTGTCGCCGCACGCGATCGTCATGCCCGGCTGCGTCAGCCCGAGTTCCGGACCGACGACGTGCACGATGCCCTGCCGCGCGTCGTCGAGGTCGAACAGCGGAATGCCGAATTCCGACGTGTTGCGCTCGATCGCGGCCATCATCTCCTCGGCGAGAGAATCGGCGAACGGTCGCGCCTGGTCGGCGGTCGGGACGATATGGTCGACGGTCGCGAACGTGCGCCCGGGATACCGGACGCCGAGACCGGCCTCGCGCAGCGCCGCGAAGGCCTGCGGGCTCGTGACCTCGTGAATCAGGTGCAGCCCGACGAAGAGCTGCGTCTGTCCGGTGGGCAGCTCCCGTACGGAGTGCGCCTCCCAAACTTTTCGGAGCAGGTTTTTTCCCATGAGTCGGCCTGACCGCTGTGAAACGCCGCGAAACAGCGAACGGCGCATGTTACCAGAAATCCTGGGGGGTCACAATCGGGCCCGAACGCCCGTCCAACGCTCCTGGGCCGCGCGAGAGCGTGATAGAATGGCCGCTGAGTTTCGGGCCGACAGATTCGGGCCGGCGCGCCGTCGAGACGGCCGTCGGCAGGCCCTCAGAAGGGAACGATCCGTTCTGAACATGAACCGCAGCGCCCCGTGGTCTCGCCTTCGGCTGCACGCATTGGCCGCCGCCTTGGTAGCGACGTTGTCGACGATGGCGACGCTGTCGACGTCGCATGCAGGCTCGACGACAGCAGCCGTGCTCGCGCGTACCGAATCGAATGTCGCGGTCGGCGAGCCGGACGCGTGGGACCTCAGCGCGTCCGATGTCACGTGCAAGCCCGCCCGCAACGAGCTCTGGGTCGCGGAGGCTCACAGCGCGATGCCACGGGTGCGGGTGTTCGGGCTTCCCGGGCTCGAGCCCCGGCCGGATGTCTTCGTCGAGCTTTCGGGGCGCATGCTGGCCGGAACGGTCCTCGGACTGGCCGATATCCCGCACGGCGATTTCGCCGGTCACACGTATGTCCTCGTCGACAACGAGTTCCGCAGCGGCGGCGTGCCGGACCTGTGGATCGGCGTGGTCGACGATGAGGGGCGCGTCGTCGACGGCACCGAGTTCGTGCAGATCACCGACCCGCTCCTCGCTGGCGCTCGCCTCGCGTCGATCGACGTCAATCCCGAGTTCGAGGAGATCGCCGCATACGATATGGACCGCGGCGAGGTGTGGCTCTTGAGCTTCGAGTTCGAAGCGCTCGCCGGGCCGTTCTGCCACGTCGGCGATCCGGGATTTTTCGCGACGCGGTATACGATAGGCTCTCCGCGCTCGACGGCGGCCGGCGCCGGCGCCGGCGTCGCGTACAGCGGGCCGGAGTCGCTCCTCGTCGTCGCCGGTCTCGGAGGCGAGTTCGACACACACCTGGCGATCGAGCACGACATCAGCTGGGAGAGCGGACTCGCGTACTCGGGCCGCGTGGTCGATCTCTCGGCGGCGACGGACACCCCGGCGTTGCGGCCCTCGTCGTTCGTCAGCATCGATACCATCGCGTTTGACGATCCGCCCGCCCCGCCGTTCGAGGACGTCACGAACGCCTTGATCGCTGTCGACTTCGCCGACGAAGCCGTATTCGCGTTCGAGCACACGTTCGCCGCGAGCGCGTCGCCCGTGCGGATCGTGCGCGCGACGGTCGACACGACGACCGGGCAGTGGGAAGCCGCGTGGGGTCTCGACGACGACCGCGGGGTGGACAGCCTGCGCGTCGTCCAGAACGGCGTCGAGATCGCGACCCTCGACGTCGACGCGCGGGTGTACACCTCCGACAGCCCGCTCGTCGGCAGGGCGGCCATCGAAATAGTCGCCGCGAACGACGCGGGTCAGCTCAGCGCGCTGCGGTCGCGGGCCGTGCTCGACGGCGCGGTGATGCCGCCGGACTTCCTGGACGCCGCGGCCCCGGCGTCGGCGAGCGTGTCCGGTTACAAAGCGTCGGGCTGCGCCGTCACGTCGTTGCCTCGATCCCTCGGCGAGTTCCGCGCATACGTGGTCGGCACGGAGAGCAATCACGTACGCGTGCTCGACTCGCGCTTGACGCCGGTCGGGACGTTCCTGCCGCGACCCGCCGTCGAGCGCGACGGGGACAACCTCGCCGCGATCGACGTCGCGCTGACGCGCATCGGCGGCGCCGAATGCCTGGCGATTCTCGACCCGGACGGCCCGGATGGCGACAACGTCCCGAGCGTGACGATCCACTCGCTCGAGAGCAACCCGCCCGGCGAGCTCGTCCGATCCATCGATTCGATCGATTTGACCGGGCTGTTCCCGACGCCGTTCTTGCTCGACCTCGACGCGACGCCAGAGGGCGACTTCGTCGCCGCCGGGCTCCTGCCGGACGGCACGTACTCGGTCGTCCTGCTGCGGTACGACGGCGACAACTCGATCACGCCGGCCGCGCAGGTCCCGATCCCGCAACACGGGTTGACGGTCGCCGAAGCGCCGGTCGTCCACGCGGGCGTCAGCGTCTTGCCGAACGGCTACCTGCTCGTCGCGGCGAGCGATGCGTTCTCGTCGACGTACACCGACGCGCTCGTCATGACGCCGTTCGACCACGGGCCGCTCGGCGCAGAACCGAACGAGCTGCCGCAGTTCACGGGCTTCGTCGCCGGGCTGCCGAGCATGGCCGGAGCCACCGGATCGAGATCGGAATCCGGCCCCGGCGCGATCAGCGGATTCGACACCGCGTGGTTCGGCATCGCGTCGGAGGACATCGCGGCGAACGGAGCTGCAGCGGCGGCCGCCTACGTGCCGATCGCGAACCTCGAGCTCGTGGAGAACGACGGCACCGGGGAGCGGCTGCTGTCCACCGCCGACCTGTTCCTGCACGGGCGCATCGTCGAGTCGGCGACAGCGGTCGGCATCGCGCACCCGGACGCGATCGCAGCGCCGGTACTCGATCGCACGTTCAGCCTGATCGCGGGCGAGGAGGAGGCCCTGCTGCTCGAGTGGCCAGCAGAGCTCGGCAGCCTGTGGGGTGGTGAGACGGTCGATTGGGTCGTGTGGCTATTCAACGCGTCGCCTGATACGGCCCTCGCGGTCGAGTGGTCGCTTGTCGAAGCGTTCCCGTTGAGCGGCAGCGACGGCGAGGCGCTCGGCGGACAGGCCGTGATTCCTCCCGAGCGTTTCCATCGCGCGACTGCGCAAGGCGTCACGTCGCCGCTGGACGAGATCCGCTTGCGGAACACTTCGCGCGACCGAGGCAGGGTCCGCGTCGTCGTCGGGGCGCGAACGATACCCGGCCAACCGCCGCCGGAGACGCCGTCACTCTTCCTGCGCGGCGATTGCGCGGGCGATGGCGCGGTGTCCGTGACGGACGCGATTCGCGTGATCATGTATCTGTTCCTCGGCGGAGACACCCTGCCGTGTCCGGACGCGTGCGACGCGAACGACGACACGGCCATCGACCTGTCGGACTCGATCGCGCTCCTGAACTTCCTGTTCCTCGGCGGACCGTTCCCTCCCGCGCCGAATCCGGGCGCGTGCAGCGTCGACACGACGGACGACGATCTCGGCGTGTGCGAGCACGACGCTTGCTGATCCTGGCGCGCTCTGTTAACGTCCGCGCGCGTTGGCGGCTGCGGAGCCGGTGTCGGCCTGTTCGGATAGTGCGGCAGCCGCCGTCCGCAATTCCGTGCACGCTCCCCCCGAGGCTCCTATCGGTTGACGCCGCCGCGCGCCCCGCGTAGCACCGCGTTCGGTTGCCGAGTAGCCCGCGCCCGCGGGTATTCCGCGTCGCGGCGGCTCGGCTCACGGTCGTGATAGGTACAGGGGCAAAGACCAGAGTCGTTTCGTCCTGTCGTTTCGGGTTTCCCCGTCGGCCGGACCGTCCGGTCTGCGGTGACGCGCCAGCGCAGGGCTCGGGGATCGCGACGTCGAGTG
The DNA here is from genome assembly GCA_964392615.1 of uncultured Planctomycetia bacterium. Taxonomy (GTDB): domain Bacteria; phylum Planctomycetota; class UBA8108; order UBA8108; family UBA8108; genus CAYMRB01. The sequence continues at coordinate 4,846 of CAYMRB010000150.1, read as the reverse complement.
CGATCCCATCCATCTCTGTTGCGAGGGTCGCCATGATGAAGCTCCGCATGTCCGGGCGCGCTCGATGCGCCCGCAGCCTCGGCGTGGTTCTCGTCACCGCTCTGTTCCTGTGTGGACCGGTTCACGCCGAACCGTTCGTGCGCGGCGACGTCGACGGCGACGGCGTCCTCGGCCTGACGGACGCCGTTCGGCTGTTCGGGCACCTGTTCCTCGGCGACCCGGTCCCTCCGTGCCTCGACGCTGCCGACGCCAACGACTCCGGCACGGCGGATATCTCCGACGGGATCTACGACCTCGGCTTCCTGTTCCTGGGCACCCCGCAACCGCCGGCGCCGTTTCCGGAGTGCGGCACGGATCCGACCGAAGATGCTCTCGACTGCGCCTCGTTCCCGCCGTGCGACGCAACCGGTGTCACGATCACGGCCGCAGGCCGCGTCGCGTTCGAGGATGGCGGCCCGGTCGTCGACGCGTCGGTGTCCGTCAGCGTCGTGCTCGACGAGACCGTCGCCGCGATCGCCGCACACCTGGTCCGATCGCCCGAGGGCAAGACCGTGCAGCCGAAGTCGAAGGACGGCCGCGCCGCCGGTGTGCCGGAGCGAGCGATCCTCGCGGTCGAGGCCGGCGCTGACGCGACGACCGACGCCGACGGGCGGTTCAGCGTCGAGGTCGGACCGGCGGAGCTGCCGGTTCGCATGCTCGTCGAGGTCTCGTACTCGCCGCCTGACGCTCCCGTCGTCGAACAGGCCCGATGGGAAACCGCCGAGGCCGAGCTCGTCGACTTCGGCACGATCCTGATTCCGAACCCGGCGGCGTCCGAAGTCATCATAGAGGACGGCGCGGGCGAGACCGACGACGGCTCGGTCCGCGTCGAGAACCTACCGCCCGAGGTCGATCGCTTCTTCGCGAACTCGTACGATCCGGACGAGAGCCCCGACATCTTCCCGGGCGAGTTCACCGAGATGGGCACCGTGCCGCTGAACTCGACGGTCTTCGTGTGGCTAGAGGCGCTCGACGCCGACGGCAACCCGGTCGAGGAGCTCGGCCAGGCCGCGAGCATCCGCACGCGGATTCCGCGCACGCAGTGGTCGGACATCGAAGACACCCGCAACGGCACCGATCGCATCGAGCTGCCGATCTACGTCTACGACGAAGAGACCGACATGTGGGAGGAGGTCGTCCAGCACGGCTGGGTCGAGGACGCGGTCGGCACGATCCTCCCGGAGGAGGTCGAGCCGCTGATCGCCAGCGGCACCTTCGAGGGCGACATCTACGCGTCGTTCGTCACCGATCACTTCTCGTGGATGAACGTCGACTATGCGTACATCGGCGCGTGGACGCTGTCGCGGCTCACGCGCGCACGGCGCAACGTCGACTGCCTGTACCAGGCGACGCAGCTCGCGAAGAAGATCGCTCGCTCCCGCGCCGGGATCACCGCGTACAAGAAGTTCGCCAAGCCGACCGCGAACTCCGACGCCGATGTTCTGACCGCGATGGCGGACCGTGCGGGCCCGGAGCTGCGCAGCGCCAACATGACCGCCTACGGCCACTTCAAGGGCAACGAGGAGGGCGACCGCGACGATCAGTTCTACATGCGCGAATCGCTCTGGGACGGTTGCGACGGCACCGCGGCCCAGAAGAAGGCGACGATCTTCATCATGGCCGTGACGATCCTCCACGAAACCGCACACTGGAAGTGGGATGTGATCCACGAGGACGGCAATTGGCGCAACCGCGAACCCGGCGGCGAGGCCGGCAACGAGCTCGAGCGCGACCTCTTCGGCGGGATCCTCTCGCTGCGAGGCGGGCGGATCTATCGCGACGGAACCGCGGTCAACGACGCGACGCTCAACGGATGGCTCAACCACTCGAGCTGGCCGGCGCCCGCGGGCGGCGGCGGCGAGGGGCTCGACGGCGGGGTTCCGGCCGGCGACGTTTCGCCGCTGGAGATCGCGGTGACGTTCGAGCAGGCCAGCTACGAGCTCGGCGCCGACATTTTCGCCGACGTCACGTACACGAACACCTCGGCTGAACCGATCTCGATCCTCACGCTCGAGGAGCTCGAGGGCTACCCGCTCGCGTTCGAGATCGTCAAGGACGGCGAGACGGAACGCGTCCCCTACCGCGGCGCGCGTCTGAAGAGAGAGATCGACTGGGAGAACGACTTCCTGACGCTGGCTCCCGGCGCGACGCACGAGCTGAGCATCAACCTCGCCCGCGACGGCGACGGTCTGACGCGCTACAACCTCGTGCAGTCGGGTCTCCATCACGTCACGGCCGTCTACAGCGGACACTACGGGTTGCCCGAGACCGCGTCGCCGCCGTCGCCGGTCACGCGCGACGCCGGGGGCAGCATCAGCGGACTCGGGACGAACGCGGAGAGCGGCGCGCCGCTCGCCGGGGCGACGGTCCGCGCGCTGCTCGACGATATCGAGCTCGCGCGCGCGGAGTCCGGCCCCGACGGTCGCTATCTGATTCCCGAGCTGCCCGGCGGGATGTACGACGTCGAGGCCCGCGCGCCGCAGTTCCTGCGCACGACACAGGCCGACGTCGAGGTCATCGCGGGGCAGGATACCGTCGTCAACTTCAGCCTATCGGCGCTCTTGACCGCCGGCGAGCTGCGCGCCGTGCTGACGTGGGGAGAGGCGCCGCGCGACCTCGACTCGCACCTGTGGTTGCCGATGGAGCTGCCGTACCACGTCTACTACAGCCGGCGCGGCGGCCTCGTGTTCTGTCCGTACGCCGAGCTCGACGTCGACGACACGTCGTCGTTCGGTCCCGAGACCATCACCATCTCGCAGCGCTTCGACGGAACGTACAACTACGCCGTATACAACTACACCGGATCTCCGGACCTGACGGAGTCCGAGGCGATGGTGCAGCTCTTCGACTCGAGCGGCCTCATCGCGACGTACGAGGTGCCGCAGGGAGGAGGCCCCGCGGGCGCCGGCGGCGGCGGCGGCCGCTGGTGGCACGTGTTCTCGCTCGACGGCGAGACCGGCGCGGTGACCGAGATCAACACGCTCGGCGACGATCCAGCACCGTACGGCGACACCGATATCGGCTGCGACGACGTGCCGATCGACCTCGAGGGCGACGATTGCGCGGATCCTGTCGACGCCGACGAGGGCCAGACCATCGGCACGACGATCGGCGCGACGAACGACGGCTCTGCCTCGTGCGCATCCTCCGGTACCGCACCGGACGTCTGGTACCGCTACACGGCCGCGTCCGACTTCACGTTGACCCTGGATCTGTGCGGCAGCTCGTACGATACGGCGCTGTCGATCCACAGCGCGTGTCCGGGCTCCGTCGAGAACGAGCTCGCGTGCAACGACGATTCGTGCGGCCTGCAGTCGATGGTCGAGATCCAGGCCGAGGCCGATACGACGTACTGGATCCGCGTCGCGGGCTACGGCGGCGATACAGGCAACTTCGTGCTGAATGTGCAGTGTAGCGCCAACCCGCAGTAGCGGTCGGGCCTCCACCGTTCCCGTCCCCGGCGGCCGGATCGATGACAGTCCGTTGAAGAGGTGCTCCGAGTGCAGAAGCGAGCTCGGCGCCGGATTGACCTCTTCAACGGGCTGATAGCCGGAATCTGCCTCGACCGTTCCGGCCCCCGAGCGCCGTGCCCGACGCGCCGGCACGCCGCCGCGCGGCACGTATCATGCCGGGCCGCGTCCCCCACTGTACGTTTCCCATACAATTCCGCGCGCCCCCTCGATCCCCGGGCCTCCGACCAGAACGAAAAGCGAACTTCGGCTGAACCCCCGCCGCCCTTATACTCGCCGGACGGTTCGCGCTCGGGTCTCGGTTCGTCGCCGACTCCGGCCCGCCTGCGGCACGGTTGTTCCATCCTGTCCGGGCAGGGCCCCCGTGCCCGCGTATCGTAGCCTCCACAGCAGACTGCACTCCGCCGCCCGTAGGAAACGAACGATGCTCGGCTCCCGCTGCCTCCGGATCCCGCCCGCTACGCTTGCCGCGTGCCTGGCACTCGCGCTCCTCGGTGCCCCTGCCGTCGGAGCCGCGAGCCCGCAGGACGATGGGAAACCGCCCCGGGACCCGGCCCACGACGAGTACCTGAAGATCAACTACATCTTTAATCGCGAGCTCTACTCGATCGCGATCCCGCGCTACCGCAAGCTGCTCGAGGATCACCCCGACTTCGCGCAACGCTCCACGGTTCGCTACGCCCTCGCGCTGTGCCACGACGCCGTCGCGACCGAGGAGACATCCAAGGCTCCCGGCGACCCCGACGCCGCGAAGCGCAGCACCGAACACCGCGAGAGCGCCGTCGCCGAGCTCCGCAAGGCGCTCGAAGACGATGGGTTCGCGATGCGCGTCGCCGCGTACGACCTCCTCGCGCAATCGCTGACGCGTCTCGGCGACCTCGACGGCGCCGAGACGGCGTATCGCTGGATCGTCGCGAACAGCAAGGAGAACGCCGAGCGCGCGAGCGCTGCGGTCGGCATCGCCGACACCTACTACGAGCGTCGCGATTGGCCGCGCGCGGCCGCAGCGTACGGCGAGGCCCTCACCGGCTCGATGCTGCGCTCGCAGCCCGTTCTTCAGTCCCGAGCGCGGTTCCAGCGCGGCATGGCGCTCTTCCACCAGAGCGAGCTGCCCGACGCGGATCGCGCCGGCCTCCTCGGCGAAGCCGCCAAGCTGTTCGCGAGTGTCGCGTCTGCGAACGGCGACAACGCATCGGACGCCCTCTACATGGCGGCGCTGTCGCACCAGCGTGCCGGCCGCCACGGCGACGCGCGCGGCCTGTTCGACCGTCTGGCTGAGTCGACCGAGCCATCGCGGCGTGAGACCGGCCTCTTCGGACTCGCGTCGAGCCTCTTCC
>CAYMRB010000149.1:9200-20513 GCA_964392615.1 uncultured Planctomycetia bacterium | reverse complement strand
GGACGGGCGACCCGACGGGCGGCGGGCGCGAGCAGGCCGCCGGCATCTACGTGCCGCCGGCCGGGGGCGGGCGCAGCCCCGCGGGGCGCGAGCTCGCGCCGGAGCGCGTGCAGCCCGGCGATGGGCTCCTCGTCAACGGGCCGATCGGAGAGCACGGGCTTGCGGTCATGCTCGCGCGGGAGATGCCGGAGGTCGAGAGCGTCCTCAAGAGCGACGCCGCGCCGCTGAACGGTCTCATCGCACGCCTGCTCGACGCGGTCGGCGACGACGTCGCGTTCCTGCGCGATCCGACCCGCTCCGGCGTCGCTGGCGTCGTGGCCGACCTCGCGCGGCAGAGCGGCTGGCACGTGACGCTCGAGGAGGAGGCGCTTCCGGTGCCGCCCCACGCGCGCCACGCCGCCGATATGCTCGGACTCGACCCTCTCGAGATCGCGAACGAGGGCAAGGTCGTCTGCGTCGTCCGCGAGCGAGCGGTCGAGCGCGCACTCGACGCGATGCGAGACGATCCGCGCGGCCGCGAATCGTGCGTCATCGGTCGCGTCGAGGAGATTCAGGACGGCGTCTGCGAGCTCCACACGACGATCGGTGGACGGCGGATCCTTCAGAAGCCCTACGGCGAGCAGTTGCCCCGTATCTGCTGATTTCGGCCTCTTTCTGAACAAACCCACCGCCTGTGTCCGATGTCATGGATAGGGTCCGCACCGCCCTGTATATGGACGGATTCGGCCCGCCCTGTACTCGCCTGGCGGGTCCGGATGATGGCGGGGTCAGGGTGTGGGCGTTTTTCGAATCACGACGGAAGGAGAATCGAGCGTGTCAGAAGGAAAAGTCTTCAACCGCTGGCTTGTCGTTGTGGGAGCACTCCTTATTCAGCTTTGCCTCGGAGCTATCTACGCTTGGTCCGTATTCACGCCGGGGCTCGGTGCGAAGGCCCCGAGGGAAATCGAGGTCGTCTATTCGGCGTCGCAGCTCGGAATTGATGACGCTACCTACGCGTCGCTCCAGGAAGCCCTCAAGGGGCCTCAGGACGAGCTGAAGACCCTGACCGCTCAGCGCAAGGGCGAGCAGGATGCGGCGAAGCAGAAGGAGTTGGATGGCAAGAAGACGGAGGTTGTCGCGCAGATTGACGAGATCGTGAAGTCCAAGGTCCCGCAGGAGAACCTCGACGGGTTGATCTACGGCTTCACGAAGACGCAGTGCCAGTGGATCTTCTCGGCGGGACTGGCCCTGTTCGCGATCGTCATGGTGCTGGCGGGTCGTCTGATGCCGAAGGTCGGCCCTCGCAAACTGGCGGCGGCCGGCGGTGTCGTCCTCGGGGCGGGATATGTCCTGGCCGGTCTCTTGGCGGGAAAGAGCTTCTGGCTTCACTTCATCTTCATCGGTGTCGTCGGCGGCGCGGGCATCGGTCTCGCCTATGTCGTACCGATCGCCGTCGCGATGCGCTGGTTCCCCGACAAGAAGGGCATGATCACCGGGCTCGCTGTGGCCGGCTTCGGTTTCGGCGCCATGGGGTGGGTCAAGCTCGCGGGCGCGTGGGGACAGTTGATCGCCGAAATGGGCCTGCCGACGGTGTTCATGATCTACGGCGTCGCGTTCTTCGTGATCGTTGCCATCGGATCGATCTGGATGGTCTTCCCGCCGGATGGCTGGAAGCCCGTTGGTTGGGAGCCGCCCGTGAACTCCGCGGGGGCCGCGCCGGCCGCCGGCACCGTCGACTTCCGCAGCGGCGAGATGCTGCGGACGCCGCAGTTCTACATGATTCTCGCCGTATTTACCTTCAGCGCCGGGGCCGGGCTGATGAGCATCGGCTTGATGAAGCAGTTCCCCCCTCTGCCCCTGGTCGAGAATGGCATCGAAGCAGTCAAGGCGAGCGCCATCGCGGGAACTGCGATGGCCGTCTTCTTCAGCCTCGCGAACGGCATCGGGCGGATCGCATGGGGCACGATCAGCGACAAGCTCGGTCGCAAGCTCTCGATCGTCGTCATGTGCGCGACGCAGGGCGTCTTCGTCCTCCTGTTCACGTCGATGGCCGGCAACGAGTACCTGCTGTACGTCGGCGCGACCCTGATCGGCTTCAACTTCGGCGGCAACTTCGCACTGTTCCCGACGATCACGGCCGATACCTTCGGAGCCAAGTACGTCGGCCAGAACTACGGCTGGGTCTTCCTGGCCTACGGCGTCGGCGGAGTCTTCGGCCCGGTGCTGGGCGGCAAGCTCGGCGACATGGGCGACTTCCCCCTGGCGTTCACGATCCTCGGTGCCCTGTGCATCGTCGCGGCCGTGATCGCCGCGTTGATCAGCCGTCCGAAGAAGGCGGTCGCGAGCGAGTGAGAGGAAGGAAAGTACGGTGCGGGCGTCCGAGCGGCGTCCGCGCCTGACTTCTCGTAGCAAGTAGCGGCGCGGGCGTCCGAGCGACGCCCGCGTTTTTTCGTGCCGGGTCTGGGTGGGGGAGGTCAGCTCGACGGGGCCGCCGCGCGCTGGGCTACCACCCAGTCGATCCACGCGTCGACGCCCTCGCCCGTCGTGGACGAGGCCTCGAAGACCGGGATCGCGCCGTTGACCTGCTGGACGTGATCGCGGCAGGCGGCCATGTCGAAGCGCAGGTGGGGGAGCAGGTCGGTCTTGGTGAGCACGACGGCCGCGGACTCGCGGAAGAGCAGCGGGTACTTCAGGGGCTTCTCCTCGCCCTCCGTGATGCTCAGGACGGCGACCTTGGCCTGTTCGCCGATGTCGAACTCGGCCGGGCAGACCATATTGCCGACGTTCTCGACGAAGACGACGTCGAGCGCGTCCAAGTCCAGATCGCATAGCGCGTGGTGAACGAGCTTCGCCTCGAGGTGGCACGAGCCGCCGCTGAGGAGCTGGCTGACCGGTACGTCGAGCGCGTCGAGGCGCTCCGCGTCACGGGTCGTCTCGACGTCGCCTTCGAGCACGGCGAACCGCACGCGCTCGCGCAAGCCATCGACCGCGCACTCGAGCAGGGTCGTCTTGCCTGAGCCCGGCGAGCCGATCAGGTTCAGCATCGCGATGTTCTTCTCGGCGAGCACACCGCGGGTCTTCGCCGCCCACTCCTCGTTCGCCCCCATCAGGTCGCGGTAGACCTTGATCGATCTCTGGCTCATCGTCCTCTAACTCTCGTCTTCTATTTCCAGGCCGTCCAGGCGGAGCTCCATGCCGCTTGTCGTCTCGACGTCGAATTCGTCACACCCGTCACAGCGGAACACCGGAGGGGCGATCTCGCCCTCCCAGCCACAAGAGCGGCAGCGTCCGCGGACCGGGACGGGCACGATCTCGATTTCGGATCCCGCCACCGGAGTCTCGCGAGTCAGGACTTCGTACGCGAAGGACAGGTACTCCGGCACGAGTTGATGCATCCGTCCGGCGACGACGCGCACCTTCAGCAGCCGGCTGGGCGCCGGCTCGATTCGCGCGTATTCCTCCAGGACGCTTTCGACGATGCGACTGCAGATCGCGAACTCGTGCATGCGGGTTGTCCTGCCGGGGTCGAAACAGCGATCAAGCCGGCGGTGCGATCTTCAGCTCTGCCGTGACGGCCTCGACGTACTCGTCAAGACGTGCCGCGAGCGCGGCCGAAAGCTCCTGTCCCGGGGCGATCTCGTCCGGCTCCACGCCGAAGATCACCACCTCCTCGGGACGCTCGCCCAGTTGACGCGATAGCTCGAGCGTATGCAACAGATCGCCCTCGTGAAGCGACAGCCGCGTCAAGACCTTCTGCGATTTCACTTCGTCCGGCGTAAACCGCCGCATCGTACCGGGCGTTTCGCTCATCCGAGCGCAATCGATGAACACGGCCTTGCGGCGGCCAGCGATCACGTGAAGCACTTGGAAACCGGCCGTGCCGAGGTCGGCGACCTCGACCCCCGGAGGCACGAGGTTGCGCTCGTTGAGCGCCTCGAGCACCCGGGGGCCGATTCCTTCGTCGCGCATGAGGGGGTTCCCCATGCCGATCAGAACGGTCTGCGCCGTTGGTGGCGTCACACGAAATCCACGTTCAGGTAGTGCGTCGAGCACGACACGCACGGGTCGTAGGCCCGGACGAGCATCTCCATGAGGAGACGGATCTCATCCTGCTCCCGGTCGATGATCGTCGGCACGAGTGCCTCGAAGTCCTTCTGGATATTCGCGTGGTTCTGGTTCGTCGGGATGCAGAGGTTCGCCGCCACGCAGTTGCCCTGCGAGTCGAACTCGTACCGGTGGAACTGGATACCGCGCGGCGCCGCGACGCCGCCGGCGCCGACGCCAGCGCGAGGCGTGACCTTCGGCAGCTCCGGCTTGATACCGGTCGTGAGAACCTCGTCCAGAATCTGCAGCGACCGCTCGACGACCTGGACTGCCTCGACGACCTGGGCGACGTTGTTGAAGTACGGGTTGCAGCAGCCCGGCTGGAGGCCGAGAGAGGCCGCCACGCCCTTGGCCAACGGCTGCAGATGCTCGTGGTTCAGGTTGAAGCGAGCCAGCGAGCCGACCGCGTAGGAGTCGCGGTGCCAACGCGCCCACTTCGCCGTGGATTGCGGCGAGACGTACTCGTTGACGACGCGTTCGAATTCCTGAACCGGCACCTGTTCGTCGGTGTCAGTGCTGCCGATGTTGCCGTGGTAGAACGGATACGTCGGCGGATTGACCAGCCCGATGTATTCCGTTTCCCGGCTGAAGTCCGGGAAGCCACCGGCTAGGCTGGCGACCACCTCGGCCAGTACCTTCAGCCGCGGCACGGTGTCCTCGAGCTCCTTCTGCAGCGAACGGAGCTCGACCTCGGTCGGCAGCATCGCGAAGCCGCCCGGCTTGAGCCGGACCGGGTGGGTCTTGCGGCCCGCGAGCACTTCCATCACGAGGTTGCCGACGCGGTGGATCGCGATGATCGTCTTGACGACGTCTCCGTGCGACGCGACGAGCGGCACCACGGACTTCTGTCCGAGGAGGTCCGGAGCAACGAGGTAGCCGACGTGCAGGGCGTGGCTCTCGAGCTGTTCGCCGTAGAGTGTCAGCAAGCGAAGCCTGTCCGTCTGCTCCGACACCTCGACGTCGAGGGCATCCTCGATCGCCTTGATTGCGGCGAACGAGTGCGTGACCGAGCAGATGCCGCAGATGCGGCTGACGATCGTCTGGATGTCCTCGAAGCTGCGGCCCCGGACCATCGCCTCGAAGAACCGAGGCGCCTCCGGAACCTGCCACTCGACTTTCTCGATCGTCCCGTCAGCGGCGCGAACGACGATGTTGCCATGTCCTTCGATCCGCGTGACGTGCTTGACGTTGATATCGGTGGTTCTGGTCATAGGGCCGACTCCTGTTGACTCCCGAATAGCGTGAGGCGGCTCTTCAGGTCGTCCACGGTCTTTCCGTAGGTCTCCATGACTGCGCGCGCGGCGTGGAGGTTCGGCTCTGCGACGAATCCCCGGCAGCCGAAGCACCAGACGCCGTTCGACGGGCATCGTGCGTCGCAGCCGGCTCGCGTGAGCGGCCCGAGGCAGATTTCGTCGTACTCGTAGCGGCAGCAGTTCTCCTTGAGTTTGCACTCGACGCAGACGGGATGGTCCGGAATGACCGGTTCCTTGCCTGCGAGGAGGCAACGAACGACATACGCCAGCTCGCTGGCGTCGATCGGACACCCTTGGACTTCGTAGTCGACCTTGACCACCTCCGACACCGACTGGGTCGGCGCGGTCGCGAGGTGGGGCATCCCGGCGTCGTCGCCGTAGACCTCGGTCTTGACCTCGTCGAGGTCGAAGTTGTTCTTGATCTTGTTGACGCCGCCAAAGGTCGCGCAGGCGCCGAGCGCGATCACGATCTTGGCGCGCTCGCGAATCTGCTTCACTTTCTCCGCATCCTCGGGGCGGGTGACTGAACCCTCGATGATGGCGATGTCGTACTCGTCGCTTTGATCCGAGATAGCCTCACGCCACTCGACGGGATCGACGACGGCGAGGAGCTGCAGAATCTCCTCTTCCATGTTGACGATCTGCAGCTGGCAGCCTTCGCAGCACGCGAAGTCGAAGATCGCGATTCTGGGCTTGCTCATCAGATCGCCTCCTTCACGGTCGCGATGTCGGAGTACCGGAAGACGGCACCCTCCTGGCACGCGTACAGGCCGTTGATCTGGCAATGGCCGCACTTCCCGACGCCGCACTTCATATGGCGCTCGAGAGACACATAGATGTACTTGTTCGCCATGCCGAGCTTGTGCAGCTCCATCAGGACGAACTTGTACATGATCGGCGGGCCACAGACGATGGCGGTCGTCTTCGCCGGATCGACTTGGATGCGTGGGAAGAGCGTCGTGATGACGCCGACGCTGCCGCCCCAGGTCGGGTCGGCAAAGTCTACCGTCTCCATCACGGTGACGTCCTTGCGCACCTTCAGGTCGTAGACCTCGTCGACGAAGAGACGATCCTGCGGGCTTCGCGCTCCGAAGAGGATCGTCACGTTGCCGTAGTCCTCCCGGTGATCGAGCACCCATTGAATCGCCGAGCGGACGGGGACGAGCCCCAGACCGCCGCAGACGAAGAGGACATCGCCACGCTTCATGTCGTCGTTGACGGGGTAGCTCGTTCCGAACGGGCCGCGGATGCCGACCTTGTCTCCCGCCTCGAGGCGGTGGAGCGCCGAGGTGACGTTGCCGGCACGGCGGATGACCATCTCGAACTCGCCCTTGTCCGTTCGCGACGGCGACGAGCAAATCGAGATCGGCGCCTCGCCGATTCCGGGGACGGACACTTCGGCGAACTGGCCCGGCGCGTAGTCGAACTCGCCGTCCGACTCCATGCGGAACTTGAAGAAGCGTTCGTTGGCCGTCACCGCTGTCGATTCGACGATGGTGGCCGGCGCCGGCAGGTAGATATCGGGACCTGCGCGAGTACCATTCGTCGCACTCATGGTCTCTCCTCCAGCAGCGTGTTGAAGATCTCCGCCGGGTTGGCGATGTTCGCGGTACACGCGCTGATGCAGCGCCCGCAGCCGACGCACGCGATCTGACCGATCGTGTCCCACACGTACTTCCCCTTGCGGTAGTACCGGTGCCGGTAGCGCGCTTCCTTCTGGCTCCGGAAGTTGTGGTTACCGGCCACTTCCGCGAACCGGCTGAGCATACAGCCGTCCCAGACCCGCGTTCGCTCACCGGTCTGCAGGCTCCAGTCGAAGTCCTCCTGCACGTCGAAGCAGTAGCAGGTGGGGCAGACGAGATTGCACGAGCCGCACGAGTAGCAGAGGTCGGCCTTGCGCTTCCAGACCGGATGCTCCTCCGATTCGCCGAGGAGCTCGGGAATACGTTCCGGATCCATCCGCAGGTCGTGCTTGCGCAGGGCCCGCTCGATTCTGGCCCATTCCTGCTTGCGACGATCGAGCGTGGCCTCGTCCGCGTCGGGCGAACCGGCCAGCGGGCCCACCAGTGACTCGCCCCTCTCCGTCCGCGCATCGACTACATACGAATCGTCGTCGAGCTTCGTCAGCAGGACGTCGAACCCGTTGCGCTTGCCCACGGTCGCGTTGCCCATGCACCCGGCGAAGACGTCGGCCGAGACCGTCTGGACGTCGCTCACGACGATCGTCGCGCTCTCGCGGCGCGTCATGTAGTGGGCGTCATAGTTGTTGGACGAGAAGATCTCATCCAATTGATCGATGGCGACATAATCGTACGGATGGACGCCGAAGAGCACGAACCTTTCGTCGTCGAGGACGGTTTCGTAGCCCTTCTCGCGGTCGAATCTGAGCAGTACCTCCTTCTGGGGTTGAAAGTACTTCTTAGGGGGCAGAATCGTGACGTCGTAGTCGAGCCGCAGGTCGCCGGCTCGGGTCAACGGCCCGAAGGCGAAGCGGTCCGCTTTGGCCTGGGCGCCGTAAACCCGTCCGAGTCGAATCAGCTCGTCCACCCAGGATTCCAGGGTGCTCTGATCGACGTGTTTGATCGTCATCGGGCGTTCTCCCTCGCCGCGGTCGGTAGTGTCGCTCGCAGTAATGTCTGCGCTCGAAGCGTCATAGAAGCTTTGCCTAACTGTCTTGTTTGCGTATCCTGATGGCGTACGCCAGTTCCTGAAGTCTCGCCAGGAGCCGCGCGTCGATCACCGGAACCCGTTGCGGCGTTCGAACGTGCACATAGGCGAGGTTGAGAATCCCGTCGACGCCGGACTCGACAAGCCGGTCTGCTACGTCCTGAGCGTGTTCGGCCGGGACCGAGATAATGCCCATCTGGACGGACCGGGAGCGGACGACGGATTTCAGGGCCGTCATCGGACGCACGGCGAACCTGCCCACTCGCGTTCCGACGGTACGGGGGTTGACGTCGAAGATTCCGGCCGCCTCGAAACCGTGCTGCCACATGCCGCGATCGAGGAGCAGGGCGCGACCGAGGTGTCCCGCTCCGACGACCACCAATCGATGGCGCCTGTCCGTGCCGAGCTCTTTCCGCAGCACTCCCTCCAGCACGACCGTGTCGTAGCCGCGCTTCGCGACGCCGACGAGGTCGAGGTGGGAGAGGTCCTGCCGGACCGTCGAGCACGTGAGGCCGAGCGCCTCGGCCAGGATCACGGACGACGCCCACTCGATGCCGGAATTCCGCAGCTCGAGAACGTGCGTCAGGTATCTCGGCAGGCGTTGGATTACCGGCTGTGGGAGGGGCTTTCGAGTGGCCATCGAGTCCAGGCGCCTCCGCTTGGGTCGTCCGGTCGTCCAGCAGCGGTGGCTCCGAATGAGCAGTCCGTCGTCGCGCGGATCGACTCGGCGTGGAGGCGACCGCTTCGCCCGATCTCTTCGTTGCAGGCGTTCGGCAATGCACCATGCTGCCTCCGCCTTCACACCTCGATATCGGGCGGACCGCCTGTCTTCCGCACACCGGGCGCTTCTTCGACGGGCTTATCGGCACCGGAGTGCCGGCACTGGGACACGGAACATCGCGTAGAGGAGAGTACTTGGGGCGATCTTGGTTGTCAAAGATTTAACGTTAAATATTTGTTGATTCTCGCGCTTGCGCCGCGGTATCATTCGGCGCACGTCGGGCCCGGAGACCGTCCGGGCGACGGTCGATTCAGGCTTCGAGCCAGGAGGAGACGATGTCGGAACAGGATTTCGCAGCTATCCTGAGAGATCTCCCGTTTTTCCAGGGTATGAAAGAGGAGCATATCGCCGAACTGGCGGGGTGTGCTTCCTACGCGAGTTTCCAGGCGGGGCAGTCGGTCTTTCACCAGGGCGAGGACGCGGATCGCATCTATGTGATTCGCTCCGGCCGGATCGCGGTCGACGTGGAGTCGGTGGATCGAGGCATGACGACGATCCAGACGCTCGACGCGGACGACGTGCTCGGTTGGTCCTGGCTCTTCCCGCCGTATGTGTGGAGCTTCGGCGCGCGCGCGGTCGAGACAACCCGCACGATCGCCATGGACGCCCGCTGTCTGCGCGGCAAGTGCGAGGCGGACACCGACCTCGGATACGCGTTGTTGAAGCGCTTTTCGGCGGTCATCGTCGACCGTTTGCGTGCGACTCGGATCCAGCTTTTGGATATCTGTCACTGATTCGACGAATGAGGCGCTGGCGAGCCCGGAGTACGGGTGGAATCCGGTTGCAAACCAAGGGTTGAGCGCTTATATGGGGTCGGTTGTCCGCGGACGACGGCCTTCCGGACAGGGCGTGACGACGGCTTCTCCAGCCGCTGGGGAGTTCGTAGCACAGTCCGGATGGAGGTGCGATGCGCTAGTCGGCCGCCGCCTGCCAGCGGCTTTCCCGGAGACGATCTTTTTCCTGCCATGTCCATTCGTGTGACGGCCAGATACGGGGAGCCCGCCGAGAGGTTCCTGTTGCGTTTCAAGCGAACCTGCTCGCGGGCGGGGCTGTTCCGGGAGATCAAGAAGCGCCGCTTCTACGAGAAGCCCTCTGAGCGCCGACGGCGCGAGAAGAAGGAGTCGCTGCGGCAGATCGCCAAGGCGAAGCGTCGTGCCGAGCGGGCCAGCGCTCGCAAGGGACGGCGTCGCTGATCAGCGGCGCGAGACCGAATCGTTCGGAGGCGACCCGGCCGGAGGCTGCTGTTCGTCCGGCCGGATCGTGGCGAGCTCGATAGGCAGATTTCGAGCTGCCGGGAGAGCGGAGATTCCGTGGGCTCCGCACGTCGTAAGCCCCGAGGCCTCGAGGTTCTGATGCATAGCGAACGAGACGGTGGGCCGATGAACTGGCGCAACGTCCTGTTTCTGGTGTTGACGCCGCCAGCGGCGGTCGTCGGGACAGCGGTGTGGCTCGCGAACGGCCAATTTCACTGGCTGACCGTCGCGTTGGCAGTCTTGATGTCCGCGATCACCGGGCTCGGGATCACCGCCGGTTACCACCGGCTCTTCTCACACCGTTCGTTCGACGCGCATCCGTTCGTGCGGTGGGCCCTCGCACTCGCCGGTGGCGCCTGTTTCGAGGGCTCGGTGTGGGAATGGTGCGTCGACCATCGTCAGCACCACCGCGCGGTCGACAGTGATCGGGATCCGTACAGCATCCGCAAGGGGTTCTGGTATGCGCATCTCCTCTGGCTGTTCCGTTCGAGCGGCATCGCGGCGGATGCTCGGCTGGCCCCCGACCTCTGGAAGGATCCGGTGGTTCGCCTTCAGCACCGATTCTACGTCCCCCTCGCCGTTGTGGGGAGTTTCGCCCTGCCGATGGGGATCGCGGCCCTGTGGGGCGACGTCTGGGGCGGGCTGTTCGTGGCCGGACTGGCTCGTATCGTGTTCAATCAGCACTGCACGTTCGCGATCAACTCGGTCTGCCACACCTTCGGGAAGCAGACCTACTCCGACGCTCACACGTCTCGCGACAATTGGGTGACCGCGCTGTTCACGTTCGGCGAGGGGTATCACAACTTCCACCACGCGTTCCCGATCGACTATCGCAACGGCATCCGGTTCTACCACTGGGACCCGACCAAGTGGCTGATTCGGGCCCTCGCGCTGGTCGGGCTGGCGCGGAATCTCCGCCAGCTGCAGCCGGAGGTCATCCTCCTGACGCGCTGCTCCCTGGCGGAGAAGCGGCTGCTCGCGGAGCTCGAGGAACAGCCCCGGGCGTTCGTCGAGTTTGCTCGCTCGTTGATACGCACGACCCGCCAGGCGATCGAGGAGAGCGGCGCGCGACTCAAGTCGTTGCGCCGGCAGTCGCAGGCCAGCCTGCAAGCGGGCGGCGAGGCCCGCCGTCGCGCCAGGCGTCAGCTCCGGCTGGCGAGGCGCGAGTTCGAGAGGACCGTGGCGCTCTGGGACGCCGTGGCGGGCCCGCGCCACCCGGGGCGGCCCCCGGGCCCCGCGCCCGCGTGGGTGTCGGGGGGGGGGCCCCATGGGCCCC
>CAYMRB010000149.1:0-9190 GCA_964392615.1 uncultured Planctomycetia bacterium | reverse complement strand
TGACGGTCCCACTTTCGACGCACCGCACGGCGTGCCCGGTCATCGGAAGTCGGGCTGGCGCCCGATGTTCGGGCGGATCGCGGTCTGGCGGCCCGCGGGCCGTTCGAGTAGCATAGGGCGTTTGGGGGTGTCCCGTTTTCTTTTCTGACTACGCGCACGAATCTATCGATTGGCGAGGCCGAAAACCGTGACAGACAATGCGACTCTGAAGTTTGATGGACGCGAAGAGGAGTTTCCGATTGTCGAGGGCTCGGAAGGCGAGCGGGGGATCGATCTCACGTCCTTGCGCTCGCGCACGGGCCTCGTCACGCTCGATCCGGGCTACGGCAACACGGGCTCCTGCGAGAGCGGGATCACCTTCATCCAAGGCGAGAAGGGCATTCTGCGCTATCGCGGCTATCCCATCGAGGAGCTCGCCAAGCGCGGATCGTTCCTGGAGACCGCGCACCTGCTGATCTGGGGTGAGCTGCCGACCCGGGGCGAGCTCGACGATTTCGTCAACGATGTGCGGGTGCACACGATGCTCCACGAGACCGTCAAGCGGTTCTACGGGGGCTTCCCGCGCAACGCCCACCCGATGGCCGTGTGCTCGGCGGTCGTCGGCGCTCTGTCGGCCTTCTACCCGGAGTTCCACACGCCGGGGACGCCGGGTGCGGAAAGAGACGCGATCATCCGGCTGATGGCGAAGCTGCCCACGATCGCGGCGTATTCGTACAAGCACTCGATCGGCCAGCCGTTCACCTACCCCGACAATTCGCTCGACTACTCGAGCAACTTCCTTCGCATGATGTTCTCCGTGCCGTGCTCGGACTACGAGCCGGATCCCGTCGTCGCGCGAGCGGTCGATCTTCTCCTGCTGCTGCACGCCGACCACGAGCAGAACTGTTCGACGAGCACGGTGCGGCTCGTCGGCAGCTCGCTGTCGAACCTGTTCGCCTCGATCTCCGCCGGCATCGGCGCGCTCTGGGGCTCCCGTCACGGCGGGGCCAACGAGCAGGTCATCCGCATGCTCCAGGCGATCGCGGACGGCGACGGCAGCGCGGAGCGGTTCGTCGAGCGCGCGAAGTCCGGCGATCCCGACGCCCGTCTGATGGGCTTCGGCCACCGCGTCTACAAGAACTATGATCCACGGGCCAAGATCCTCAAGCAGGTCTGTCACGACGTGCTCGGGAAGCTCGAGATCCATAGCCCGTTGCTGGACATCGCGGCGCGTCTCGAGGAGATCGCCGTCTCGGACGACTACTTCCTGTCCCGAAGTCTGTATCCGAACGTCGACTTCTACTCCGGCGTGATTTACCAGGCCCTCGGCATTCCGGTGAACATGTTCACGGTGTTGTTCGCCATGGGCCGCCTGCCCGGCTGGATCGCGCACTGGGTCGAGATGCACAAGGACGACGGCTTCAAGATCGGCCGTCCCCGTCAGATCTACACCGGCGCTCGACAGCGCGGCTACGTGCGGATCGGCTCGCGCTGATCTTCGGCTTCGGGCGTGGGGGGGCGCCCCCCCCCCCCCCCCCCCCCCCCCCCCCCGCCCCCCCGGCGGGCAACCGTCAACGGGGTTTCAGGCTCCGTAGAGCCCTCTCCAGCTCGGCGACGAAGCGGTCGGCGTGTGCTCTCCGGAACACGATCGGCGGCTTGATCTTGATCACGTTGTGCAGCGGGCCGTCCGTGCTGAGCAGGAGGCCGCGGGCCTTCAGGCGTTCGACGATCGCGGTCGCTTCTTCGGCGGCCGGTTCCAACGTCTCGTGGTCTCGCACGAGCTCGATGCCGACGAAGAGGCCGCGCCCGCGGACCTCGCCGAGGAGCGGGTGGTCGCCGGCGAGGTCGCGGGCGGCCGCCATCAGGTGCTCGCCGGTCCGTAGCGCGTTGTCCTGCAGGTCCTCGTCTTCGATGACGTCGAGCACCGCGGTGCCGATGGCGCACGAGACCGGATTGCCGCCGTAGGTGGCGAAGTACTCCATGCCGTTGTCGAACGAGGCGGCGATCTCCGGCGTCGTCACGACGGCTGCGAGCGGGTGTCCGTTGCCCATCGGCTTGCCGAGGGTGACGATGTCGGGAACGACGTCCTGGAGCTCGAATCCCCAGAAGCGGCTGCCGACCCGGCCGAATCCGACCTGGACCTCGTCGGCGATGCAGACGCCGCCGGCCTGCCGGACGCGACGGAACGACTCGCGCAGGTATCCCGCGGGCGGCTCGATCTGGCCGCCGCATCCGAGGAGGGACTCGCAGAGGAAGGCGGCAACCGTTCCGTCACGCACCGGGGGCGCGCGGCCGACCTCTTTCGCGTACGCGAGTCCGGTCTCCTCTCCGGTCCCGCGGTGCAGGCCGCGGTAGCCGTCCGGCATCGCGACGGCGTGGACCCACGGTGGCGCTCCGTGGCCGCCCTTGCCGTCGTGCTTGTACGGGCTGAGGTCGACCAGGCGGCTCGTGTTGCCGTGGTACGCCCCGTCGACGACGACGACGTCCTCGCGTTCCGTGTGCGTCCGGGCGAGGCGCAGCGCGAGCTCGTTCGCTTCGCTGCCGCTCGACACGAAGAACACGACCGACAGCGGGGCGGGGAAGTGTGCCAGCAGGCGCTCGGAGTACTCGACGATGCCGTCGTGCAGATAGCGCGTGTTCGTATTCAGCGTCTCCATCTGCCGCTGCCCGGCGCGAACCACGCGGGGGTGGCAGTGCCCGACGTGGCACACGTTGTTCACCATGTCGAGGTAGGCGCGTCCCGCCGCGTCGTAGAGATAGGCGCCCGCGCCGCGGACGATCTCGAGCGGCTCGCCGTACGACGTGCTGAGGTTGAACCCGAGGTGTTCGCGGCGGTACTCCCGAATCGAGTCCGTGCCTCGCGTCGCCCGGACGGGACGGCCGCAGGCTTCGCGCAACGCCGCTCGCGCACCGTCCAGCGGCACGCTTCGCAGCGCCGCAAGCGTGCGCCACGCCGGCTCTTCGGACACGGACAGGTACTCGAGACCCGGCTCGCGGCGGCGCTGGAAAGCCGCGATCGTGACGCTGGTCGCGAGGCGCAGGCACGCGAGTGGGTAGACGAGCTCGATTTCGAGGTCGGTCAACGGCAGGACAGCGTCGTAGCCACCGACGAGCTCGGCAAGCGCTGCGACCGGGTCGTCCGCGTCGAGCATCGCGTAGGCTCCGGCGATGGCCGGCTCGCATACGGTCGCGGTCGACACGATGTCGCCGAAGTCGATGATCGCGATCTCGCCATCGTCGCGCACGATCAGGTTGTGATCGTTGCCGTCGTTGTGGATTACGCTGCGCCGGAGCGCCGGCAAGGCCGGTTCGACGTGCGTGTCCCAGAGCGCGCGGTGCTCGGCGACGATCCCGCGGCGCTCGGCGTCGCCGATCTCCTCGCTGTGCTTCCGAATGACCGAGCCGGCTCGTGCGAGGTCCCAGTGGAACTCGCGTGCGGCGGCCGGATGCTCGAACCGCTCGAGACGGCGATCGACGCGCCCGAGAAACGCGCCGACGCGGCGCAGGAGGGCGGCCGGGCGAGAAGCGTGCTCCGCGAGGGGGGTGCCGTCGACCCACGACAGGAGCCGCGCGAGGTGGGCGTCGCCCGCGGGGCCGTCGACGCGCACGATCGAATCACCGGTCGGGGCTCGCAGGACTCGCGGGCACGGCGTCTCGGCGGCGTCGAGCGCATCGAGCACGTCGTTCTGCAGCTCGAGTACGCATCGGTCCTCGGCAGCGTTCGCGAGCTTCAGCACGGATCGCTCGCCGGCTTCCGTCGTCAGCAGGAAGTTCTGGTCGCGGTCGCTCGGCAGCTCCTCGGCCGTCGCGGCCTCGACCGCGAAATGCCGGCGTGCCAGTCCGATGGAATCGTCGGCGCAGAATGCGGGGCGGCGGGTCGCGCGGCCGCCATCACCCATAGGCATGGTCGAATACCTCGTTGCGGGTCGGGTCGGTACCGGGCCATGGTAGCGGCGTCGAGCGGCGGCGTCACGGCGTCGCCCCGTGCCGTTGACACGTTTTCGCGACCGGAGTACGGTTCCCCGGTCGGCGGCCTGATGGCCCTGTCGAGGGAGGAGATCGCGCGCGAGAAGGAGGCGAAGCGAATCCGAGATGGGTAGGGAACCGGAGCCACGCGGCCGATGAGCTTTCGCTTCTTGCACTGCGCGGACCTGCACCTCGACAGTCCGCTGCGCGGCCTGTCGCGCTACGACGGTGCGCCGGCCGACGAGATCCGCGGCGCCACCCGCCACGCGCTCGAGAATCTCGTGCAGCTGGCGATCGACCGGGAGGTGGCGTTCGTCCTGATCGCCGGCGACGTGTACGACGGCGACTGGAAGGACCACAACACGGGCCTGTTCTTTCGCCTGCAGATGGCGCGCCTTGGCCGCTCCGGTATCCGCGCGTTCATCGTCAGTGGCAACCACGACGCGGCGAGCCGCATCTCGCGCGCGCTCGAGCTCCCCGACAACGTTCGGGTCTTTCCTACCGATCGACCGGCGACGGAGGTGCTCGACGACCTCGGCGTCGCGGTTCACGGCCAGGGTTTCGCGCACCGCGAGATCACGACGGATCTCGCGGCGCAGTATCCGGAGGCGGACAGGGGGCTGTTCAACATCGGCCTCCTGCACACGAGCGCGGACGGGCGTGAGGGCCACGAACCCTATGCGCCGACGAGCGTCGAGACTCTCGTGCGTCGCGGCTACGACTACTGGGCGCTCGGGCACATCCACCAGCGCGAAGTCCTCTGCGAGGAGCCGTGGATCGTCTTCAGCGGTTGCGTCCAGGGGCGCAGCATCCGCGAGACCGGCGCCAAGGGGTGCACGCTCGTCTCGGTCGAGAACGGCGCGGTCGGCTCGGTCGAGCACCACTCGACCGACGTCTGGCGCTGGGCGCTCTGCGAGGTCGACGCGCGGGACGCGGAGAGCCCTGACGCGGTCCTGGAGCGATTCGAGAGAGCGTTGACTCGCGAGCTCGATCGCGCCGAGGGCCGACAGCTCGCCACACGCGTGCGGATTCACGGCGCCTGCGCCGCGCACGATGCGTTCGTCGCCGAGCCGCGCCGCTGGACGGGCGAGATTCGCGGACGCGCGACGGAGATCAGCGCGGAGCGGGCCTGGGTCGAGAAGGTCCGGATCGACACGTCGACCATCCGCGAGCAACGCGAGTCCACCGAAGTCCATGCGGCGATCGGGGGGCTGCTGCGCGGCATCGAGACGCTGCGCGCCGACGACGACGCGCTGGTCGAGCTCGCGACGAGCGCGCTGGCCGATTTGGTCCAGAAGCTGCCGACCGAGCTCGCCGAGGGCGCGGATCGTCTCGAGGTCGATCGGCCCGACGCGTTGCGCGCCGTGCTCGATGATGTCCACGAGCTGCTCCTGCCACGGCTGATCCGCACCGAGGACACGCCGTGAGGATCCATGAGCTGTACTTTCCGCGCTTCGGGCCGTTCGCCGGCGTCGGCCTCGATCTATCGGCTGGCGAACGCGGGCTCCACATCGTGTACGGCCCGAACGAACACGGCAAGTCGACCGCGTTGCGCGGGCTGCGCAATCTCCTCTGGGGCTGGCCGTCGGAGCGCACCGCGAATGCGGACGACTTCCGACATGCGAGAGACAAGCTTCGGGTCGGGGCGGCCATCGTCGACGAGGACGGCCGCGAGCTCGCGTTCCTACGCCGTCGCGGCAGGAAGAACACGCTGCACGCCGCGACGCAGGCGGAGGAGGTGCTCGACGACGGCGTGCTCGACGGCTTTCTATGTGGGCTGTCGCGCGATCTATGGAGCGGTCTGTTCGGAATCGATCACGACGAGCTCGTCCGGGGTGGACGCGAGATCCTTGCCGGCGAGGGCGAGATCGGCCGCCTCCTGTGGGCTGCGGCTCTCGGCAGCGCGACGCTGCAGCGCACGCTCGACGGCCTGCAGGAAGAGATGGAGGAGTTCTTCGCACCGCGCGCTCGCAAGCGCCTGTTCAACGAGGCGATGGGGCGCTACAAGCAGGCACAGGCCGACCTGCGAGCGACGACGCTTTCGTCCGAGAGCTGGCAGCGCCTGCGCGAGGAGCGCGACGCGGCGGAGTCGGCCGCGCGTGACGTGTGCGAGCGACTCGCCCGTCAAACCGCGGCGCGGCAGCAGGCCGCGCGGCTCCTGGACGCATTGCCGCGTGCCGAGTTGCTGGCCATGCGGCGGGCCGATCTGGCCGCGTGCGGCGATGTGCCGGAGCTGCACGCGAAGTTCGGCGACGAGCGTCGCGAGGCGGAGCGGGGCCTCGGGGACGCGCGTGCGACGGCAAGGGCGCATGCGGAGGAGATCGAGTCGATCGAGCGGTACCTCGCCGAGCTCGAGATTCCGGACGCGCTCGTCGAGCACGTGTCGGTCATCGAAGACCTGCACAGCCGAGTGAAGAAGTACGAGGACGACCGTGCGGAAGCGGAGCGGCTGTCGCGCGAGGAAGCCGCGCTCAGCGCTCGGGTCGAGCACCTTCTGGCGGAGCTGCGACCCGGCGTCGTCCCGAGTGCCGACGAGATGGAGCCCTTGCGCATCGCGCCGGAGCGTCGCAAGACGGCTCTGCGTTCAGCGCGGGAGTGCGAGCGGCTGCAGGATGAGCAGGCGGCGATCGAGGCAGACGTCGAACGTCAGCGGATCGACCTCGAGGCGATCGAGGCCGAACTCGCGGCGATCGATGTCGTTCCCGATCCGGGCGATCTCGTCGCGGTGCTGGAGTCGCTGTCGGGAGGAGACTCACAGGAGCGCCTCGCCGACGTGCGGGCGCAACGAACGGCGCTCGACGAGCAGGTCGCCGTCGACCTCGCCGCGCTGGCGCACTTCACGGGGAGCTTCGCCGATCTCGAAGCTGCGCGTGTGCCGTCGAGCGAGACGGTCGAGCGATTCGAGGCGGATCTCACCGCGCTGGATGCGCGTCACGCGGCACTCGAGCGCGACGCCGACGCGGAGCGCGACAGGTGCGAGCAGTCCGCGGCGGAGCTCACCGCGCTCGAGCGCGGTGGGGCGGTGCCGTCCGAGGAGGACCTCGCCGCCGCGCGTGAGCGCCGGGAGGCCGGGTGGAATCTCGTGCGGGACGACTGGCTCGAGGGCGACGCCGACGCTGACGAGCGCGACGCGTTCTGCGCGGGGCTGCCTCTCGAGGCGGCCTACGTCGAGTCCGTCAGCGAGGCCGACGACGTCGCCGATCGATTGCGGCGCGAGGCGGACCGCGTCGCGAAGCACGCCGGGCTCGAAGCGCACGTCGAGGCCGCACGGCGGCGGCTCGAAACTCTGCGCGAGAAGCTCGGCGCAACGGAGGCGGCGCGTGAGGCGACGCTCGCGGATTGGCGCGCGGCGTGGGGCGGAGTCTGCGACGATCCGAGCTCGCCGCGCGAGATGGCCGGCTGGCTGCGATCGCGCGCCGACCTCGTCGCCGCGGCAGAGGCCGTGCGCACTTTGCGGGCGAGCGAGAGCGAGCTCGAGAAGCGTGTCGAAGCCTCGCGCGGCGACGTAACTCGGCAGCTCGCCGCTCTCGAGCCCGACATCGATGCGGACAGCGTGGCCAGCTTGCGAGGGCTCATCGCGCTAGCGCGGAAGCGAGCTGAGGACCTGCGCGAAAGGCGGCGGGACCTCGAGGTGCTCGGGGGGCGCGCGCGGGATCGGCGCGCCGAGCTCGTCGCACGCGAGCGCGACCTGGAGAGCGTCGCGACCCGGGCCGAGGCGGCGCGGGCGAGCTGGCACGATGAGGCGTCCGCGATCGGCCTGCGCGCGGATGCGACGCAGGACGAAACTCGCGAGCTCTTCGAGCGGATCGATGGCCTGTGGAAGGCGGCCGACGACGTCGAGGACCGTCGCGACCGCGCCGCGCGGGTCACGGAGGAGGCGGACGTGTTTCGCGAGGACGTGACCCGCGTCGTCGAGAGCGCCTGCCCGGAGCTCGCGGACTCGACGCCGTCCGCCGCCGTTCGCAAGCTCCACGGCATGTCGAGGGAGGCGCAGAAGAACGCTGCGCGGCGCGACTCGAAGCGCGATCGACTCGACGAGGTACGGCGCGAGCTCGCGGCGGCGAAGGAGAGAGCCGAGACGTCGCGACGGCGCCTCGAGCGGCTGTGCGAGGAAGCGGGCTGCGACGACCCGGCGGACCTCCCGAAGGTCGAGACGCTCTGGGTCGAGGCCAGCAAGCTGCGCGAGGACATCGCGCGGCGAGAGGAGCGCCTCGTCGAGGACGCGGCGGGTGAGCCCCTCGATGCGTTTCTCGACCGGTTGAAGGGTGTGGATCGCGACGAGCTCGATCGACAAGTCGCGGAGATTGCGGCCGAAACCGACAGACTCGAAGAGGAACGCTCGCGGGCGGAGCAGGAGCTGGGCCGGCTCGAGAGCGACCTGAACCGCGCCGACGGTAGCGATGCTGCGGCCGAGTCGGCCGCGGTCGACGCTCAGTTCGCGTTGGCGGAGATCCGCGACGGCGCGGAGCGTTGGATCCGGTTGCGACTGGCGGCCGGAATTCTCGAGCGAGAGATCGACCGCTATCGCCGCGAGAACCAGGCGCCGATTCTGAGTCGTGCCAGCGACCTCTTCGGCCGACTGACGTGCGGCAAGTACACGCGGCTGCAGCCCGCGACGACGGACGGGGGCGCCGCGGTCGTCGAGGCGCTGCGCTCCTCGCCGGGGCCGGGCGGTGTCTCCTCGCTCGAGACCGTCGGGGTCGAGGGGTTGAGCGACGGGACGCGCGATCAGCTCTACCTCGCGTTGCGGCTCGCGAGTCTCGAGCATCACCTCGACTCGCACCCCCCGATGCCCTTCGTCGTCGACGACATCCTGGTGAACTTCGACGACGCGCGCGCCCAGGCGGCGCTCGAGGTGCTCGGGGATCTCGCTGCGCGTACGCAGGTCCTCCTCTTCACGCATCACGCGCATCTCGCCACGCTGGCTCAGCGCGTGCTGTCGCGGGACGTCGTCCAGAAGCCGAGCTTTCTGCCGCTCGAGCAGCTGGAGCGTTGGGGCGAGGCGAGGGCGGCAGCGGACGACAACGACTCTCGGTGAGGCTTGCGCGGGGTCTCCGACGAGAGACGTTCGTGCGAGCTATTGCTGCAAGCCGAGCTTCCCGAGCTTCGGCGCGATAACGGCCTGGCAGTACGGCTGGGCGCGATTCTGGCGGTAGTAGTCCTGGTGGTAGTCCTCGGCGGGCCAGAAGGTCCCGGCGGGAGTGATCTCGGTGACGATCGGATCGCGGCACGCGGCCGCCCCGGC